>JADGRE010000115.1 GCA_017881185.1 Pseudomonadota bacterium | reverse complement strand
CTGGTCACGATCGGGAAGTAGACGGTGGTGTGCTTGCGTTTCCAGACGATGTCGCCGGGCAAGCGCCCGAGGCCCAGCTTCTCACCCAGCATGACGGCCAGGCCCAGGCCCACGAGCACGAGGCCGAGGGTGAGCAGCGCGCGTCCGAGTTGACCCACGCCGCTGCTGTAGCGCGCAGCGCCGAGCTTTGCCAGAGCGGACGTTGCGGTGGGCCAGGCCGCGCTTACACTGGGCGCCATGCAGGAGCCCAAGCAGAGCAGCCCCGGCGCGATCCGGATGCAGATCCACAAGGACGACGACTTCCGGATCGACGGCATCCTGCGTCTGATCGAGGAGGCCCGCCGGCCCGGCCCGTTGCCCAGCGTGCTCAAGACCATGTGCGAGCAAGTCGCGGTGATCGCGCACGCCGACATCGTGAGCGTGTACGTGCGCGAACAAGCCAAGGATGGCGACTACCTGGTGATGCGCGCCAACGTCGGCTTCCCCAGCTCCGCGGTCGGCACTGTGCGCTTGCGCATGGGTGAAGGCATCACGGGCACGGCTGCGGAAGTGATGAGACCGATCTCGGCGTCGGTCGCCGCGGAGGACAGCCACTACAAGCACATCCCCGAGCTGGGCGAAGAGCGCTACCCGAGCTTCCTCGCGATCCCGCTGTTCGCGCGCGGCGCAGTCGCCGGCGTGCTGGTGTTGCAGCGCGGCGAGGCCAACGCGTTCGCCAACACCGAGGTGGCGCTGGCGACGGCGCTCGCGACCACCTTCGCTTACGCACTCGAGACTGCGCGTGGGGAGAATACCGACTTCGCATCGCGCTCGGCGCGCTTGCTCGGCATGCCGCTGGTGAAGGGCCAGGTGCTCGGACGCGCGATCATGCTCGGCACGCTCGAAGCGATCCGCGAGCGCGCTTCGCACATGGACGACCCGGCGCTGCTCGCAGAACAAGCCTTCGAAGACATGGAAGGCATCGTGCGGCGCGCCGTACGCAAGGTCGAGCCACAGCTGGGCGACACCGAGCTGCGTCGACTGCGTTCGTACGCGCTCATGCTCGATGACCAGCGCCTGCGTGACACGGTGCACGAGCAATGTGGACGCCTGGGCCTCGTGCCCGGGCTCAAGCAGGTCGCGCGCGAATACGCCGTGGCGAGCTTTGCAGGCGGCGCCCCCGATCCCATGCTCGAAGAGCGCGCGGCAGAGGTCGAGAGCCTGTGCCTCTTGGTCGCTGCATCGGCGTGCGCGTTTGCGCTACCAAACGCGGGCTCGGTCTTGATCGTGGCCGAGCGACTCACCGCGATGGTCGCGCTCGTGGTGGTGGGGCTCAAGGGTGCCGCCATCGTCAGCGCCGGACAGATCGAGCCGAGCAGCTTGGGCGTGGCGGTGGCGCGAGCGGCGCAGATCCCCGTGCTGTCCGACGTGCCCGGCCTCTTCGCTTGGCTGCGACCAGACGACACCGTGATGGTGGACGCCGACAACGGTGTGTTACGCGTGAATCCGCCAGCCACGCAGATCGCGCGCTATCGGCACGCCAAGTGAACGCGTGTCACATCGGCAAGCGCGCCAGCACGCGTCAGCTGCTTCAGCCGCCACGCGGCCGCAGCCGAATGACCTGGCCCTTGCCGGGTGGTGGGTCGACGGGCGGCAGCGCGAACAGCAGCTCTTCGATCGTGGGCAGCGTGTGCAACACCGCGGACTCCACGTGCAGCTCGGAGAACGGCCCCGCGAACACCTCGATGATCTGGTAGATGTTGGCGAAGCCGCGCGCGATATAGCCGTACTGCGCTTCGTGGTGCACGGTGCGCACGTGCTCGCCGCGGTGCACGCGTGAGCGCACGTCGGCGATGGCCAGCGCCGTGAGCACGCGGTGTCGCACGGTGGACTCGTCGTGCTCGGCGGTGATGAGCAACGACAAGAGGTCGCCCACCATGCGCTCGATACCGCGGCTGCGCAGCATGGCGACCAGGGCATCGGCGTCGTGCAGCGGTAGCTGGTCGAGCGTGAGGCCGCGCGCGCGTGCGGTGTGCAGCGCGACGCCGATCTTGGCGAAGCTCTCGACGTCGACGAAGTCGCGCTCGGTATCCGAGCTACCCCACAGCACTGGCGAATTGCCATCAATCACCACCGCGGCGACTGCACCGGTGCGCGCACGCAAGGCTTCGAGCGCGTCGTCGAGGCGTCGCGCCGGAATGGTGCTGCCACCGCGCGGCAGCGGCGGCCCGTGAATGTCTGCAAGGGTGTGCGAGAAGGTATCGGCAAGCCGGTCGAGCTTGCTCTGCGCGCTCTGTCGGTCCGCGGGCGCAGTGTCGAACACCGCGACGATGCGCCAGCCGCCGGCCAGGTTCTTGAACACTAGCTCGGGCGCGTTCGGATCACGCCCGCCGAGCTCGGCGCGAACGTCGTCCGCTGCCAACTCCTTTTGAACGAGCTCGAGGAATCTGCGGACCGCCGTATCGGCCATGACGCTAGAGGTCCGTGTACCACGACCCACCCCCCGGCGGCGAGCACTGAAGCAGTTTTCCCAACGATTTCATAGGCTGCAAGCGCTGGAGGGACCGAGAGCGGGAGATTCTTGGCTAACGGTGCAGCGGGGACGATCCGCTCTCGCACTCACGCCCGCTCGTCACTCAACAACACTCCGTTGCCTATCAATGCAGCGATCTCGTCCGCTGCCAACCCTAGCCAGCGTTGCATCACCTCTCGGTTGTGCTCGCCGCGGTGTGGGGCGAGGCCGCGCACGCCGCTTTGGGCGGCCGAGAAACGATACGGGGAGCGCACCACGCGGCGCTTGCCACCGTCGCGGTCGTCGATCTCCACCAGTGATTCGCGTGCCGCCAGGGTCTCCGACTGCATGGCTTGCTCCGAGCTGAGCACGTTGCCCCAGGCGAGGTTCGCCTTGTCGAGCGCAGCGTAGAGCGCGCTGCGCTGGCCGAACGAGCGCAGGTACTGTGCAACCGCCTTGCGCCGTGTAGCGATCTTCTCCTTCAGCGGCGCGCCTGCGGGCGTTGGGTCTGCCAAGCCGCAGAGCTCGTTCAGCTGTCGCCACACCCAGCGGAAGTCGCCGGACACCACGATGTGTCCGCCCACGACTTCCCAGACATCGTTGACGATGCCATGCGGATTCGGCACGCCATCGAGCGCCATGTGCGCGTAGTCATCGGTCGCGATCATGGTGTCGAGCATGCCGATGTCGATGTGCTGGCCGAGCCCCGTGCGCTGACGCAGGTGCAACGCCGACAACACACCCACTGTGCCGTGCAAGGCTGCATTCATGTCGGCGATCGAGACGCGCGGATCGACCGGCGGCGTGCCATCGGTCGCGGCCTGACGCGCGACGATGCCTGACTCGGCATGCAACACCGACGCATACGCAGGCCGCTGCGACTCTGGGCCGCTCTGCCCGAAGCCGCTGATGGACAGCATGATCAAGCGCGAGTTGGCCGCGGCAAGCGCGTCGTACGATAAGCCATACTGCGCCATGACGCCGGGACGAAAGTTCTCGATGAGCACGTCGGCTTTCGCGGCCAGCTGCTTCACGAGCGCGGGGCCGCCGGGCTTTCGCAAGTCGATGCAGATGTCGTGTTTGCCCACGTTCTGCTGCGTGTAGTAGCCCGACAAACCCGCCACGACCTTGCCCCAGTTGCGGGTGACGTCGCCCTCGGGCGGCTCGATCTTCACCACCTCGGCGCCGAGATCGCACAGCATGCGGCCCACGTACGGACCCGCCAGCACGCGCGAGAGATCGAGCACGCGCAGGCCTTCGAGCGGGTAGTCTGGCTTGTTCACCGGTGGGCGCCTCCGTGCCTGGCTGTATAGACCGCCGTGCGTTGCGCGCCAATGCCCGGTGCCGGCCGATGTGCGGCGAGTCTTTGTCACCGCGGGCGCGCGAAAGGTGCCGTGCAAGCGGCAGCTGCCCTAAGATGGCAAGTCATGGGTCCGAGCAAAGCGGCCACTGCTTCGGCGCTCGGCGCGAACGAACACGCGCGCTTGGTCTGGCTCGCCTATCTGGTCGCAGGCGCGGCGCTGTGTGTCGCGGGCCTGTACCCGGTGAGCAACCCAGACACCTTCGGGCACCTGGCGCAGGGCCGCCAGATCGCGCTGCTCGGACACGTGCCGCTGCGTGACAGCTTCTCGTTCTGGCGTGCGCAGCCTGCGTTGTGGCGCAACTACGAGTGGCTCAGCGATCTACTGAGCTATCGGCTGTATGCGTGGTCCGGAGTGGACGCGCTGCTCGGCTGCAAGTGTGTGCTGCTCACGGCGGCAGGCGCGCTGCTCGTCGGCTTCGCACACTTGCGTGGCGGAGCGCGGGCCGCGCTGCTGTGTGCGCTGATGCTCGTGACGGCAATTCCCGCCGCGCGCTTCCGCTTCAGCGAACGGCCCGAGATGGTCGCGTTGCCACTGGTCGCGTTCTACTGGATCGGGCTGTCGTACCTGATGCGCGCCTGGGGCGCAGGACGCCGTGGCGTGGACACAGCGTTCGTGCTGGGCCTCGGGCTCGCGCACGCGCTCTGGGTCAACCTGCACGGCAGTCATCTGCTCGGGCTGGCCGTAACCAGCATCCACTTCGGCTGCGCATGGTGGCTAGGCGTCGCGCGCCGAGAGCTCACCGTCTTGCTCTTGCTGCAGCTCTTGGCATCGTGCGTCTCGCCTTACGGGCCGGCCATCTTGACCGACGCGATCGCGCACCTGACACAGCCCGAGTACCGGGTGCTGGTGAGCGAGTGGTCAGCTTGGGAACCGAGCGACCCGCTGTGGTTTCTGCTGGCGCCGCTCTTGCAGAGTGCGCTCTTGCTCGTGTGTGCGCCGTGGTTGTGGCGCAGCGGTGGCGCGGGCCGCGCGCTCTTGCTGTGCAACGTGCTGCTGGCCGTGGCGTGCTTTCGCTCGATCCGCTTCGTGGCGGAGTACGTGCTGCTCGGCGCCCCGGCCGTGGCTGTGGGGCTCGCGAACCTGCTACGCGAAGCACCCTGGCGAAAGCTCGCGGGTGCTGTCGCGGGCACGACTGCAGTTGCAGCTGTCGTCGTAACCTGGAGCTTCACGCGCTTGCCACCCTACGTGGGCATCGGACACGGGCCGGACCTCCACGCCCTGCCCGCCGGCAGCGCCGCGTGGTTGGCGCAGAGCTTTCCTCGGCCGCGCGTGCTCGCGACCGTGGAAGACTCGTGGTTTCTGATGTTCGAGCTCCCGGGCGCGCACTTCCTGCAAGATGGTCGCGCACCCTTCTATGGACCCGAGCACATGTGGCGCGTACGCGCCGCGTTCTCGGATGAAGCTGCACTGCGCTCGCTGCTCGAAGACTACAAAGTCGACACGGTGATCGTGCGCCACACCTTCAAGCCGCACCGCCTGCTGCTCGCCCACCTGCGTGCGCGCAGCGACTGGACGCTCGCGAGCATCGAAGACTGCGACGCGGTGTTCGTGCGCAGCAGCGTCGTGCTGCGTGACGGCCAGCCACCCACCCCGCTCGCGTTGATTCCCGAATACGAACCGGGCGGGCTGCTCGCTGCGAACGAGACCCAGGCGGCCAGCCTCCTCGCCGAGCTCGGCCGCTTGCCAACGCACGACAACACCCTGGGCTACCGCAGCTGGGTGCGCGCGCTCTTGTCGCTGCGCGCGCAGCTGCGCGCCGGCCCGGGCGACGGATTGCGCGCGCCAGCCAACGCCGCGGAGGTCACGCGGCTGCGCCTTGCGCTTGCGCGTTTGCGACGCGCCGCCTTCGGCGCCCAGGGCGTGCCCGTCGTGCACGCGTACCACGCGCTGGTCGCAACACAGCTGTGCGCGCTGGCCGAAGCGGAGACTGCATTCGCACACGCCAGAGCCGAAGGCGACTCGCGCGAGACCTTACTCGGTGCGCAGGAGCTGGCGCTGCGTCGCGGTGACGCCGCGAGCGTGCGCGCGTTCCTCGCACAGGCCTCGGCCTTGCCCGGTGCCGCGCAAGATCCGTGGCTTGCCGCGCTGCGCGAAGCTGCTGCTAGTCCGCCACGCTGCCCGTGATCGGCCGAAGGTCACGGCAGCGCCGAGCCCCGCAATGGCCTTGGGCTCACTTCGACTTGACCGCAAACTCCACCGGCTTGCCGGCGAACGACGCCTGCAGCTGCGGGATGATCTTTGTCGGGCTTGGCGACTTGTCGTCTGGACTACTGAAGCCGGTAGGGGAACTTCACGGCGAACGACGCCTTGGAGAAGTGGGGGAATTTCGCCGCTCGCACCGCCTTCGCGATGCACGAACCTGGCGCGCCGGTGATGCCCTCGACGTTGGCGCTGGTCACGCGCCCGGTGGCACCCGAAACTTGGATCGACACGTTGGCCGTGCCGGTTGCGCCGTTGCCGCAGGCTTGCACCGCCGACTCCACACCACGCATGGCGGCGAGCGTCTCGTCACGCGACGGCGACTCGGGAAGATTCTCGGCAACCGCTGCCGCGGGCTCCTTCTTCTTCTCGACCGCTCCGTCGAGCAGGTCGTCGATGGAACGCGACTTGGCCGGCTGCTTCGCAGGCTTGGCGCCCAGCAGGTCGTCGACGTCTGCGCTCTCTTTGGCAGCAGGGGCGGGCTTGGATTCTTCGGGCGCCGGGGCGGGCTCGTCCTTCGCAGCCTTCGCGGGCTTCGCATCGCTGCCCTTGTCGGCCAGCATCACGTCGTCGAGCGACGGCGGTGCGCCGGCCTTGTCTTTGTCCTTGTCTTTGTCCTTGGTCTTCTCTTCGGGCGTGGTGCTCTTCTTGTCGCCGTCGGTGCTGCGCGCACTGCGCACGCGGCGCTTGCCCGCACCCTTGGCATCGGCAGTGCGAGTCGCGGCATGCGTGGGCTCGGCCACGACGGCAGGCTCCGCTTCGGCTTTGGAATCTTTGGCATCTACCGCGGCCGCGGTCGGCTCGGCCGCAGGCTCGGGCTTGGCAAGCTCGGCTGTTGGCTGCGCGGTGGGTTGCGCCGGCTCGGCCTGCTGCGGCGCGCTCGGCATGGCGGCCGCTGCCAACGCAGGTTGCGCCAGCGTCACCGCCGCCACGGGCGCAGCCTGACTGCGCGTAATCACGATCGCTGCAAACGCCGCGGCCGCGACCAAGCCGAAGCCACCGAAGATCGCCAACGGCAAGGCATTGCTGCTGGGCCGATTGGTGGCAACGGGCGCCAAGCTGTCGATGCGGTTGAACGCGCCCGCCTGCTGCAACACCACGCGCGACTCTTCGCCGTGGCTGTATTCGACCGGCTGCGAGCCGCGCAAGTGCGGCATGGGCGGTGCAACGCTCGGTTGCTGACGAGCCAGCGACGCGAGCGCGCGAATGTCGATGAGGCCCGAGCCATCGCCACGGGCGTAGCCAGCCTGCGCGCTGGGCGTGAAACCCGGCGGCGCGCTGGAGGTGCGCGCGACCTGTTGCAGGTTGCGCGTGGAGAACAACACCGAGTCTTCGTGGCGCTCACCGGCGAACGCCTGTGCAGCGCTCACGCGCGGCGACGACGCCGGGGACATGCGCGGTGCAGACTGCGCAGCCGGTCGGATGGACGACGGCGCGCGCAGCTGCGGCTCGGGGACGGCGTCGTACGCGGGCGCGCTCGCCGTGGCAGCTGACATGCTCGGACGAGAATGCGGCGTCTGACTCGGGCGCGCGGGAGCCACATTCACGCGCGAGCTCGGCGCTTGACTGACACCGTGGCTGGCACGCAGTGCGGGCGAGCTGGGCGAGCTTGCATGAGCGGATGGCGCGCCCGGATGCGCTGGCGCCGAAGGAGCGCGCGACACGCTCACGCGCGGACGGCTGCTGGGGCTCGCGGATTGCGGACGGGCCGGCGGAGCTGGCTCCATGACCGGGCCACCCTGGAACATGCGCGTCGGACCTTCATCCTCGGTCGGGGCGGGGATCGCAGCGCCAGGCGGCAAGCTCGCGGCACCGCCAGCGGCGTTCACCAATTCGCTGCAGGTGCGCGCTTCGATCCATCCGGAGAAGCCTTCGCGCCAAACGTACGCATCCCAGGCTTCCGGGGTCTGGGCGAGCCAAGCGAGCAGCTGCGCTTGATCGAACGGACCGTAGTTCTCGCCTTCGACGCTGGCGTGCCACTCGATGCCCGCAGCCGGCGCGGCGTGCTTGCCGGTGGCGACGTCGACCGCAGCGACAGTGGTGGCGGGCTCGAGGCCGAAGCCGTCGATCATCACCATCTCACCGCAACGCTTGCAGCGGATCTTGAGCTTGCGGCCCGCGACACGCTCGTCGGGGATCTGGTACTTGGCGTGACAGCTCTCGCAAACAATCTTCATCGTAGTCGGTCCTTTCCGATGAAATCCTGGAACGGAGTGACAACCCCGACTGGCGCGGCGCAAACCCTTACACAGCTACCAAGATAGGGACTGTACCCTTTTTTCGCACAACCGAATAGGGGCCCCTGCATGGTATGACCCACCAGAGCGCATTTTTAGCATAGGTCCCCAAGATGCGCTTGCATCAGGATCTGCAATCACAGAATTTTACCATGCAATTTCAATCAGTTAGATTGGTGTCGGGCATGGCAAGAGCACGCAAGGAACAGGCTCGAGACAAGCGCAAGCGACACGGCGTGGCCATCGCGGCTACACAACTGGTAGCGACTAACAGCGACCGACCTGCCGCTTCGCTCGACTCGCGTGACACCGAGCTGCTCCACGCGCTGTGGCAAGACGCTCCGCCACGAAACGGCGAGCGCCGCCGTCAGCCGCCGATGCGTGCCAGGAATTCGTCGGCCGCGACGAGGCCCTCGTCGAGCGACTTGGCCTTGCGTGCCCAGTGCTGCGCACGGTGAGCGTCTCCGCGCGCCAGCGCGATCTCGGCTTGCTTGAGGAAGGCGATAGCTCGAGTGATGGGCTTCGGGTCTTCCATCATGGTGAGCGTGCGCAGCGCCTTCATGGCAGTGTCGTAGTCTTCGATGAGCATCGAGACCTCGACCAGCTCGGAGGCGACCTCGCCGCTCTTGCGGTCGGTGTCGAGCGCGGTGTTGAGCCATTTCAGCTGCGAAGCGCGGTCACCGCGCAGCGCGCAGATGCGACCCATGCGCACCTGGAACTGTGCGAGCTCGGGTGAGCGCCGGCGCTTGTGTGCATTCATGGCCTGGTCGACGATGGCGGTGGCTTCCTCGGTGCGACCCAGACGAATCTGGATGTCGACGAGCAGAAGACGCGTGCGGTCGTCGTCGGGCGCGAGCTCCATGGCCTGGCCGAGCGGAACGGTGGCGGTCTGGGCGTCGTCCATGTCGAGGTAGAGCTGCGCGGCACGCTGCAGGAGCGCGAGCTTGTTCGTGACGTTGGCCTCGAGCTCGGCATCGCCCACGAGCAGGCCCGCGAGTTCGCGCTTGTGGCCGAGCGTTTCGAGCAGCGTGCGCAAGCGATCGCGGATCGCCGTGGCGTCGGGCTCCTGACGATGCACCGAGAGCAAGCCTGCGAGCGCATCCTCCGGGCGGCCGAGCTTCTCGTACGCTTCCGACAACCCGATGGCGGCGTCGATGCGCGCCGCGTTCTGCTCCACGGCGATGAGGCGCGTGCAGGTCTTCGCCACTTCGTCGAAGCGGCCGGCGGCGGTATCGCGCGCGCGCAGCTCGCGCAGGCATTCGATGTCGGAAGGATCGCGCGCCACCCAGCTCGCCAGCACGTCGCGGGCGCGATCGCCTTGACCGCCGGCGTCGAGCACACGCGTGAGGCGCAAGCTCGACTCGCGTTCGGCAGCGAGCTCGTCGGTCTCATGCGCACTGGTGCGCAGCTTGTCCAGCACCTCGACGAGGTTCTGTGCCACTTCGGTGGGCGAGATTGCGTAAGCGGCTTCGAGATCGAGTGAGGCGTCCGCGACGCGACCCACACTCGCGAGGAGATCAGCGCGCACACGCAACAAGTCCACGCGACCGCTGTCCGCCTGCGGGTGTCCGTCGACCAGGCGCGTGACATCGGCGATGGCGGTGTCGTGTTGCCCCGCGGCTGCGAGGTTGCGCGCAAGCTCGGCCAGCAGTGACAAGTCTTCTGGCACGATTTGCAGCGCGGCACGCAGCGCTTGCGCCGAGCCTTCGACATCGGACAGCTTGTCACGGTAGAGCGTGGCGGCGTTCTTCAGCCGGGCCACCGCTACCATGCTACTGCCGAGGCGTGCGGCTTCTGCCGCCATCAGCTGCGCCAACGGCAGCCACAGCTGGTTGTCGGCGTAGAACGCCTCGAGACGGTCGCGCAGCGCGTCGTCTTCGGGATACGCGCGGTAGCCGATCTCGAGCGCCTCGCGCAGCGCGTCCTGCTCCGAGAACCCAGACCAGATGTCGGCCAGCTGCGTCGCGAGCGCAGCCGCGGCCGCGCCCGTCTCGCTCCTGAGTAAGCGCTGCATCAGCTCGGCGCGCTCGCGCGCGTCGGCATCTTGGGGCAGCCGCTCGATTAGTGCAGCGAGCAGACCGCGGTGCTCGGGTTCCCACTCGAGCGCAGCGCGGTACGCGTCGCACGCTTCGTCCGCGTGCGCCGCGCCATAGAGCTGACCCAAGCGCAGACCCAGCTCGGTGATCATGGGCACGCTGCGCTCGTCGCGCGCGCGATCGAACTGCTGCTTCAGCAGCTCGGCGAGCGCGTCGTCCATGCCGTGACGCTGGTAGATGCCCAATAGGCGATCCGTAGCCTCGAGGTTCGTCGGATCTTCCTCGAGCAGCTGCTTGAGCACGGAGACGGCGTCTTTGTCCTTGCGCACCACGTCCGCCAGGAACGTCGCGTGCTCTAGCTGCAGGAACACGCGATCCTCGACAGGCAGAACCACTTGCAAGGTCTGTGCTACGAACGCCTCGAAGCGCTTGCGGTCCTTGATCTTCGTGAGCACCGCCAGCATCGGCTCCCACAGGCTGCGGTCCGAGGGATCGCGATCGAGCAGCTTCGTGTACGCCTGGGCCGCGGCTTCGAGATCACCACCCGGACCGGCGGCCAAGGCAGCGAGCTCGCGGGCCAGCGTGAGTGCTTCTTCCTCGCTCGCGACAGAGAGAGCCTTGCGCAGCTGCGCGATGGCGCCGCGCACGTCGCCCGCCTGCAGTCGACATTCGGCCAAGCCGGAGAACACCCAGGTGGTGTCCTCGGGGGTCTTGCTCTTCTGGGCGAGCGCCGCAGCGCGCGTGAGCAGCGCTTCGGCGCGGGCAAGCTCGCCGATGCGCAGCGCCAGCTCGATGCCCTCGCGCGTGTCTTCGAACGCGGCCGCACCAGCCTGGCTGCGCCGCTCGAGGAAGCTGAGCAGCATGAGATCGTCGCGCGATTGACGCGCGACCTGCTCGAACGCGGCCAACACCGGGGCGTTCTCGGGTGCAAGCTCGAGCGCCTTGTTCAAGGCCTGCTTGGCGCGTGCGTAGTCCGCATTCTGACCGAGCGCCTGACGCAACGACTCCACGCCGGCATCGAGCGTCTGCGCGTCGCCCAGCTCCAGCTCGGCGAGCAAGAAGCGCGCTTCGTCGCGCTCGCGCTTGTCGGCCTGGCCCGGGTCGAGGCCGGCGATGCGCGACAGCACGCGACGCTGCTCCGCACGATCGCCGCGTGCACCTGCAACCTGTGCCATGGCGAGCCAAGCCTCGACCACGCATTCGCCGGAGGCCTCGACCTTGGCGAACAGGCCTGCCGCGCGGTCGAGATCACCGAGCTGATCGGCGATGACGCGCCCCAACCGCAGCGTCAGCTGTGCCGCTTGCCGCGCACTGTCGGCCGTGCGCTTGCGTGTGGTCTCGTCGATCAACGACGACACTGCATCGAGGTATCTCGGCAGCTCGTCCATGCGCGCCGCGAGCGTGGCCGTGGCGCGGTGCAGCGTGTCGGAGCTCGGATCGAGCTCGAGCGCACGCAAGCGCGTCTCGATGGCCTCGCCGCGTTTGTCCGCGCTCTGCTCCAGCACGTCGGCCTTGGCCGACAAGATCTCCGCGAGCAGCTCCGGCTCGCGCGCCAGCGAGATACGCGCATCGAGCACGCGCAGCAGGAGCTCGGTCTCGCCGCGCGCGCGCAAGAGCGCGGTGAAGCGCCGCGCCTCGACCTCGCTCTGCGCCGCACCTTCCATCGCAGACTCCAGCAGCTCGTCGGCCTGCTCCTTGTGCCCGCGTGCAACGGCGATGCGATACAGCTCGAAGAACACTTCGCTCGCGCCCAGCGCGCCGGCATCCTCGGCCTTTTGCCGGCGCACCACGAGCAAGAGGCCGCGGAACGCACGCTCGGCGCGGTCGAGATCGCCTTGGTCGCGGGCCAGGCGCGCCAACATGTGCAACGCCGCCTGATGCGCGAGATCCATCTTGGTGGCGTGCTCGAGCTCGCTCAGCGCTTCGTCGATCGCGCCTGCGGACTCGGCCACGCGGGCCAGCTGATAGTGCAGGTCGGCGCGCTCGGGTGAGCGGCGGCGGCCGAAGGCGTCGATCAAGCTCTTGAGCTGGGCACGCGCTTCGTCGAAGCGGCCCGCGACACGCAGACCCTCGGCCAGCATCGCGCGCAGACGAGCATCTTCGGGCGCGAGCTCCACGGCGCGCGCCAGCGCGGGAATGGAGCGATCGGGCGCGCCAAGCTTGTCGTAGTAGAGGTCGGCGGCCTCGCGCAGATAGGCCAGGCGGCGTTCGGGCTCGCTCACCAGCTCGGCGCCCTGTGCGAGCAAGCGTGCCAGCTGCTCGTGCTGGGCGTCTTGACGGTAGAGCTGCGCGAGCAGCTCGCGCGCTTCTTGGACCTGCGGATCTTGCGCCAGCGCTTGCTCGAGACAACCGCGTGCGCGCGCCAGTTGACCGGCCTCGATGTGGGCACGGGCGAGATCGATCGCCGTGATCGCGCGCGTGTCGGGAGGCGCGGTGCCAAGACGGATCTCCAGCCACTCTGCCGCGCCGGAGTGATCGCCGAGGCCCGCCAGCAAGTGGGCGAGGGCCTCGCTCGCATCGCCGTAGGGCTCGAGGGTGTGCAGCTCACGGTAGGCGGCCATCGCGCCCATGACGTCGTGAAGCTCGTGCTCGCGCAACTTGGCGAGCTCACGCCACAACCATGCCGCGTCGTGGCTGCGACCTTGTTCGCCGAGCGCGCGCGCTTGGCTTTCGAGCACGCTGGCCAGCTGCGCGAAGCGGCTCTGCGCCCGTAGCAGCGCAGCCAGGGCCTCGAGTGAGGGCCGATGTCCGGGTCGTTCCGCGAGGTTTGCTTCCAGCGACGCCACGCGATCGCCGCGTGCTTCCATCTCGCCGAGCAGCCGGCTGAGCTCCAGGCGCAGCGCCAGGCGGCGCTCGACCGACACATCGAGACCAAGCTCGTGGCGGCGCAGCATGAGCAACTCCGGCAAGCGATCGGCCTGCGCATACAGCTCGGCGAGCGCCTCGATGGCGCGGACATCACGCGGCCCCTGCGCCAGGATGTCGCGATAGAGCGCAATCGCGCGCGGTGCATCCGACAGCGGTCCACGCGCCAGCTCGGCTGCCTGATGACGCATCTGCAGCGTGAGCTCGGCCGGCAGCGGCAAGCTGGCGGAATCGACGAGCAACTCGAGCGCGGCACGCGTGTCTCCCGCGGCCAAGTGCAAATCACGCAAGCGCTCGATGGCCCACGCCGTGGTGGCTTGCGCTTCGCGTGCGCCCGTCGCCTTGCGGTCGTGGCGCCACAGGGAGAGCGCGCGCGTATGCAGGGCGTCGAGCAGTGCGCGAGTGCGCTTGGCATCGCGCAGCGGCTCCTGTGCGACCTCGGCCGCTTCGTGGAGTGCGTCGAGATTGTCCCGGTCGAGCTCCGCAATGCGCTCGAGCGTGTCGAGCAACGCCTGAGACGGCGCCACGCGTTGCAGCTGCGCGAGCGCCAGCAGCGATTCGCGATGCGTCGGGTCGGCCTGCACCGCGCGCAGCAACGCCTGCTGGGCCGCCTTGTCGTCCTTGCAGCGTTCGCGCTGCAAGAGTGCGACACGTGCATGCAGATCGCGCGCTAGCGCTGGGGGCAGCGAATCGGCGTCGAAGCTCGCTGCCTTGGTCAGCGCGTCGCACAACTGGGCCCAGCTCTTGCCCTGCAGGGCTGCCGCTTCGAGCGTGCCAAGCAAGCTCGCAGGCAAGCCACCGCCAGAGGCGGCACACGCGAGCACCTGCGACGCCGCGATGTCCCAACGCCCGAGCGCTCCCGCCAGACGCGCAGCCGCGGTCGCGAACTCGAGCTTGTCGGGCGTGATCTTGCAGGCTTGGGTGTACGCCACGAGCGCCGCTTCGCGGTCGCCCACGCGGGTCTCGAGCGTCACGCCTTCGTCGTAGCGCAGCTCCGCCACGCGAGGAGTCTCTCGCCCGACGGTCGCAATGGTCTCGCGGTACGAAGCCACGACGGCGTCCCATTGTTCCAGCTGCTCGGCGAGCCGACGGACCTCCCGCTCGATCGCACGGTCGTCCGGCACGAGCGTGAACGCCCGCCGGTAGCACGCCAGCGCCTTGCTCAGATCACGCCCACGCTCTTCCCACAGCGCCGCGGCCTCGGCGAGCACCTCGGCTTGCGCGGCAGGTGCCTCTAGCGTGAGTAGCCGCTGCTCCACCAGCGACAAGGTGTTTTGCCACTCGTCGGTCTGCGCGTAGGCCTCGGCGAGCGAGCCCACTGCCAGCGCGCGGCAGCGTTCGTTGTCGAGCAGCGCGAGTTGCCCTACACGCGCACGGGCGTGGGCCGCGTCGACCTGCAACGCCACGCGGTAGCGCTTCACGGCGTCTTCGGGTTTGCCCAGGCGCTCTCGATACGCATCGCCCAGCTGGGTCTGCAGCTCGGTGAAGCGCACGACTTCGCTCGCGGCGGCGTGGTTCAGCAGCTCGGCGAGCTCGGGCCAGCGCTCGGCTCGGCTGAGCAAGTCGGTGAGCTCCGTGACCACCTCGGCGTCTTCACCGTACTGTGTGCTCACCTGACGCCAGGCATCGATGGCGGGTGCGAGCTGCTGCAGCTGGTCGGCGTACACGCGTGCGAGCCAGATCAGATCGCTCCTGCGCTGATGGGCGGCGCTCGGCGCGAGGGTGCGCTGCGTGAGCAGTTTCACGAGGCTCGCATGGTCCTTGTCGCGGGCGGCAGACTGAATCAACGCCTCGAGCGCCTCCACGTCGCTGCCGTCGTCGACCACGCGCGCGCGCCAGGCTCTCTGCGCGCGTTCCTTGTCGCCGAGCTTCTCGGCGAGCTGCGCGACCTTGCCCAGCATGCTGCGACGCACCGCGTCAACCGGCTCGAGCTCGCTCATGCGCGACAACACGTCGAGCGTCTCGCGCTCGCGGTCGGTCTGCTCGAGCAGCCTCACCAGGCGACGGCCCGCTTGCACCGTCGCATCCGCACCCGCGCCCGCTTCGAACACGCGCTGATACAGCTCGATGGCCGGGGCCAACTGACCGAGCGTCTCCTCGCGCAAGCGCGCAGCCTCCGCGAGCAACTCGACGCGCGTGGCGACCTCGGGGCACGCGGCCGCCGCCTCGACCAAGGCCGTCGCGTAGCGCTCGAAGTCGCGCGTGCGCTCGGCGAGCGCGCGCAACGCGTCGCGCTCCTTGGGCATCGGCTCGATGACGAGCAACGCAGCCTGGCTCTGCATCGCACGCGCGTCCTCGTGCAGATCGAGCCAGCGCTCCACCAACTCGCGCAGCAGGGCACGTCGCTCCGCATCACTCGCGAAGGCCAGACCTTGCTCGAGCACCGCGACCACGTCGCGCGGCTTCTGACGCTTCTGGAAGTAGTCCTTGAGCAGCGAAAGCGCGCGGCGGCGTTGCTCTGGCTGCGCGGCTTGTGCGCCCAGCACCTTCTCGAGCAAGTCGTACGACGGCTTGTACTCGGGCGCGTCTTTCAGAACGAGCTCGATCTGTGCCAGTGCGGCCGGATAGTCCTGCAGCGAGTCGAGCAGACAGGCTGCCATGCGCAGGCGCGTCTCGCGCTGCTGCTTGGCAGGCTGCAGCTCGATGCGCGAGCCCCACAGGTCGATCAAGTCTCTCCAGCGACCTTGCCGCTCGAGCAGACGTTCGAGCGACGCCGCCAACGCTGCGTTGTCGGGATCGAGCGCGAACAACTGATTCATATAGCCGATGGCGCGGTCGGGCGCGGCGGCGAAGTCTTTGGCCGCCTGCGCAGCCTCGTCGAGCAGCTTCATGCGACGCGCGGTCTGGTCGGCACGCTCGATGGCGCGGTCATAGGCAGCGAGCAAGTCGTCCCAGCGCTCGGCGACGGTGAGCGCCACGGTCATGCGTTCGAAGGCCCACTGCGCGCTCGGGTCGATCTCGAGCACGCGCGCGAGCAGCTGCGGCAGCTCGACGGAATCCTCGCCGTACCACGCTTCGTAGAAACGCACAGCGCGTTGACCCACCTGCGACGCCGTCGACGCGTTCAGATCTTTCTTCGCGAGCACGTTCTGGAAAAGCGCGCGCACGTCGCTCGGACGCTGCGCGTTGTCGACGAGCTCTTCGACGAGATCCCAGTTCGCTGCTTTGGCAGGCTCGCGCTTCGCGGCGTCGATCGCAGCGCTCAGCGCATCCGCTGGTGCGCGTTTGGGGGCTCGCTCGTTATCGGGCATGGGCTCCTCGAAATCGGGCATGGGCTCCTCGAAGCCTGCGCGCCGTGCACTCAAGCACGCGCACGTGACCGTCTAAGGTCGCGTAAACGCAGGACGAAACGCGAGTATACGCAGGCGATTCGCAAGGATCCATCGTTAGATTGGCGCGCGCGATCACAAGCGTGTGCGCGCGCGCATAACGGGCATGCAGCGCGCGCCACGGCGCACGCGCAGGTGCGGTGCACACGCACACGAGTGAACACCCAAGCACACGACCACACCTGCACATGCACGCGTGCGCTCCCGCGCTCGGGGACAGCCGCTACTCGTCGCCGCCGGACCGAACATGCCCGAGAGCGCGCAGCCATGCTCCGCGTCGACTCGAATACGACCTGTGCTGCCACCACCGCCGCCCGCGCCGCCGTGGCCACACCTGTTGCCGCTGCGAGCAGCGGCAACAGAAGGGAGCCGTCTGACGCTGGCTTACTTGCACCCGTTCGTGACTTGCGCCGGACTGAAGCTGCCGGAGAGCGTACAGGCAGTGCCACCGTTGATGCGAATCCGCCCCACACTACCGCCGCCGCCGCCACCCGCGGCGCCGCGGGTAGCACCGATGCACAGGAAGCCGCCGTTGCACGCACCGTCGGTGCCAACGGTTGCGGCCTTGCCGGCGCAACCGCCCGCTCCGCCCTTGCCGCCGCCGTTGCCGCTCGCGCCACCGCTGGCCTGCGCGTTGCTGGCAGCCGCGCCATCTGCACCGACCGCACCATTGACGCTGCTGGACTCGTTGCCGCTCGCGCCACCGCCGCCGTTGGCGGCGACCCATGCGCCACTGGCAACCGTGACCGTACCGCCCTCCAGCAACAGCGCACCGCCGCTGCCGCCACCGCCGCCGCCGTCCTCGGCCTCCGCGCCCGGCCGTCCGCCGCCGCCAGCTGCAACCACCCGACCGGTCCCGCTGATCGCCAGCGTGCCCACGACCGAGATCTGCAACGCGCCGCCACCGCCACCGCCCGCACCTGCCGTGGTGGCCGTGGAGCCGCCCTTGCCGCCGCTGCCACCGCTGCAACCGCCGCGCAACGGCACGAGCGTGTCCGTGCCGCCCACGGCACCAGCAGCACCGATGGTGGCACCGCCATTGTCACCCTTGCCGCCAGCTGCGCCGACCACGCCGAAGCCCCCGCCGCCACCGCCGCTCGCGCCTTTGTCGTCGGCGGGGGTTTGATCCATGCCCGCACCACCCGCGCCCGGCGAGCACGCCAGGTTGCCGCCCGCGCCCGAGGCCGCGCCCTTGGCGCTGGCGTCGACCGTGCCGTCGATGGTGGCACTGCCGTACACGGCCAACACCACCGGCTTCGTTCCCGACAGCTGCAACGTCGCGCCGCTGCTCACGGTCAGGCTGGAGAACACCAACACCACCTGCGTCGTCTGGTCGACGATCTGCGGCATCGGCTGGCCACACCAGTTACCGACCGTCGTGCCGTCGAAGGTCGACACGCCGCAGTTCAGCCTCACCGCCACTGCATTGACTGGGTCGAAGCTCGCGCTGGTCGGATCGAAGTTGCTGGGCGTATAGCCGAAGCACGCGTGCGTGCCCGTGCAGGTCAGCATGCCCCCGCAACCGTCGGGAATCTGCCCGGAGCACG
>JADGRE010000287.1 GCA_017881185.1 Pseudomonadota bacterium | reverse complement strand
GCCGGCGTGCGGGGCGCGCAGCACCTTGCGCGCGAGCGTGGCCTGCGCCAGATCGCGACGCGCACGCAAGCTCGCCACGGCTTCGCGCGCCACGGCATCCGATGGGTCGCGTAGCCGCTACTGGAGAGAGAAAGAGAGAACGCAAGCCGCCTGCGACAACGAGGGGAACGCGGTTCGTGCCGCAGACGGCTTTCAAAGGAGTTAATGCGCCACCCACCTGCATCCGTTGCAGCCGTCGAGAGTCTTTGCTTTTTTCTGCTGCTCAGCGACCGTGCAGGCCGCGACCACGCACGAGACCAAGCGCATGATGTACACGTGCAGGTGACGCGCAGACGCCGGCTGCTCGTCAGCTGACCCCAATCAGCTATTGTCGCAGCTCGACGATCAGTTGCAGACGGCGGGCGGCGCGCAGACGCTCATCGCGCAGTTGCCACTACGGCAGGCCGCGTCCATGGCGCAGCTGCCACCGTTGTTGTGGATCTGTCGGCACAGCGTGTTCTGGTTCTCGATCACACAAACGTAAGTCGGGGCGCACACGCCCGACGCGGCACACGGCTTGCCGTCCGCCGGCAGCGGGGTGCACTTGCCGGGCACGCGCGCGTCGTTCGGATTGCCGTTCTCACAGAACTCAACCGAGCGCACACACCTTACCCGTGGTGCCGGCACACGCCTCGCCCTCGTACGAAGGCGTCTGGCACTTGCCTCCAGTGCACAGCAGCTTGTCGCCGCAGTCGTCGTCCTTGGCGCAGGTGTCGCCGGCCTTCAGCAACGCGGCGCAGTGGCTCGGACAACCGTTCATCTGACAGAAGGTGTCGCCCTTGCACTCGTCGCTGATGGAGCATGCACCGCCGATGTCGACCGTGCCGCCAACGGCGGCTTCGCACTGCGCGGGGAAGCTATCCGTCTGGATCTTGCAACCGAGCGCCTTGATACCCGTGAGGCATGGCGTCAGCTGGGACGCGTCGTAGCTCACCTTGCCGGCGTCGATCGAGGCCTGCAAGCGCGAGAAGCTACCGGCGCTGAGCTCTTCGGTGACGCGTGTCCTGCAATCTTCGCGGCCCACGAGCTGACTGAGCTCGGAAGGGCCGACGCAATCGAGCAGCGCGCCGCACACGGCACCCGCGATCTGTGCCGCGAGATCGGCGATCTTCGGCGGAATCTTGATCGGTGGATTGACGCCACCCATGCCGACGGTCCCGCCTGCGCTACCTGCGCTACCTGCGCTACCTGCGCTACCTGCGCTACCTGCGCTGCCCGCGCCGCCGCCGCCGTCTTGAGCTGCAGAGGCCGTGCCGCCGTCGCCCTGCACGCTGGATGCACCTCCGTCGGAGCCGTTGCTGCCCTTGCCGGCACCCGTGCCCGCTGCGCCACCGCCCGCGCCGCCGGCGTCAGCTGCATTGTTCGTGGATTGACCGCAGCCCAGCGCCACACACGACAGGACCACGAGCCATGAGGGCAGACGCATCAGGATGTCTCCACGCGACGCTCTTCACCCAATGTTTGCGGGGCGCGTCGCGCTGCGAGATTGCGAGCCGGCTGGCCCGGTGACTATTCGATGCGACCGGTCGCAAGCGCATGACGCAGGCGCTGACTCCAGGGCGCGTTCGGATACTTCGCAAGAAAGGGCTGACCGATGCGACGCGCTTCGTCCAACCGGCCGAGCTTCACCAAGGCGAGCAAGCCAACCTGCTCGCGCTCGGCGGAGAACATGCTCGAGGGGAACTCTTTGTCACCCTGCGTGGTCAAGCGCAGTGCACGGGCGGGATCGCTCGACAACACCCGCTGCGCGACTGCCAGCATCTGCATCTCGCGCTCCAGGCGCGATTCGCTCTCTTGCTTGCGCTGCGCTGCAGCTGTCGGCTGGCGATCCGTCGCAACGGCCGCGGGCTGCTCTGCCTCTGCCGCAATCGCCTTGCGCGCGCTCGCGCGCTCGTCGTGAAGCGCGACGCCCGCAGAGGGTGCGTGGGCCACCGCCGCATTGGGCGCCGCAGGCTGAGCCGTGCTGGCCATGCGCACCGGTTCGACCGCCGCAAGCGTCGAGCCGCCGTGCGACTTCGCCGACGAACCCAGGCCTGTCGAACCCAGGCCTGTCGAACCCAGGCCTGTCGAACCCAGGCCGGCGCGCGCGGACTTCGCGCCGGCCTGTGAGCGCAGGCTCTTGCGCGACCCCGCCTCGTTGCTTCGCTGAATGCTGGGCTCCTGTTCGGGCGCGCTGGGCGCTGCTTGGATTGCAGCGGCGGGCTGCGGGGCCACGACGGCAGGCGCAGGCGTCGCCATCGGCTGCACGGCCGGGCTCGGGACGGGGCTAGTCATCGGTTGCAGCTGACGCTGTGACAGCCACACCCCTGCGACCACCCCTGCGACCACGATCGGACCCGCGACCCAGGCTACAACCGTGCCGATGCTCGCACCGCCTCGGGCCCAGTGTGGCAACGCAGCGCCCGCCTTCACGCGCGCCATGTGCTGCGTGAGGCCACTGGCCACGTCGTAGTTCACATCGGCCTGCCGACCCGCTTGCAAGAGCTCGCGCACGTACTGCGCTTCGGCAGGGTCGTTCCACATGGGCGCGTCGTCGCTCTTCATGTTCCAACCCTCTGCATGGTGTCCGCCGCAGGTGAGGCTGGCGGCTCGCCGTAAAGTTCTTTGGCGGCCGCACGAAACAGCTGCCGGGCCGCGCGCAGGCGCGAATAGGCGGTGTCTACCGGAATGCCGAGCCCCGCCGCAATGGCCACCACGGTCTCGCCCTGCAGCTCCGCCATCACGAACACGGCCCGCTTGTCCTCGTCGAGCGCGGCCAGCGCTTTGTCCAGGAGCGCGAGGTGGCGCTTCTGGTCGGCGTCGCGCTCGGGGCTCATGCGATCGTCGCCCGCCTGACTGACGACCTCGTCGGCGGCCTTCACGAACGAGCGGGTCTTACCCTTGCGGCGGTGCGTCGTCGCGGCGCGGAACGCAATGGCAGCCAGGTAGGTAGTCGGCTTGGCCGGTCCTGGGTCGTAGCCATTATTCCTGTGCGCGATGAGGAACACGTCTTGCACCAAATCATCGAGATCCGACCTAGGTACCCCCATCCGTGCCAAGAAGTTGGCGACGAACGATGCGTGGCGGCGGAACAGCTCCGCAGAGTCCAGGTGTCCTTCTATCGACAACTCCCGGTCGCTCCTGTTGGTGTTAATGCGTGGCTGCGGTTGATCCGTCACACCAGTGAGCAAATTATGGGTGAGAAGCCGGGCGATGGCGACCCCCTGCACCCAGCCACGCCCCTGGCACTCAGAAAAAGCGGAAAACCGGGCCAATGGTAGTTGCTAGACCTACAGGTGGCAGCAGCTCCCGACGATCTGGAACGCCCCGGCCGCGCAGCAGAATTTCGTGGCGCGCCACGGGGCCGATGCCCTCCACGGCCACGCCCAGCCCCGCCCAGCTCGCGACCCATGCGCGCAGCTGCAGTGAGGCCGCGACAGCCACCCACGGCTCGGGCGCACCGGCTGTCGTCGGGTACTGCTGGCCGAGCGCGGTGAGTGTTCCCGCACGGAGCCCGGTACACCCCATGAGTTGCAGGTGCTCGATGATTTCGCCGCCCAGGCAAGCATCGACGCCACCTGCGAGCAGCTGCGTGTCGAAGTGCCCGCGCGCGCCGACCAGCACTTGGCGATCGAGCGTGGTCGCGAAGCCGACGGCAGCCAGGTGCAACCAGGCGTTGGGCGAGTAGCTGAGGCGTGGGCCAAACGCGAGCGTGACATCGGTAAGTAGGCCTGTGGTGGCCCCGCCAAGCAAAGCGATCTCCAGGTGGTCGAGCGCGGATCCATGCCGCGACGCAGGCGCTGACTTTTCGGGCCTCGGGGTCGGTAGCCGCGGCGCGGGGGCTGCCGGCTCGGGTGGTGTTGGGATGTCCACCACCGGGTCGGTCGGATTGCCTGGGTTGAGCGTGGCGTCGATGGCCAGCGCCACCGAGAGCGCAACTGCCGAATGCAGCTCGTTGCAGTCGTTCGGCGCGTCCGCGATGGTGCGTTCCGCGTGTCCACCACCTTGCACGGTGACGGTGAAGGCGATGCGCGTGGCGGAGTGCGCGTCGCCTTGCACGTGCACGTGGATGCGCGCGTCGGCGCTGTCGCGCTCACGCCAGCGCGCGATGCGCAAGCTCAAACGCTGCAGCTCGAGACAGGTGGCTCCGGGGTCGACCTCCATCAGCTCGGCGAGCGGGCGCTCAGGCACGGGCGCGCTGCCCGCTGCCGGCGGCTGCGCATGCAACACTGCAGCCCACAGCAACATGGCTGGCAGCCAAAGGGCACGGCACAGTGGCGTCAGACGGCGTTCGCGCATGTCAGCACGCTGGCGAAAGGGTCGCACGGTGGTGCGAGCCCGGTCTCCGGTCTGCTTGTCCAGGGGCACGTGGCAGGGTACCAACAAGGTACACGTGATGCGTGCCGCACAACTTCTCGCGCTCGTGGGGCTTTGTCTACCGTGGGTTTCACTCGCGGGGGGCTGCAAGCGCGTCGTGCACGAAGTCGGTGCGTATTCGGCGACGCAGACGAACGCCTCTGCCGCCGGTACCGCGGCAAGCGCGGGCAGCGGCGCGGGAACGGGTAGCAGCGGCAGCGCCGCGTCCGACTTCGACGCAGGCCGCAGCGGCGTCGGTGCGAGCTTGCCACCAGACGCCGCGACGAGCGTGGTGTCGGCCGATGGCACCTGCGTGTTCACGGTGCAGCCCGCGAAGCGCAAACCACTCGACATGTACATCATGATGGACGCGTACATCTCGCTGCAGTGGGTGTGGGTGGCCGCCAAGCAAGGCCTCGAAGCCTTCGCCGCCGACCCGCGCTCCGTGGGCCAGTTCGTCGGACTGCGCTTCTATGGAACGGACTGCTCGGCGGATGCGTACGACCTGCAGCCGACCGTCGACAACGACGTGTTGCCGCAGGTGGCGCCGGCACTCGACAACTTCATCAAGCAAGCACCCACACTCCCGGCGTCGCAGACCTACTTCGCGCTCCAGGGCGGCATCGCGCATCAGACCAAGCGTGCCACGAAGCAGGCCGACGCCAAGCACATCGTCGTGTTGATCACCGATGGCTTCTCGCAAGATCTGTTCACCTGTGCGAACTTGCCAGCGTACAGCTCGATGGACGTCGCCGCGATCGCAGCACGGGGACAAGCTCAAGCGATACCGATCGAGACGCATCTGATCGAGCTCAACGTGCTGCCTCCCGGCATCGCGCAAGCCGTGCAGCTCGCGACCTTTCAGGGGCTCGACCAGATCGCCGCCAGCGGCAGCGCGTACCCCGCATTGCTCACCGATCCCACCAATGTCGCCGGCAGCGTCAACGAGAACTTGCAGTCCGTTCGACGCCGCGCCCAGCCGCTGGACTTCGAGCCCGCGCTGAACGTCGACAAAGACAAGGTGGGCGTGGCGATCGTGCCCAGCAGCGGTTCCGGCGAGATCCCGCGTGTGGGCATCGCATCGAACTGCAACGGCCACGACGGCTGGTTCTACGACGACGCGCAAAACCCGAAGCACATCTTCCTGTGCCCGACGACGCGCGACAAGCTGACCAAAGACGACAGCCACAGTGTGGCGTTGCTCTTGGGGTGCGCGCCCAAGACCTGAGCGCAGTGCGCGCTCAGAGCCGATCTCAATACCCGTTCGCGGCGGCTTTCGGGCGGGACGGGCCCGAGCGCTGCGTTGCGCGACCTCGAAATACATCGAGTATTCCTTCGGTCACGCGCCTTGCGCTCGGGCCCGTCGCGCTCCGAAATCCACTCGCTCAGGGTATT
>JADGRE010000114.1 GCA_017881185.1 Pseudomonadota bacterium | reverse complement strand
GCACGTTCGCACCGCGGTGTTGGGAGACCCACTTCGGCAAGCCAAGGTCGTGCGCCGCGTTCCACCGAACACCCTCATCGAGCTCGGGATTGGCCTGCACCTGGACGACGCGGAAGGCCTGGCCGCGGCCGCCCGAGCGGTTTCGGACCCTTACAGCCAGCAGTTCAGAAGATATCTGAGTGTGCAGGAGTTTGGCGAACGCTTCGGTGTTTCGAAAACGACGTACCAGACGCTGCTCGACTGGGCGAAGTCCAATGGACTAACGGCGCTTGCACATCCCGATCGCTTCTTCGCAGAGGTCAGCGGACGCGCCGACGACGTCGAACGCGCGCTGCACGTCAAGCTGAGCTATGGGCTGCGCCTCGATGGAACTGAATTCTACATGCCCGATTCGGAACCGACTTTGGATTTGGCCGTCGACGTCGAAGACATCAGTCATCTCGAGAACTATTCGCCTCCAAAAGCCGGTTACTGCAAACAACTCCAGGGAACCGGCACCGGAACGTGCGCGTATCGTTCGGGTTGGGACTACCGAAACGCTTATGCGAGGTGCGGAAACACCACCACTGTGATGACAGGCGCCGGTCAGCGACTCGGCATTCTAATGTTCGACGGCTTTCTGCAATCGGACATCACGATGTATGCCGCATCCATGGGTATCAGTCCGTTGTCAGTGCTCCTCAATCCGTCGAACGGATTTGTGCCAGGCGGTCACGTCGAGGGCACCCTGGATCTCGAAATGGCGTTGTCCATGGCGCCCGACGTGCAGCTAGTCGCCTTCTGGGGCTCGAGCCAGAACACGATACTAAGCCATATGGCGGCGGACACGACCACCAAGCAGTTCAGCTCCTCCTGGTTCAGCACCTCCAACACCTCGACGACCTACAACCTGATCACCGAGCTGGCGACGCAAGGTCAGACCTTGTTCTGGTTTTCGGGGGACAACGGCGCGTACGCCGCGGGCAACGGACCCGCGAGTACGCTCGATCCGCGTGAACATCCCGACGTAACCGTGGTTGGCGCGACAGCACTCACGCTCAACCAAGGTGGCTACTGGCTGTCGGAAGAACCGTGGTTCTACCCGGCGGGTACAGGGAACACCTCCACAAGCGGAGGAGTCCTCACCAACCCCGGGACGAATCATCCCGCGATGATTCCGAGCTACCAGGTCAATGTGAACCCGCAGAATCACGAGGTCTCGACGCGCTACCGGAATTTGCCTGATGTCAGCGCCGAGGGTGCCGCCAATGTGATCGTGCTCAATGGTCAGGTTGACGTCAGCGGCGGAACCAGCGCTGCCTCACCGCTGTGGGCCGGGTTTGCCGCACTGGTCAACCAATATGCCGCTCAAAGTAGCCTGCCGAGCGTAGGCGCTCTCAATCCTGCTCTGTACGCTGCGGCCGCGTCGTCCAACTTCGGCACCACCTTCAACGATGTCACGACGGGTGCCAATCCGAGTTACGTCGCTGCTGAACAGATCACGCTCACGGGCAACACCCGCGCCCTCAACGCCACGACCATCAACGGCATCGGAACCAGATTCACCTCTGAGCTTGCCGTGGGCGACGTCGTGATGCTTTCTGGCACCGGCTATGTCATTGCCTTCGTCTCAGCCATCGCCGACGACACGCACATGACGGTCGCGCCCTACATGTGGAGCTACGGCCTTGGTGACGGCACGCTTCAAACGATCATCCGTCCGGTCCAGTTTCACTCCACGCCCGGCTACGATCTCGCGACGGGGCTTGGGTCGCCTCATTGTGGGCTCATGAACGCGCTAACCACGATGTACTACGCGCCGCCGCCGCAGCCTACGACCGTGTACGGCTCCGAGGACCTTACATCCCGCTTGAACGTTCCAGGTTACGGCAGCGGATACTATTCGCCCGTCAGCAGCTTCATATCCTCGCCGGCGTACCACGGCGGTGGCGAGGAGCTTGGCAAGGACGCGATGCTTGCCGGAACCCAAGCCACGGCCCTCATGTCGCGGCCTCTCGACTATGCCGAAGAGTGCACCCCTGGTACGAGCACGCGTCCGGAAGGATTGCTCTACGGACTCGATGGGGTCACCGTGGTTCGCAGCAGCGCGAACATGGATGCCTCTTGGCCATGCAATTCGGTGACTACGAATCTTGCGATGCTGGTCACCGAGCGCAATGGCATTGCCGGGCTGCAGTGTCCTGGATGTCAAGGCTCGGGCAACAATGTCTACGCCTTTCAAGATTCCAAAGACGTGCTGCGGGTGCTGTACACCGGCATGGACCACACCGCAGGTGCTGACCTGTCGAAGCAAGACTGCAACAGCGATCTTCGCCATGCCCTGGCAGACCAACGGCAATTGTTTTTTGGATCGTGTTCCAACGAGAGCTGCGGAGCCATACGCCACGCATTTCGGCCTGGTGATACGTCCGGTGCCACGGATCAGTTCTTGAAGCAGCTCGGCCTGCCGTCCATCGTCACCGCGCCCGCATTTGCTCCGGGTTCGACCGTAACGCCTTTCTGCAACGGCGCCGACATGCAGGATGAAGATCCGATCCGACGAGACTGCGCGGAGTCCAATCCCGACGGCGATGAGCAGATCTGCAACTCGGTCGCGCGCAACCTGTTGGGCCAGACGAACAACATGGTGTACGGCTCGACCTCGGAAAAAGGTTGGCACGGCGGACCGACGACGAACCCCGCAGACTCGAACAGCGCGGATCTCGGCCTCGTTCTTCCGATCGTGATTCCCGAATTCACGCTGGCCGATGACTCCTCCGCCTTCCCGTACAACGATCCCACGCCATGCTCACCGATCTCCTTCGGAGGCTCGTTCCGTTATGTGCCCATGCCCGTCGGTTCAATCAGCGCGTCTCAGAGCAAGTGCCCGGACGGCAACGCGCGCGTTGGCGGCCAGTGCCAGTGGCCAGCGCGCAAAGTTGGCAGCAGCTTCTTCTTCGGCTGCGTGAACAAGAAAAACAACGTGCCTGGCGCGCGCAACATCTCGAACATGGACGGCCGAGTCTACAACTTGATCGCTCGCAACCCGGATGGCTCGATCAAGACCTTCGAACGCATGGTCAACGGCATCATGCGTAGACTGCCCATTCACCACGCATTCTACCGCCTGCACGAGACCGCGGTGATGAACGATCCCGCCACAGCCGGCCTGTCTGGTTGCATGGAGTTGGATGCGATTACGCAGATCGGGTGCTTGGTGAAAGCCAGCCCATGCAGCATCGGTTTCGCAAGTAGAGGCGCCGCGACGCTGGTGCCTGGAACTGCGTCGCTCGCGATCAACGGCCTGCAACCGGACGATGCAAGCATACGCTTGCTGCTGACGGCGCCCGGTAGCTCGTCGCAGTATCCGCTGGCGTATCCACTGTATCTCAACTCCATCGTAGGCTTTGACAGCATCAATCCATACGAGTCCGACGCCGCACTGCCTGGCTGGTTGGCCACGAGGCCAACAGCCGATGCCTTCGTCGACTTCGTAGGTGCCGTGAAACTCGACGACACGGGTTCCGCACAGGTCCAAGACAACCGCACGATGTGCCCCTAGTCTCCAAAATCATGGTCGTTGCGCTCTTCGCCGCGTCCTTGGCCATGTCGGGCTGCGGGATGATCCGGTCATGCCAAACAAGCAACCCGCCTTCGAACGATGCGCACAAACGGTCTGAAGCGCGCTCCGTGCCACCGAATGGAGTGCCCGAATCGTGCGCTGTGTGCCGCAGAACGATGTGCACGGACCCCGCCGAGCACGGGGCCGATCTGGTCGCTGGATGTTTGTCTCGACCGGATCCGAAGCTGGTCCATGACGCTGAGCCTCGGTTCATCGAGCGGTGCCGGGCCGCGGTAACCTGCGCATTCGAGCACAACTGTGCGTACGATCCAGCGCTTGGACCGGTGCATTGCTACTGCGGCTCGCGCTCGCTCGAGGACTGCTTGCGACAGGGGCCCGCAGCGGACGCACCGTGCGTGTCAGAATGGCAAGCCGCGACGGGGAGCGCGAATCACATCCAGGTGCTAGAGCGATTCTCACGGATCGAATACCCGAGCGGCTGGGCGTTCAGCCTGCTCGAGTGCGATCGCGATCACTGCGGGAGGGGAGCCGTCCCCGGAGGGTGCACACCCTGATATCGCCGGCGCAGATGGGCCCAACGAATGGCAAATCAACTCCGTCGCCCCAGTGTTGCAGCTTAGATATGACTTCTTTCGATCGAGCCCTAGGGCTTGCAGCTGACTCCCAATGCCGTTGGGCGGACACGAAGGCGACTATTGCTGTGGCCGTCGCGATCTGCGTATCGCGGCTTGCGCGTCGGTGATCGACTTTGACTTAGCGTTGGCCAGATCGACAAGCTCAGAACCGAGACCGCGTATGGTACGAAAACTCGATCGTCGGAAGACCCGCCGCCAGGGGGGAGGGTAGCTGGTAGCTGCGGGGCTGGGGCGCTGGCAGACGGGGCATGCTTAATGCTGGCTACCGCCACTGCCAAGAGCCCGCCTTACAAAGGTCGCCATCCGTGGGCGCTGCTGCTGCGCTCCGCAGTCGCCGCCAGCAGCAGCGAGGCCGCGCCGAGCTCATCCCTCGCAGCTGCGCCTCGCGCTGGGCTGACTATCCGGCGCAAGAGCGAGTCGTGCGCGAGCTGGACGCGATCCTGCGCAGCGCACCTGTGTCACTCGATTGGCTGGTGGCTGCAGGCTTGCAGCCAGCCATGTAGCCTCGACTGCTGCTGACGGCGGCGGAAATGGGTGAGACCTAGAGCGCGACGCTCACGCCGATGCGGACTGCGACGGTGACCCCGGCCATGCCCGCGGCGCGCGCGAGGTCGGCGAGGAACACCACGCCGGTGGGCAGGTAGCCTGCGTCCAGCGCGAGCAGCGCGCTCCAGCCACCACCGAGCGGGGCGCGCAAGCTGGCCGCGAGGCCAAACACCGTGACGAAGCCGCCGTCGTTCTGCGCTTGCTTGCCGGCGCGGGAGGAAGTGCCGGACGCGAGAGCGTACCCTGCTCGGACCAGCGGACCCACGGCGAGCGCTGGCACGCTGGCGGACACCCACGACAGACCGAGGCCCGCCGTGTACCAGGAGAGGTGCATCGTGCCCACTGGGCCCTGGGCGTCGGTCAGCTCCTGGCTGCCGAACAAGGCCTCCGCATCCAGCGACAGCTGCAAGCCGTGGGTCAGCGCAAGCAAGAGCGCCACGTGCGCCCCAACCAGGCCCGTCCCTCGGCCAGGAAAGGCCCGAGCCAGGCCCGCGAGGTCCAGCGCCGATCGCGCCTCGCCGCTGCGAGGTGCTGCTGACGGCGGCACAGCCTGCGTAGGACGATCCGTCGCCGCGGGCGCGCCGAGGGTGGCGCGCAGGCGGACGCGCAGCTTGGCAGCCACCGCTTCCGGCAGGCCCGCACCCTCGCTCGCGCCTGCGCGCGACCCGAGCAACTCGGTCCACGAGCTCTCGAGCAGCTCGGCGGCGGCGATCGCCAGCGCGCGCGCGCGGGCCGCGGGCTGCACGTCGGAGACGAGCATCTGCCGGCGCACCTGCTTGCCCGAAGCCACGTCGGCGAGCAACAGCGTCACGCTGTCGGGCGTGTCACCACAGCTCACACGCAGCAGCGCCAGGCCCGGCTCACCCGCGCCGAGCTGCGCGTCATCCGTATGTACGGCGAGCTGATCGATGCCGAGCGCCGAGAGCTCCACCTTGAGCAACGCCGGCAGCTCGCGCAGGTCGTACGCCGCGCTCTCGCACGCGAGCTGCACCAGGGTGACCTGCGCGGGCCACGCGTGCTTGGCGGCGCCAGGCGTTGCGGCCGAGCCCGCGCGCGACGGCGGCGCTGCCGCGGCCTCTTGCGCGAACACAGGTGCCGCCGACACCACGGCCAGCGCCAGCGCGGCCAGGCTGCGCAGCAGGGTCAGCCAACTCACGGTCGATGTGCTGGCGTCTGGATCACGCCGCGCGGGTGGCGTGCGTCGCGGGGCGATCAACGGTTGCCTACCCACGCATCCACCTTCGCACGCTGCTGACCGTGCGGGAAGCGCGCGTGGTAGCGCAGCGCAGCCTGACGCGCCAGGTCCATGCGCTGCGACTTCACGTAGGCTTCGACCAGGCGCGCTTGCCCATCCTCCGCCAGACCCCTTGGCAGCCCGAGCGCGATCGCCAGCTCGAAGGCGCTCGCCGCTTGTACGGGTTGCGCGAGCTGATTGCACAGAATGCGGCCCAGCGTGAACGCGGCCAGCGCTGCACGCGGGTCGTCCGCCTGGTGCTCGGTGATCTGGATCAGCGGCAGTGTCGCTTCACGCACGTGTCCGGATAGCCGCGCCACGTCCGAGAGCAACAGCAGGTCGGCGACGGGCCTGGCTGCGAGCGACGCCCGCGAATAGCCCACGGCGCCGACCACGGCGTAGGCGCGCGCGTACTGCTGCGCCGCCACTGCGCGCTGCACGGCTGCGCGCCACGCGCCGTCGGCGGCGGGCGACGCTCCTTCCGCGGCGTTGGCCGCGGCTGGCGGTTGATCGGCCGGACTCGCGGAGCCTGCTGATGGCGTGAGCGGAGGTGTCACCACCAGCTCCGCGTTTGCAGCCAACAGCTGCGCGCCGGAGGGCACGCCTGGGCCAGACACGCGGACCAAACCTCTCTCGACGGCGACGCGCACCCGCAGCCCGCTTCGCTCGACGCTGAAGCGCGTGCCTAGCACCTCGACGCGCACCGCGCCGGCGTCGATCTGCCAGCGGCGTGGACCGTGCGGCGTGACGTCGAAGAGCGCCTGTCCCTGCGCGAGCTCGAGCGCGAGCAACGTGCCCGTGGAGCTGAGCACTGCGAGCTTGCCGCCGTGCTGGAGCACCACGCGCGAGGCATCGGAGAGCGTGATCTGACGGTCCAGCTGCGATGCATCGAGCGCAGACAGCGCGCGAGCATCGGCAAGCTGCGACGGCAGCGCGAGCTCAGGGCGCACGACAGCCGGCCCGACCGCAACGGCGGAGGCCAGGTGTTGTCGGCCGACGGTGAACAGGATCGCGCACGTCAGCGCCAGCGATCCCGCGCCAGCCCACAGCCACGTCGCGGTCCGCACGCTGCGCGGCCGACCGGCACGCCGCGCTTCGATGTTTCGCCACATCGCCTCGACGTGCGCCGGCGTGGCCGAGACGTGCAACACGCGCTTCAAGGGTCGGGCGAGCTCACTCATGAGGTGCCTCGTCGGGGTGATGGTTCACGTGGCGCGCGATGCGCTGCTCGGCGCGCACGAGCCGGCGCTTGACCGTTGCAAGTGACGCACCAGAAGCACTGGCCACCTCTGCGAGCTCGTAGCCCTCGACGTGCCGCAGCAGCCAGGCCAGCCTGTCGCTGGTTGCGAGCGTGCACAGCGCGCGATCCATGCGCGTCAGCTCGGCGCGGCCCTCCGCCGAGAGCGCCGGCGCCGCGAGCTGCGCGAGCTCGAAGTCCGCGCGACCGGAATCGAGCCCCAGCACGCGCAGCAGCTTGCGCCGCCGAAAGCGACGATGCACCTCGCGCACCGTGATCCGCAGCACCCAGGCCCGGAAGAGCGTGCCATCGCGCAGCTGCGACAGCCGCGACAGCGCTGTCACGAACGCGTCTTGCACCACGTCTTCGGCATCGCCGCCACGCCCGAGCAGCCGCATGGCGAGCGCCGCGACCGCGTGGACGTGCGCGCGGTAGAGCGCCTCCTCGGCACTGCGGTCACCGGCGCGGGCGCGCATGACGAGTGCCTGGTCACTGCTGGCGTCGGCTGGACCGAACGGGCGCGCGACCGCGGGAGCGGCCTGAGCCGGCATGGCGCTTCGGATCATCGCGTGGACAGACTGTGCCATATCGCGGAGCGGGGCTGAAATGCCGGTGGTCAACGCCACGTGGAATGCAGGATGCTGTCGGCAAGAGCCACCAGCACCACCGAATGGCTCAGCGGCCCCAAAAATCGCGCCCGCTGAGCCGCGCGGCGGCGCCTGAGGCTCGTGTTCGCATGACCCAACATGGCCCGCAACCCGCCCTCCCTACCCCGCTCACCGTCCTGCTGCTGAGCCTCGCGCTCGGCGGCTGTTTCAAGACCACGAACCTGACCATCCTGCAGACGCAGGATGGCGGTGGTCCGCCGATCGGCAGCGGTCCAGGGGCGCCGAAAGCGGGTGCGGGTGCGAGCGCAGCCTCGGGCGTAGCCGACGGCGGCGGTGAGGGCACGACCCAGAACGCGAGCGCGCACGCCGCGTGCTCGCGCGGCGGGCTGTGCCAGGCGGTCCTCATCAACAACGTCGACAAGGTCGACTTGCTGTTCGTGGTCGATGACACGCCGTCGATGATTGATGAGCAGGCGGCGCTGAAGGAACAGCTCCCGAAGCTGATCGCGACGCTGGTCACCGGGATGCGGGTGCAGCCCAGCGGCGGCGCGGACCCGAACCCGTTCCCGCCCGTCAAGGATCTTCATCTGGGCGTGGTCTCCACCAACATGGGCGTCGTCGGGATCCAGGGCATCCCTGGTTGCTCCGGCGTCACCGGTGTCACCTCGATGGTGCCGGGCTTCGGCGACGATGGCATTCTGCGCACGGTGCCGCCGTCGGACTCGACCTGCACGGCGAACTTCCCGGCCGGTCAGCGCTTCTTGTCGTACACGATGGGCGGTCCGGTCTCCACGATGCAGCTCGCCGCCGATTTCTCCTGCGTCGCCGTCACCGGCACCAAGGGCTGCGGCTTCGAGCAGCAGCTGGAATCCCCGCTCAAGGCCTTGTGGCCGTCGGTCGATATCGACGTCAAGACCGGCAAGACGGTCAACACCAACCGCATCACCTTCCTCACCGACACCGCGCACCAGATGCTGCAGTACGGTCATGGCGACCTCGAGAACCACGGCTTCGTCCGTAACAGCATGACCGAGGGGCTGTCGCTGCTGGCTGTCTTGCTGCTGACCGAAGAAGAGGACTGCTCGTCGAAGACCACCGTTCACTTCACGCCGCAGGCGTACTTGCAGCGCAGCGACCCGCTCTACAGCCAAGACCTGAACCTGCGCTGCTTCTACAACCAGAAGAGCCTCTACCCCACCGACCGCTACGTCAACGCCCTCAAGGCGCTGCGTGCAGGCAACGAGGACCTCGTCGTGTTCGGCGCCATTGCCGGCGTGCCTGCGGACCTGGCGGATGATGCCGCGTACGCCGCTACAAACTGGACCAACGAGAGCTCGCGCAACGCTTTCTACAACCACGTCCTGCAGGATCCCCGCATGATCCAGAAGCCCGACCCGTCGAAGCCCGCGGGTGAAGGCAGCCTGATCCCGTCGTGCGTAACCGCCACCAGCACTGCGACGCCGCCGCGACGTATCGTCCAGGTGGCACAGGGCTTCGGCGAGAACGGCATGGTGAGGTCGATCTGCGAGCTGAACCAGTTCCCGCCGGCCATCGACGCGTTCATCAACGTCATCGCCAAGCGACTGGGGGCGGTGTGCCTGCCTCAACCGCTGGTTCGCAAGGCGGATGGCACGGTGCCCTGCGATATGGTGTGGGAAATGTCGGCGCCTGGCGGGGTGGCGCCGGCGCCGACCGATTGCACTCTACCCTTCCTGAAGCGCCCCCCGGCGGATCACAAGCAGATCGGTGACAACGGCGGCCAGCTCTGCACCGTGCAGCAGCTGCCCGTGTCCAGCCAGACCACCCCAGCCGGCGGCGTCGAAGGCTGGTACTACGACGACTTCTCGGCGGAGGCGCAAAAGACCTGCACCCACGGCGCACAACGCATAGCGTACTCCGCGAACGCCAAACCCCCGCAGGGCGTGGCCACCTACCTCGACTGCGATCCCAGCGCGCAGCCGTGAGCTGCAGCGACTGCCGTCAATAGAAGAGGTCCACCCAGAAGTCGTGCATCGGGGTTGGGTCGTCGTTCTTGGCGAGCGTGCCGGGCCCCGGGAAGTTTTGGTAGAGGTACGCGGTGCCGCGGCCGCCGCAGTCGTCGCCGCACGCGGGTTCGATGATTCTCACGCTGACCTTGCGGTAGAGCCGCGTGACGTCGTCGCCGTTGCGAGCCGATTCGTTGATCACCCCGGCCGATCGACGGCGAGGAGCGCGAGCGCGCAGCGAACTGACCTCACCCTCGATGCCGTACTGTACAAGAACTGGATCCGCCGCGAGGGGGGTAGCTGCTCAGGCGGGTGACGCGGGGCTGGGCGGCTGGCAGACTGGGTGGTGGTTATGCCGGCTATCGCCGCAACTTGCGCTTCAGCGTGGAGCGCATCGAAAGCTCGGCGGTCGACCTGTTGCGCGTCAGAGCAGTCGGGCACAGCGGTCTGTGTCAGGGCGACTCTGGCTCACCATCGACGCCGTCTACGATCCAGTCCGTGGGTCGCGAGCGCGGGGCACGTCCGTCGGCTCAGGGCACGTGCGTGACTGCGCAGCTGCGTCGCTGGCGAGAACCGCTGCAACAGATCGAGCCCGGTAGGCTGGCGGCGGCGGCCCGATGAATTATACGGGTGCCGGTTCCCATTTTCCGGGGGCTGGCGTGTCTTCCGGGAGATCGCCGCTGCAGGGAGCACTTTCATGAGGCCTTGGCTTCGTCTTCGCTTGAGTCTCCTATTCTTGGCCGCGAGCATGGCCTGGATGCCGGCGTCGGTCCGCGCCGATGCGCCGCCGAGCGCGCAGGGCGAACCTGTTGACCAGAAGCTAGGACGTTATGCGCTCGTGGTGGGCAATAATCTCGGCGGGCCGGGGCAGGGATCGCTGCGCTATGCCGAGCAGGACGCGCAGCGCGTGGCCGAAGTATGGACGACGCTCGGCGGCGTTCCGGCTAGCCAGATCGCGCAGCTCCTGCAGCCGACGGTGGCCGCGCTCGAGGCCGCGCTGGACACGATCCGCACCTCGCTCGCAGCGCGCGCGGCTCGCGGCGAGCCGACCCGCTTCTACTTCTACTACTCCGGTCACGCACGCGCCGACGCGCTGAACCTCGGCGCGGAGCAGCTGCCGCTGGCAGATCTGCGTGCGCAGCTCGCCGCGATGCCGGCCACGGTCTCGGTGGTCGTGCTCGATGCCTGTCAGAGTGGTGCGTACTCGCGCGTAAAGGGCGCGCAGGCGTCAGCGGACTTCTCCTTCAATTCCGTGCAGCGACTCGACACCGAGGGCATGGTGGTGATCGCCTCGAGCACTGGACGGGAGCTGAGCCAGGAGTCCGATGAGCTCCGGTCCGGCTACTTCACCCATCACTGGCTTGCTGGGCTGCGCGGTGCAGGCGACCAGAACGGCGACGGCCAGGTGACCCTCTCGGAAGCCTACCAATATGCCTACAACCGCACGCTCGCGTCCACGGCGCAGACCCAGGTTGGCGAGCAGCACGCGACACTGGAAACCAGCCTCAAGGGCAAGGGCGAGCTCGACCTCACGCACCCGAAGGACGCCGATGCGCGGGTACGTCTGCCTGCGAGCCTGAGCGGTCGTGTGTTGATCCAGAGCTTGCCGAGCTGGACGCCTCTGGCCGAGATCGAGAAGCTACGAGGCCAGCCCCTGGAGCTTGCCTTGCCGGCCGGGGAGTACGCAGCGACGTTGCGGCAGGCGAGCGTGGTGTATCGCTGCGCGCTCGTGCTGGTGCCCCACACCGTGACGACGCTGACAGGAGAGCTGTGCGCGCAAAGCACAGTCACGCCGTCCGCAGCTAAGGGCGGCGGGAGCGATAACGGCGCCGGCAGCCGCGTCTACCGACTCAGGGCCGTGCAGCAGGGACCACCACCCAAGCCACGCTCCAAGGGCGGAGACGAAGGCCTCGTGATCGAGTTGCTGGTGGGACTTGCGGCAGCTCCCGAACGCGCCGATGCGTATTCACGTCGCCTCCCAGCCTTCGGCTTCAGCGCACAGTCGAGCGACCTGCTGCGCTACAGCCTGGGCGTTGGCTATCGTTTGCGGCCCTTCCTCGTGGTCGGACTGTCGTACGCCAACCTGGATGGTGCCCGGTACGCACGCAGCGGCGGCAGTGCGGACCAGGCCTTCAAGTACACCAGCACCGCGCTCGGTCTTTGGGCGCAGGCGGATTGGGGTCTCGGTGAGTTGCGTCAACTGAACTGCTTCGCCCGCGTGGGTGGTGGACCGTCGTTCACCTGGACCAGCTTCGACGCCATCGTCACCGACTCGGCTTTCGCCGATCAGGACCCGAGCCTGCTGGATCGCAGCGCGACCACCAAGCGCGTAGATCAGAGCTTCGTGGGCTACCACGTGTTCGCCGGCATCGGCCTGCAACTCATGCCGCTCCCCAACTTTGGCTTCATGGTGGAGGAGCGCTTCAGCTATGCGCCCGTGCTCGAGAATGCGCTGGGTGAGAGGCACGACACTGGCGGTTTCGAAACGTTGCTCGGCCTGCGCGTGCGAACCTGGAACTGATGCCATGACACAAGCACCCCGAATCTTCATGCTACTGGCGTGTGCGCTCATGCTCGTCGCCTGCCAGAGCGCCGAGCTGATTCGCAACCCGCTGGTCGATCGCTGGTGTGGCGATCGGCCGTGCGGCTGGGAGGTCACCGGCAAGATCGAACGCGTCGGCACCTGGCACACCGACGACTACGCGGTCGCGTTCGAGAGCAGCGGCGCGCGTCTGACGCAGCTCAACGCGACCGCCGACCAGAGCATCGGTTGCTTCGACTTCTCGATGATCGCCAAGGTCGATGACCGCGCCGCGATGTTCGTCGAGCTGGACTTCGACGACGACGGCAGGGTCGACTGGAGCGAGCGTCTGCTGCCGAGCGACTTCGCCCCCAAACATTTCTTGATCACTGCACCTACCTGGTACCGCGGCGTGCGCTTCATCGTGCGCAAGCAGGGGACCGGAACGGCGATCCTCGCCGAGTTGCGAGCGCTCGCCGGCACGGGTTGCACGGGCGCCCCGGTCGAGACCGTGGGCAGGCCGCTCGGTGCGCAGTGCGAGAAGGCCAGCGAGTGCAAGCTTGGGCGATGCTCGTCCGGCCTCTGTCAGGGTTGCGACGCGGACGCAGACTGCCACGCGGGCGAACTGTGCGGATATCAGCTGGCGGAGTCTCGCGACGTGCGCGCGTGCGTGATCGGGCGGAGCGTCGCGTTCGGCGCCCGCTGCGAGCGGGACGTCGAGTGCAAGACCGGCGTGTGTTGCGCGGGCGCTTGTTCGGAGTGCTGCGGCGGATCGGGCTGCGCGGCTGGCGTCAGCTGCGACTATCCGGCCGATGTCGCGGCACTGGCGGATGCAGGCGCAGCGCTCCAGCTCCACTTGCCGAAGCTGTGTGCCCCGTCCGGGCACGACCGACCGAAGGGAGCGCTGTGCACGAGCGCGGATGATTGCGCGAACGGCCAGTGCGAGGGCGCAGGCCACGAGTGCCTCAACCAGGCTTGTGATGCAGATAGCTCGTTGTGTTTCCACTGGTGTCTCGACTTCAGCGTGACGGCGGGCACCTGCCTCTGATCCATGGATGCGTACCTTCGCTATGGCGCGGCGCTGGTGCGCAAGGCCGAGAGAATCCTGCGTGACCGCGAGGACGCGCGCGACGTGGTGCAGGCGCTCTTCGTGGAGCTGTTGCAGCGGGGCGAAAGCGCCTTTGCTCTTCCGTATCTGTATCGAGCCGTGACCAACCGCTGCCTCAATCTTCTACGTGATCGTTCGACGCAGGCTCGCCTGCTCGAGCACGGTGGCGGGGCGCTCGTGCTGCCAGCGCGCACGAACTGTGAGGACCTGGCCGTCGACCTCGATCTGTTGATCAGGCTCTCGCGCACGCTCGAGCGTGAGCAGCTCGAGCTGCTCGTCTACCGCTACCTGGACGACCTGTCGCAAGCGGAGATTGCCGAGGTCATGGGCAAGAGCCGAAGGACGATCGGGAAGTACCTGGCAGCGCTCGACACCGTGGTCGCGCAGCTTGCCGCGAGCGAGGAGGGCGCGCCATGACTCGTTGCACAAGTCAGCCGGTTTCCTACTTGAAGCTGGAGCGTCGGCGCTTGAACGAGCTGGCGCTCGCCGAGTGCCGTGCCGTCGACGCGCACCTGGAACGTTGTGGCGCGTGCAGCGTTCGCTACGCGCAGACCGCCGAGCGCATCGAGCTCCTGCCGCTGCCGGAGGTCCTGCCGCGCGCTCGCGCCGTTGGTGCTGCCGCGCGCTGGGGCTTGGCGTTTGCCGGGCTCGCGCTGGCGGCGGCAGCCCTGCTGCTGGTCGTGGTGCAAGCGCCCAGGCCCTTCGGCCCTCGACTCGAGCCGCCCGAAGCGCGCTTGCGCGTCAGGGGTGGCGACATCGCCATCGAGCTCGTGCGCATGGCGAGCAGTGGCGAGCTGCTGGCGCCCACGCACTTCGCCGCCGGCGATCGTTTCAAGGCACGCATCACCTGTCCAACGACGCAGCGCGGTGGCGTGCAGGTCGTAGTCTATCAAGGCGGCGGGGCCTTCTTCCCTCTGGCGCCGCTAGCGCTCGAACGCTGTGGCAATCAAGTGAGCATCCCGGGCGCGTTCGCGCTGGAGGGTCGGGAACCGGCTCTGGTGTGCGCGGTGTTCGACGACGGCGGCACGCTCGATCGCAACACCCTCAGTGATCCGAGGGCTCTACCCAAGCGTAGCGTTTGCGAGCGCGTGCTGCCTGCTGCGGCGCGCTGAGCGCCGTCGCGAGCGCCGCGCGGAAGAATGGCGAGGGGATGAGTGCGCCAAGAAAAGCCTGGGAAGGGAGGGCGGTGATGTGAACCAAAGCTAGTCGACCGGCTCGATCACGCTCGACCTCGTGGTCTGTTGGGGCGGCGCGCCCAGCGCTTCACTCCGGGCCGACGATACACTCGAGCGCACGTCGGTGCGCATTCGCAAGCTCGACCACGCCGAGGTCGACGACTCGATCGATTCGGAGGCGGTCGCCGCCGGTGGTCCCGATCACGGCGAACGGGACATCCGCTGCCTGCGCAGCGGCACGCACGCTCGGCTCGTGCTGCGGAGCGTAGGCGATCACCGCGCGTGACGGCTCCTCGCTGAACAGCTTCGCCAGCTCCCGGCCGCTCGACAGACCGAGCTCGATCGTGCAGCCAACGCCGGTGGCGAGGCAGCTCTCCGCGAGGCACACGCCGATGCCGCCGTCGCTCACGTCGTGAGCACTGCCCAGCACGCGCTTGCGCGCCAGCTCGATGAGCAGCTTCTGCAGGCGCGCTTCGGCGGCCAGATCGATGCCGACCGGTTCGCCGGTGACTTCGCCCACCTTGCTCGTGAGCCACTCGGACGCACCGAGCGCGCCGCGCGCGGGTGCGCCGAGCAACGCGACCTGCATGCCGGCGTGGAAGCCGAGCGTCACGCGGTCTTCCACCTCGCGCAGCTGACCCAGCGCCAAAGACGGACAAACCTCGAATTTCCCCCTCGTGATGTCAAGCGCCGGCTGTCGCGGCGTGCTTGGGCCGTGCCGGGAACCCTCGGCTGGCACTGCACCAGCCGCTGCAAGAAGCTGCAAGAACCGGATTGCCGCACGGCTGTCCACGTGCGTCCCCACCGGAACCCTTGCCTCACACCTCTGCGTCTGCTGCAGGCCGCGCGGTAGTCGGGTCGGGAGCCGGCGCGGTGGATGCTGGAGGTCTTGCGAGCCCTCGCTGGTGCACGAAACGCCACCCAGTTCGCCAGCACCCTGGTCGCCGGATTGCGCAGCCTCGCTGCTCAGGCAGGGCCCCGGACCGCTCGATCCGCGGCGGGGACCCTGCATTGTGCCAGCGCGCGCCTGACGTGCTACACGGCTTGGTCATGCGCACGGCCAACCCCGCTCTCAACGCGAACGTCTTCACCAGCCAACGGTCGCTCACCGGCGAGCGCCACGATGAGGTGATGACGATCGCCGATTGGCGACAAGCTGACCGAGGCGAGGCCCATCGATCGGTCGCAGCATGCCGCGCGAGCCGCCGACGGAAGTGCCCGATGGGTCGGGCTCGATCAGACCGCCGTGAATGCCGAGCGGCGCGAGCAAGCGCGTCTGGGAGCGTCTCCACTCAGAGCACCAGAGCCCGTCAGCGCGCTGGCGCAATCGCCTGCCGCGCTTCACTTCGCGAAGAAGATCACCACGCTGCCGTCAGCTGTGGTCTGGCGGCCGGCGAAGACGCCGTTCTTCACGCAGAATTCGAGCGCCGGATCTTGGACGGTGCTGTTGTTAGGTGTCATCAGCACTTGTGAGCCGGTGATCTGATAGGTGCCGCTCTCGTTGTTGGGCTGGGTGTAGGGTCGCGATTCCACACATGCGGTCCCCGTGTCGACGATGTACTGGGGGTTGGCCGGGTCAAGGTCGGCGCAGGTGGCGCCGACCTTGAGGCACGCCTTGGGTACGAAGGTGTTGATGGTCTCGGTGGTGGTGAGGGCCACCTGATAGGTATGGTCGCTGTGGTACGAGAAGGTGCCCGTTACTCTTCCGTCGCCGACGGTCACCGACGCAGTGGGGCAGCCGGTCACGGTTTGCGGGGGCACGGTCAGGCAGCTGGAAGTGAGCTGCCAGTCGCCCACCACGTTGCCGTCGCAAGCTGCGAAGTTGTTGCAAGTCAGTGGCGGCGTGGTGCCCGCGTCGATGTTGCCCTTCGTAGCGGTGGTGCCGGCGTCTTGGACCGCGTCTGCGCCACCCGCGCCTGCGCCACCCGCGCCACCCGTGCCTGCTCCGCCGCTGCCTGCGCTGCCGCCAGCTCCACTTCCGCCATCCTTGGAGGCGTGGAAGGCGCCGAAGTTGTCGAGGAAGGCGCAGCCGCAGAACAAGATGCCGCAAAGCAGACAGACCAGAGTGCAGTGCAGACGCATCATGAACGAGTCCCCTTGGCGACGGGTGGAGGCTCGCACGGGAGCGAGTGCGCAATCCCTAGTGCGAAACACGGCTCCGCGCCAGTCGGGCCGCTGGCGGGTGTGGCGGGGGACCCGTGCCGGAAGCTAGGCGGTAGCCGGTATTAAGCATGTGCCCAGTCTGCCAGCCGCCCAGCCCCGCGTCACCCGCCTGAGCAGCTACCCCTGGCGGCGGCGCGAAGGTCACGGCGTGCTCGTGATCTTGAGCATGACGACGCCGTGGCTCGTTACCGACTGTGCCGTGTAGGAATCGTTGAACGTCCCCAAATCCATGTGAGCCCATAGATCACGGACCGTTGCTGCGCCGGCTGGAATTCCGAGCGCGCTCCACTGAACTGTGATGGATGCGTTAGCGGAATCGTTCCGGTTGAACAGCGCCACGGCGCGCGTGTTCGTCCCCGTGAGGCTCTTCGACCAGACCTGGATGTTCGTGCCCGGTGAAGCCACCATCCGCCCCTGCGCGCCCAGTGGATCCTGATCCACGGCGATCACCTCGGCGTTCGTGAGCGTCGTCGTGGTCGCCGCGCTCATCTTGCGCAGGTCGTTCCCCGCGATGAGCGGCGCCGCCATGATCGCCCACAGGCTGAAATGCGCCTGGCCTTCGGTATCGTTCAGGCCGTTGCCGACCTCCATCATGTCGGGATCGTTCCAGTGGCCCGGACCTGCATAGGAGTCGAGTTTCGCGTTCGCATCGATGAGGCGAATCACCGATCCCCAGTTCCCGCCGATGTCGAACCCAATGCGCCACATGTTCGCGATCTTGGGCAGGTCGAGCGAACAAGTGTCCGGCGGGCAGAGGTCGCCCTGCCCGTTACCCGGATTGATGCTGTAGAAGATCGGTCGGCCGGTCGCGCGGAGCGCGTCGCGCATGACCGCGAAGGCGCTGCGCTGGCCCTGGCACAGATCGTACTTGAGGTAGTCGACGCCCCACGATGCGAACGTCTGTGCATCTGTTGTCTCGTGGCCGAGGCTCCCCACGGCGACGGCGGGGTTGATGTTGCCGTAGAGCCCCACGCACGTGGCGGTGTTCGGCGTCTCGTAGATCCCGAGCTTCATACCCTTGCTGTGCACGTAGTCGGCGAGCGCCGGAATTCCCGACGGGAACTTGCTCGTATTCCAGCGAAGCTTGCCGCTCGAGTCGCGCCCGTCCATCCAGCAATCGTCGATGTTGACGTACTCGTATCCCGCCGCTTGCATGCCGCTCGAGACGAACGTGTCGGCGATCTGCTTGATGAGCGCCTCGTCCATGTTGCACTGGAACGTGTTCCACGAGTTCCAGCCCATGGGCGGCCTCGCGCCGAGGGCTCCGCTCATGCCTCCGGCGCCCGCCGCGCCGCCGCC
>JADGRE010000113.1 GCA_017881185.1 Pseudomonadota bacterium | reverse complement strand
AGATCGCGCGGCGAGGCCACGTGCTGCGCGACATCGGACGAACGGATTGGAGCGAGCTGACGATCTACGATGTTTCCCGCGATCCGCGCGGCAAGGGAACGGCCGCCCGTTCACGCGCGTTCGACGAGATCGTGTCAGCCTATTTCGATGCCGAGTACGCGCAGGAGAATGTCCCGCCGAGTGACCTGATCCATGTGACCTGCACCGGCTATCTATCGCCGAGTGGCGCACAAAAGCTGGTAGCGCTGAAAGGTTGGGGCGACCGCACCCGCGTGACGCACGCCTACCAGATGGGATGCTACGCGGCTTTTCCGGCGCTCCGAATCGCCGCAGGTTTCTTGCACACACCTGTCGCGATGGCGGCGTCGTGCAGCGGGCCGGCCCGCATCGACATCGTCCATACAGAGCTGTGCTCGCTACACCTGGATCCCAGCAACCACAGCCTCGAGCAGCTCGTGGTTCAGAGTCTCTTTGCCGATGGGTTCATCCGCTATTCCATGCGGCCGGGTGAGCAGCTCACCGGCTTGCGCGTACTTGCGCTAGGCGAAATCGTCCTGCCGAACTCCGCAGAATCGATGAGCTGGGCCGTTTCGGACGCGGGCATGCAGATGACCCTCGCGAGGGATGTGCCGACGAAGCTAGTCGCATCCCTGCGCAGCTTCGTGATGGCGCTCTACAAAAAGGCGGGGATGCCAATCGAGGCCCTGCGGGCAAGCGTGTGTGCGGTTCATCCCGGAGGGCCAAAGATCATCGATGGCATTCGCGAAGCGCTCGAGCTGACTGACACCCAAGTGCAAACCAGCCGTGACGTGCTCTTCGACCGCGGGAACATGTCGTCGGCGACGCTACCGCACATCTGGATGCGCCTGCTAGCCGACGACGCAGTCGCCCCGGGGACGCTGATCTTGAGCCTGGCGTTCGGGCCTGGGCTCACGCTGTGCGGTGGCCTGTTTCGAAAGCAATGAATGCTAGTGGTCTGGCCGAAGATTCGCGATGTACCAAGTCTTGTATTGGAGCGTGTTTTGCGAACAACTACCCAAATCACCAAAGCCCTTCGGCCCGTAAACAACGACATCTACACCACGCTAGGCGCGCGTTGGTACGAGGCCACTGATGACCCCGTCGCGCTCCTGCGCGCCGAAGCGGGTCTGCGTAATCCGTGGGTTGCAAAGCAGATCGCCGCGAGCTTCGGTTCGCGGTCGTGCTCCGTGCTGGATATCGGCTGTGGCGGAGGCTTCTTGTCCAATCATCTGGCAAAGCTGGGGCACCGCGTAACGGGTCTGGACGAAGCGCAAGACAGCCTGGCCGTGGCATCGCGCTACGATGTCTCTGGCACGGTGAAATACGATCACGGTGACGCGCGGGCCCTGCCGTACGAGACAGGTGCATTTGACGTGGTCTGCGCCATGGACTTTCTCGAGCACGTGGAGGATCCGGAACGTGTCGTAGCCGAGGCGGCCCGGGTGCTTTCGCCCTCGGGATTGTTCTTCTTCCACACGTTCAACCGTAACTGGTTGTCTTGGCTCGTGGTCATCAAGGGTGTGGAGTGGTTCGTCAAGAATACCCCGGTGGACATGCACGTGTTGCGCTTGTTTCTCAAGCCGCAAGAGCTCACCGCGATGTGTCGTAAGCACGGCTTGGAGCCCGCGCTGCTACTGGGTTCACGTCCCAAGTTCGGATCGGCCTTTTGGAGAATGCTGCGCACTGGCAACGTTCCGGCCGATTTCCAGTTCACGTTTTCGCCTTCCACCCGGCTCGCGTACACGGGCTTCGCAAGGAAGGCAGCTGACGCTCATGATTTGGCTCCCTAACACGGCCTCGCGGTCGAGCAAGAGCCGGATCGGGTAGGCCAGGGAGGTTGCCCTCCCCGGCCCCACAGATCCGGGCGTGCGCGATTGACGCATGCGGCTCTTTCGGATCAGCGGACCATGAAGTGCGGAACGAACTTACGGCCCGCTGTACTAGAAGTGTGAGCGCGAAGGCGCAACCTTTCGGTCATCGTCCCAGGTTAGAAAGTCGCGTTGGGTTCGACGGCTCCTGCGACGGGCGACGGCCACGGCGATCACCAGTCCGAACAGGGCACAGAGCTTCCCGTTCGAGGTTGGCGCCGCAATCGTGCAGCTACAACCGTTCTGCCCGTTCGCCTTCCGAGTGCCCGAGTCACTGGCAGCCGCATCGTTCGCCTTCGGAGTGCCCGAGCCACTGGCAGCCGCATCGTTCGCCGTCGCGCTGTCATGGTCGCTGGCATCGGCAACTCTGGTGCCGATCGACGAGTCGACAGCGGCGTCAGAACCCGCGTCGGTGGGGGCAGCGGCTCCCGCGTCGGCCGTTCCGCACCGTGCCACTTCTGGGTCTGTGGGACCGGCCTGGTCAAGTCCCAAGAACGGAATGACATGTGCGGCGTCAAGGGTCACGTCTGTGTTGTGCGGGCCGTGTTGCTCCATCCACGCGTCAAGAACCGCATAGCCGCACGAGTCCTGCCAGGTCTCGTGGGTCAACGAGTGACTGTTGATCGTCTCCGTGGTCGTCGTCTTCGGGTTTGAGTTCAGTCCCAGGACATTGGTCCATTCTAAAATAGCTCCGAACTGGTGTTGCTTATCGATAGTGGTATCTGCATCACCATGCCAAAGTTGGATCCGCGGGCGGTATCCGGCATAGCCTGGGTACATCGCACGAACCTTGTCTCCCCACCATTGCCCGGTCATCTCAGACCCGTTGCCACAATACAGGTCCCAGATGTTCGAACATCCTGCCTGCACGCCGGAAAACTCCGAGCCCGCCTTGAAAACGTCCGGATAGACCGCGAGCAGGAGCTCGGTCATCATCGCCCCCGAGGAGACACCGGTCGCATACACGCGATTGGCATTGCCGCTGTGCGTGGAAATCGAGTAGTTGACCATTTCAATGATCGACTGGGAGTCGCCACCTCCGTCGCGTTTCTGAGTCGCGTCGGACGAAACATCCCAACAACCGTTTGAGGTCTGCGGATAGACGATCACAAAGCCGTATTGGTCGGCCGCGGACACGAGGCCCGACCCCCACGAGAACATCCCCGCCGCGGTTCCACCGCATTGGTGGGAGACGACCAGGATGGGCGGATTGGTCACCGCCGTTGCGGGAACATACTCGTACATCGCCGACGTGGAAGGCACGTCTCCCTTTGACCACCCGGTGATGGGTCCGGTCAACGGCGCACCGTGAGCGACGGACGAACCGAAGGTTACTATCGCAGCACTAACAATTCGGGCTAGCGAGTTTCGAACAAGTTGCATGGGCAATGCTTTCTTCATCAATGAGCTGTCAACCAGCTGTCTGCACCTTTGGACGTTGGCGGCGCCGCGCCAGCTGCTGTGTTCGAATCGCAAACCAGTCGCGTAACCGCTGTTCTCCCAAATGCCGCCACATGTCTCGCCGCTATTGCCAGCGCAAGCTATGGTGCAACCGGTCGATGTGCCCAGCGACGCGGCGCTCGCCACTCCATAGCTGTTGCCGCAGAAGCACTGATTGCCGTCCTGCGCACCAGCGTACTTGTAGCCCGCACTTTGGCAAGCGTTGATGCAGCGCGTAGGTAACACAGTGCGACCAGGCTCTGCTGGTCGCAGAGGAATGGATGCCTATCGAGGCAGCGATACGCTGTCCCGCGGGTGCGAAAACCGCCTGGTCAAGAGCAAGCCCGCCCGCGCCGGTAGTGAGCCTTGCGACGGTAGACGGCAACGGCAGCTGGGCGCGCCGCCGTTGCGGAATGGGAGGCAGAGCACAGCGCTTTGACACAAGCGGAGCTCAGCGCAGCACGTTCTCGCATCGAGCGAAGCGCGGCGCGGCGGAAGCGTTCGAGTCGATGAGACCGGTCGTGTACGATGACGTCGTCGACGCCGCCGTGGCCGTGCTGTCGATTCGGCGCGGAGCGGATGTCGTCAGCGACGACGCCGAGGACATTCAACGGCTCCTGTCCGCATCACCTGACGTCCCCCAGCACGCCGTTCGCCAGCGCTAACCGTCTCTCGTCGTGAGCGCCTTTTTCTGCAATCCTGCGCGCCAAGGCGAGCATGATGAACGCTCCGGGCTTTCGCTTCTTCACGCCGCAGACCGCGGAGATCTTCGCGTCGATCGCGGCGTGCATCGTGCCGGCGTCAGCTGACACGCCTGACGGCGCAGGCTCGGCAGCGGCGCTGGCGGTTGCCGATCGCGCGTTGAGCGAGCGACCGGCGCAAGATCGCAAGCTGCTCACGATCTTTCTCAGCTTGATCGAACGCTTGCCGCTCTTGCGCTACGGGCGACCGTTCACGAAGCTGCCGCAGGACAAGCAGATCAAGGTGCTCGCCTTCCTCGAGAGCAATCGCTGGGTGCCGGCGCTGCGCCAAGGGTTCTTCGGAGTGAAGACCTTCGCGTTGCTCGGTTACTATGGCCACCCGAGCAGCTTTCCCGCGCTCGGCTACCCAGGGCCACGCCTGGACGCGCCTTACTACCGCGTGCGACGCGAGGGCGAAGGCCGGCCATGACGCGCACGCTCGACTACGACGTACTGATCATCGGCTCCGGCGCGGGCGGCGGCACGGTCGCCGAGCGCTTGAGCAAACTGTGCGCGCAGGGCATGCGCATCGCAGTGGTGGAGGCCGGCCCGTGGTACCGCCGCGAGCACTTCAACATGCGCGAGCCCGACATGCTCAGCCTGTTCCTCGATCGCGGCGCAGTGCCAGCCAAGAGCTTCGACATTGCCGTCACGGCAGCGCAGTGCGTGGGCGGCAGCACCAGCGTGTACACGGGCGTCACCTTCCGCGCACCGGAAGGTTTGATCGCGGGGTGGTCACGGGACTTCGGCTTGCCCGAGCTGACCGAGGCGGACGTGCACTCGCGCTTCGCACGCCTGGAAGCTGCGATCGACGCGCACGTGCCGGGCCGTGACTACGAGAACGAAAACAACCGAGTGTTTCGGCAGGGCTGCGAGCAGCTCGGCTGGCCGGTCAAGCAGTTCCAGCTGAACATCAAGCAGTGCGAGCGCTGTGGCTTCTGCAACCTCGGCTGTCCGTACGGTGCCAAGCGCGGCACGCTCGAGGTGCAGCTGCCGGCGGCGTTGGCAGCGGGCGTGGAGCTCATCCCCAACTGCCGCATCGAATGCGTCCGCGACGGCGGCGCCGAGGGTGTCATCAGCCCGGCGCCCAGTGGCACGCAAGCCGGCGAGCACGAACCGGGGCCCGTGCGCTTCAACGCCAAGGTGGTCGTGGTGGCAGCTGGAACGCTCAACTCCTCTGCGCTCTTGCTGCGCTCGCAGCTACCCGAGCTGAGCCCCGCTTGCGGCAAGTACCTCACGCTGCATCCTGCGCTGACCTCGTTCGCGCGCATGGAACAAGACGTGCGTGGCTGGGGCGGCTTCCCCAAGCTCTACTACACCGACCAATTCTCCAGCAGTGACCACTACTACATCGAGACGGCCTTCTATTTTCCCTTCATGACGGCGCGCTCGCTGCCGGGCTTCGGCGCTGAGCCCAAGCGCTTCATGCAGGCGTATTCACAGCTCGCGTGCGCGCTCACGCTCGTGCACGACGAGCCCGCAGAGCACAACGCCATCCGCTGGGAACACGGGCGGCGCGTCCTCGACTACCGCCTGTCGGTCGCGAGCAAGACCGCGCTCGTGCACGCGCAGCGCAGTGCGGGCCGCATCTACTTCGGCGCCGGTGCCCTGGAATACGTGTCACTGCTCGGCAAGCGCTTTTCGGTGAGCCGCGAGCGCGAGCTAGACGACGCCATCACGCTCGACGCCCTCGTGCCTGGCAAGGTGGTGGTGTCGAGCGCGCATCCCATGGGCGGCTGCCGCATGGGCAAAGACCCGGCGACCAGCGTGACCAACGCGTGGGGCCAAGTGCACGGCCACCCGAGCGTGGTGGTCGCCGACGCGTCGCTCATGCCCACCAGCAGCAAGGTGAACCCCTACCTCACCATCATGGCGCTCGCCGACCGCGTCGCCGAGGGCATCGAGCACCGCCTAACGCGTTGAAAAGCCCAGGCTAGCGCTGGAAAGCGGCCGCTTTGCAGCTGTTGCCTCGTGCTCGCAGTGTGTTTCCGCCGGAAACCTCCTGTTCACTTGAGCTGGCGATTGTTCCCGCGTAATAACCCCCCATGGAAGTCGCCGGGAGCGGACGCACCCCAGCATGAGCCTCATCCCATGGATCGGCTTCGTAGTGCTCGTTATGTTCTTGTTGGCGCTGGACCTCGGCGTGCTCAACAAGACGCCGCACGTCGTGAAGCCGGCGGAAGCGCTCTCGTGGACGGTGCTGTGGGTGTCGCTCGCGCTCGGCTTCAACGCCTGCGTGTACCTGATGTACGAGCATCACTTCCTCGGCATCGGCCAGACCATCGGCCACGCCATGGTGGGCAAGCAGGCCGCCATGGAGTTCTTCACCGCGTACGTGGTGGAAGAGTCGCTCAGCATCGACAACCTGTTCGTGATGGCGCTGATCTTCAACTACTTCGCGGTGCCGGCGCCGTACCAGCACCGCGTGCTCTTTCTCGGCATCCTCGGCGCGCTGGTGTTTCGCGGCATCTTCATCGGCGCGGGCCTGGCGTTCATCAATTTGTTCGCGTGGTCGGTGTACGTGTTCGGCGCGCTGCTCATCTACACCGCAGCCAAGATGCTGGTGGCGCGCGAAGAGAGCCTCGCACCCGACAAGCATCCGCTGGTGCGTGCGGTGCGCCGCTACTACCCCATGACCGACGGCTACCGCGAAGACCGCTTCTTCGTGTATGAAGCCGGCACGCGCATGGCCACGCCGTTGTGCGTGGCGCTGGTGCTCATCGAGAGCTCCGACGTGGTGTTCGCTGCCGACTCGGTGCCAGCGGTGTTCGGCGTCACGCACGACCCGTTCATCGCTTTCACCTCGAACGTGTTCGCCATCTTGGGTCTGCGCTCGTTGTACTTCGCGCTGGCGGCGGCGCTGCACGCGTTCCGCTACATGAAGGTGAGCCTGGTGTTCGTGCTGGCGTTCGTGGGCATCAAAATGATGCTCACGCACCTGCATCCCATCGACACCATCAGCTCGCTCGTGGTCATCGCCTCGCTGCTGAGCGTGGGCGTCGTGGCTTCGATCACCGCCGGTGCGGGCGCGCGCTTGTCGCGCATCCCCGGACATTCGCACCGGCCTACCGCTGCGCCCGTGGACGACACGGGCAAGCCTTCGGACGGAGGCACGACGCCAGATGCCTAGCACTACGAGTGTGCCGCGCGCACGCTTCCGCCAATAACCCCTGGGCTTAGTCTCGTGTCAGAAACCGACGCATCCACCGCACCTTCATCGCTCGCCAGTGCGTCTACCCACCCGCATGCCCACGCGCTGCAGCCGAGCGCCAGCGCCATGGCCGCGCTCGCGCTGGGCGCGCTCGGTGTGGTCTACGGCGACATCGGTACTTCGCCGCTGTACGCGATGCGCGAATGCTTCTTGCAGATCGCGCCCACCCACGAGCACGTGCTGGGCATCGTGTCGTTGTTCTTCTGGTCGCTGACGCTGGTGGTGGTGATCAAGTACCTCAGCTTCGTGCTGCGCGCCGACAACCACGGTGAAGGCGGCATCCTGGCGCTGCTCGCGCTGGCACAGCCGCACGCCACCGACAAGCGCATCCGCAAGATCTTGCTCTTCGTCGGGCTCATCGGCTCGGCGTTGCTGTTTGCCGACGGCATCATCACCCCGGCGATCTCGGTGCTCAGCGCCGTGGAAGGTCTGGAAGTCGCGACGCCGAGCGCAACCAGCCTGGTCACACCGATCGCGATCGGCATCTTGATCGGCCTGTTCGTGGTGCAGCGGCGCGGCACCGGCGAGATCGGCGCGTTCTTCGGGCCGGCCGTGCTCGTGTGGTGCGTGAGCATCGGCGCGGTGGGCCTGCCGTGGATCATCCGCCAACCAGAAATCTTGAGTGCGCTCAATCCGCTGCACGCGCTGGGCGTCCTGTCGGAAGGCAAGACGGGCTACCTGGTGCTCGGCGCCGTGGTGCTCTGTGTCACCGGCGGCGAAGCGCTGTACGCCGACCTCGGCCACTTCGGTCGCCAACCGATTCGCCTGGCCTGGTACTTCGCCGTGATGCCCGCGCTGCTCCTGTCGTACTTCGGCCAGGGCGCGTACCTGCTGGCGCAGAACAAGGCCGAGATCGGCAATCTGTTTTACGAGATGGTGCCCCAGAGCCTGCTCTACCCGATGGTGGGCGTCGCCACGGTGGCCACGGTGGTCGCCTCGCAAGCGTTGATCACGGGCGTGTTCACCATGGTGCATCAGTCGGTGCAGCTCGGTTACTTGCCGCGCGTGACCGTGGTGCACACCTCGACGGATATCGAAAACCGCATCTACATCCCACAGGCCAACACCATCTTGATGGTGTCGTGTGTGGCGCTGGTGCTGGGTTTCCACTCGTCGTCGGCGCTGGCCTCGGCCTACGGAATCGCAGTCACTGGCACCATGAGCCTCACGAGCGTGTTGTTCTTCGCGGCCATGTACAAGAAGTGGGGAACCTTCCCGACCGCTTGCGTGAGCCTGGGCTTCCTCGTCATCGATCTCGCGTTCTTGGGCGCGAACCTGTCGAAGGTCGCCTCGGGCGGCTGGGTGCCGCTGGCGGTGGCCGTGTTCCTCGTCGCGGTGATGACCAGCTGGCAGCGCGGCACCGAAGTGGTGAGCGAACGCATCCGCGCGCTGGGCGTGCCGTTCGACGACTTCATCACGCACCTACAGCGACGCCACATCGCGCGTGTGCCGGGCACCGCGGTGTTCCTCACCCGCGAGGCGCTGGCCGCCCCGCCGATGCTCGTGCACTACGTCGACCACAGCTTGGCCCTGCAAGAGCACGTGGTGCTGCTCACGGTCTCCATCGAGCACGTGCCGCGCGTGAACGAGCATGCGCGCATCGAGATCGAAGACGCCGGCCACGGCTTCTTGCGTGTGCGCTCGCGCTACGGCTTCATGGAGTCGCCTGACCTGGGCCACGTGCTTTCGGTGTGCCAGCAGCGCGGGCTGCCGGGGTCGATCGAAGATGCCACCTTCTTCGTCGGCCACTCCACTGTGCTCACCACCGGTCAGGCGCGCATGGCAGGCTGGCGCAAGAGCTTGTTCGAGCTGCTCAACCGCAATGCGCGGCCGGCATCCACTCACTATCAGCTGCCCAGCACGCGAGTGGTGGAGATCGGCGTGCGCATCGAGATTTAGCTCGGGTTGGCACGAGAGAGCGCGCTTGGCGAACGGTGCGCCGGGGGCGGGTGGTTGGCTGGCGTTGTCAGCCCACGCGTGGCACTGCAGCACGACCTTCCGCAATTCGCCGGTAGTCGCGCGGGTCTGTTAGGGTCGGCGCATGGCGCGACCTGCTCGGCGCAGCTCTTCGGCGATGGTTGGCTTGGCCGTGTTGCTCGCGCTGCTGGCGACGCGGGGGCTGGCGGCCCGGGGCCGGCATCGGCATGGAGCGAAGCGGGAGCAGGTGCGGCAGGCGCAGCAGCCGGCGGCAGACGCGGCAGACGAGGCTCCCGAGCGACACCATGCGCCGCAGCCGTCAGCTGCACTGAGCGCGAGCTCGCCCTGGGCGTCGCCCGAGGCTTGCGAGGCTTTCCTGAAGAGTGTGCCGGGCGGAAGCCGCAAGCATGCACCGGGGATTGCCAGCTGGAACCTCGCTTGGTTCCCGGACGGCGCGGCCAATGGGCCCAGCAGCACGCACTTGCATGATGTGCCGTGGCTCGCCTGTGCGATGGCTGCGCTCGACGTGCAGGTACTGGCGGTGCAAGAGGTGGTGCAGCATGCACGCGGCCGCGCTGCACTGCTCGATCTGCTGCAAGGCCTGTCCGAGCGCACACACGGGGACTGGAAGGCCGAGCTGGACGAGTGTCCCGACGACGGACGACAGCACGTGGGCTTTCTGTACGACGCCACGCGGGTGACGCTGCGCGAGCTGCTGGTGCTCGGCGAGCTGAACCCCGGGCGCAGCGCTTGCGATCGGCGCTTGCGGCCTGGGCTCGGGGCGCGCCTGCAGTGGCGCGACGGTCCATCGCTGCTGGCGATCACCGTGCATCTCGACAGCGGGCAGACCGCGCGCGACTACGACAACCGGCAGCTGAGCCTGAAGCGCTTGCAAGTGCGCGCCCGGCTGCTGTTCAAGAGCAGCGCCCTGCCCGTGCTCGCCCTGGGTGATTTCAACACCATGGGCTGCGAGCGCTGCGAGCCGAAGATCGCGGCCGACGCGGAGCGCGACGCACTGCGAGCGCCCACCGATGACGCCCGCGACGCAGCCACACCCGTGCTCGCGCGCTTGACCGCCGAGCGCGACTGCACCGAGTACTACCACGGCCACGGCTCCACGCTCGATCACGCGCTTTGGATGCAGCTGCCGGCGGCGGCCACCTCGGCAGCCTTGCCGCGCGCGAGCGTCCAAGGCGTGTGCGCCGAGCTGCGCTGCGAGCGTCTCTCGCGCGCGCAGGAGCCCGAAGCGCTGATGCACTTGAGCGATCACTGTCCGTTGCTGGTCGATCTGCCGCAGCCAGCTCACGCGGACCTTTCGAGCACCGCCCCGCACGCAGCCAAGTGACCCGCCTGCGTTCGCCGGCTAGACTCCGCCACATGTGGACCCTTCGCGACGCGCGCGCCACCGACCTCGACGGCATCTTCGCGATCTACGACCACGAAGTGCGACACGGCACCGCCACCTTCGACACCGAGACCTACACCGCGGAGCAACGCCAGCAATGGTGGACGCACCACGGCCGGCCGCGCTATCCCAGCATCGTCGCCGACGATGCCGGCTTCATCGCGGGCTGGGGTTCGCTCTCGCCCTGGTCCGACCGCTGCGCGTACGCACGCGCGGCGGAGGTCTCGGTGTATGTGCACCCAGAGCGCCAAGGCGCTGGCATCGGGCGCGCGTTGCTGACGCAGCTCTGCGCGGCAGGCAAAGAAGCTGGTCTTGGCGTGCTGCTGTCGCGCATCACCAGCGAGAGCCACGCAAGCTTGGCGTTGCATGCCAAGCTCGGCTTTGGGCGCATCGGCACGATGCACCGCGTGGGTGAGAAGCTCGGGCGGGTGCTGGACGTAGAGCTGATGGAGCTGCAGCTCGACTCCGTGGCTAGCACGGTAGCGCCCGCTTGAGCCAGCGCGCCTGCTTCAGCGCGCTGCCAACGCCGCTCGCAGCGCATCGGTGCATTGCTGCAACGCGGCGCGCCCCTGGTCGATGAACGCGTACATACTCACGAAAGCGTGAATCATGCCGTCGTAGCGCGCGAGCGTCACTTGGTTGTGCGCTTGCTCGAGCAGCGCCGCGTAGGCCTCGCCTTCGTCACGCAGCGGATCGTGCTCGGCGGTGATCACCAGCGCAGGCGGCAGGCCGATGAGATTGTTGGCCATGAGCGGCGACGCCGACGGGTCTTGGCGGTCGGCATCGGTGCGCAGGTAGTGCTGCGCAAACCACTGCATGGTGCTGCGCGTGAGTAGCTTGCCGGTGGCGTTGTCGAGGTACGACGCGGTGTCGAACGAGCGCAGATCCGTGACCGGATAGATGAGCAGCTGGAACACCAGCGCCGGGTTGCGTCGCTCCTTGGCGAGACGTGCAACCACCGTCGCCAAGTTGCCACCCGCGCTGTCGCCGCCCACGGCGATGCGCTGGTGATCGACCCCGAGCAAGTCGGCGTTCTCGTGTACCCAACAGGTGGCGGCGTAGCAGTCGTGCACCGCCGCCGGGTACTTGTGCTCCGGTGCCAGGCGGTAGTCGACCGACACCACCACGCACTTCGCGTCGAGCGCGATCTGCCGACACAGCGCATCGTGGCTGTCGAGATCGCCCTGCACGAAGCCGCCGCCGTGAAAGTACACGAGCGCACCCGGCGTGGTGGCGAGCGCAGGCGTGTACACGCGCAGCGGGATCTCACCGCCCGGCCCGGGAATGCGTCGCTCCGTCACCGGCAGCGCGGGCCCGGCAGGCAAGGGCCGCTTGCGTGAGAGCTCGCGGGCCTGAGCGACGCTCAACAGCGAGATCTCACCGTCACCGGCGTTCTCCAGGTATTCGAGCACCTTCTGAATCTGCGGGTCGAGCGTCATGCCGTGGTTGTAGCCAGGCCCCCGGCCCGCGACAAGGGCGCTGGCAGCGCAGGGCGACTCGCCGAGCATTGCTTTTGACCTGCACTTCGTTGCATGAAAGAACGAGGTCCCGATGCAACCCAACGACTTTCACTCGGCGCCCTACGCTCGGCTCGTGCGCGCTGGCCTGCTCGGCTGCTGGCTGATGGGCGGTCTGATTGGCAGCCTGATTGGCAGCCTGATTGGCAGCCTGCCGAGCACGGCGAGCGCACAGGCCCGCGCGGGCTCGGCACGACATGGGACGACGCCTGCAGCCAGCGCACCCGCGCCCACGCCGGCCCCCGCAGCCACGCCACACGACGAAGCTCCGGCGCCGCCGCCGTTGGCTGCAGAGATCCCGCCACCGCCCCCCGCCGCGCCCGATACTTCCAGCGCCGCGCCAACCGCCGTGCCTCCCGCTCCGCCCGCGTATTCCGAGGCCGACAGCTGCTTCCCGGCTTGCCGCTCCGGCTACCTGTGTCACCAGGGTCAGTGCATCTCGGCCTGCAATCCGGCGTGCGGAGCGAACCAGACCTGCACGAGCACCGGCGAGTGCATCGCCAGCGTTCAAACAGCTGCGGCGGCGCCAAGCGCTACGAGCGACGCCCCTGCACTCGACGCGTACAAGCACAACCAGTGGTTCCTGCGCATGCTGGTCGGCGTCGGCGCCGCGGGTGCCAGTCGGAACACCGGCGACAGTCACGGCCAGCTCGACTGGAGCGGCGGCACCGGTTACCTCAGCGGCGCCATCGGCCTCGCCGTGTTCGAGAACCTGATCGCGCACGTGGGCCTCAGTTACACCTCCATGTTCAGGCCGCAGCTGAAGCAGGACGGCACGGCAATCAGCAACTCCGAGAACCGTCTGTCGCTCGTGCTGCTCAGCCTCGGCGGCAGCTACTACTTCATGCCCATCAATCTCTACGTGGGCGGCTCGGTCGGTGTGGCGGGTGCGGTCTACAGCGCGACCGGTTTGCTCACCCGCGTGTCGAGCCAAGCGGGCGTCGGGCTCGAGCTCGACGTGGGCAAGGAGTGGTGGATCAGCGAGCAGTGCGGCATGGGCGTGGCGTTGCGGCTGAGCTACGCGGGTGTGCCGCCGGGCAAGGAGACCGATGTCGTGCAGCTCGCGCCTGCGCACGTGCCGAGCAAGAACGAGCTCTTCATCACCGCGCTCAGCCTGCTGTACTCGGTGAGCTACGACTGAGCTGCGCGTACACGCGCTTCAGTGTCGCAGCAACACGAACAGCAAGGCTGCGACCACGAGCAACGCTGCCGCAACGCCGGCGAAGAGCAGTGAGTTGTCTTTCACCGGCTTGCGCGGCGTCACGTCGGTGACGGCCGTCGTGCGGAAGTCGTCGCGCTGCGCGGTGGTCTTGGGCCGCAGCGCCGGCTTGGGAACGGCCTGTAGCGCCGCGAGCATCTGCCCTGCGTCCGCGAAGCGCTGATGGGGTTGCTTCGCCATCGCCTTGTCGAACAGCGCCTGCAGCGCGGGCGCGACGCTGACGTCGCTGCGCAGCTGGGCGAGCTTCGGCACCGGCGACAGCATGTGCCCTCGCAAGATCTCGCCGTGGCTCTCGCCCAAGAACGGCGGCTGACCGCTCCACAGCTCGAAGAGCACGCAGCCCGCCGAGTACACATCCACGCGCAGGTCGACCTTTTTGCCCGAGGCCTGCTCCGGCGGCATGTACAGCGGCGTGCCCATCATCACGCCGGTCATCGTCAGCGCGACCCCTTTCACAGGATCGTCGTCGGGCGACAAAAACTTCGCCAGACCGTAGTCGAGGATCTTCACCGTCGGCAGCCCTGCTGCATTGGCCGCCAGATACACGTTGTCGGGCTTGAGATCGCGATGCACCACGCCCGCCTGGTGCGCGTACGCCAGCGCAGACAAGAACTGTTGCGCGACGTGCACCGCGAGCCCGCTCTCGAGCGGCTCACCATTGGCGAGCAACGCCTCGAGCGTCTGCCCTTGCAGATACTCCATCGCGACGTACGGCAGCTCGTCGACCATGCCATAGCCCTGCACGTCGACGATGTTCGGGTGTCGCAAGGTGCGGAGAGCCGTGGCTTCGCGTGCGAAGCGGCCACGACTCTGCGTGTCGAGCGCGCGACCGTTCCACACCTTGAGCGCGACTTTCTTGCCACCCTGCAGATCGGCCGCGAGGTACACCGAGCCCACGGCGCCTCGACCCAAGAAGGATTCGATCGTCCAGCGCTCATCGATCACGCGACCGAGCAGAGGATCAGGAGCCGACGGTCGTCCCGCGTTCGACATGAGCGACTGCGATGATACACGCACGACAGACGCGTCGAAGCTGCTTTGTTGAGCGAGCGCCGCCGCGAATGCTGTCGAATACGTGTGGGTCGCTGTGCGAAAGCCGCTCGCGGGCAATGCGCCCGGTCACTCGCAATCACTACGGACAGCCAGACGGAGGATCGGAGGTGATGGACTCGGGCGCTTGAGCCACGTGCGCAGCGTAGAACGCGAGCATCGCTTTGGTGTCGAGACAGCTCATCACCAAGCGATGCCCCCAGGCCACCACCGCGAAGCGGCCAGGCAGCTGGTCATACGCTGTGAGCAACGCTTGCGTCCGACCGTCCACCAGCTTCTGCAGCTGCGCGACGTCGGCCGTGCAGTCGCTCGTGCAGTGGTAGAGAAACACCACGCCGCCGTGCTCGAGGTTGTGCACCCAGTGCTCGGGGCGCACGGGTTGCGCGTGCACGCCCCAGCTCGCCCAACACGCATTGTGGTCCCCGCCGGCCGGCGGCAGGTCGGTGTAGGGAATCACGCCGCTCACGTGGTTGGCGCTGGTGATCTTCACGCTTTGCTCGCAGCCCCCGCAGCTCACGCACACGGGCTTCGGCACGCCACCGTCGTCGCTGCCGTGTGGCGCGACGTGCATGGCCGTGTCGCCCGAGCACGCATCGAGCGCGCAGCAGAGCAAGATCGAGACGGCCGCGAGTAAAAGCTTGGCGCGCTGCATAGCAACGCCAGGCATAGCTAAAGAATCGTCAGGCGTCGAGGGCCGCGCGAATGGTTCCGAGCACGCTGTCCACCGGTGACGGTTTCTGGATGATCGCGCGCACGTTCGCTTGCAGCTTCCCGGAGGGATAGTGGCCGCTGAACAAGATCACCTTGATCTCGGGGCTGCGCCGCACCAGGCGCTCGAGCACGGCCTGACCGGACAGCCGCGGCATCGACCAGTCGAGCATCACCAGATCGATGCGTGACAGCTCGCGTTCGTAGAGCGCCAGGCCTTCTTCGCCATCCGCGGCCTCGATGACATCGTAGCCGCCGCTCGCGAGCAACGCGCTCGTGGTCTTGCGCACCATGAGCTCGTCCTCGATGAGCAAGATCGTCGGCTGTCCGTTCTTCGAGCGCGGCGCGGGCCGGGAGCTGCTGCTCGCAGCGGTATCACTTCGGTTGGCGGGGCGCTGGGGCTGCGCATCGACGCAAGGCAAACGCACGGTGAAAGTCGCGCCGGCCCCCGGCGTGCTCTCGCAGTCGATCTGCCCGCCGTGGTCGATGATGCTTCCGTAGGCCGTGGCGAGGCCGAGCCCGGTGCCGCGCCCGACCTCTTTGGTGGTGAAGAAGGGCTCGAAGACACGGTTCTTCAGCTCTGCGCTCATGCCCGGCCCGTTGTCCTTGATGCGAATGCGCACCTCGCTGCGTTCCGTGGCTCCGACCGCGACGCGGTCGACGCGCAGGCTGATCATCGGGCAGGCCGTCTCGTGGCCATCGAGCGCATCGCGTGCGTTCAGGCAAATGTTGAGCAGCACCTGTTCCAGCTGTCCAGGATCGGCGAGCACCGCCACCACGCCATCGGGCACATCCACGCAAATCTCGATGTTCTTGTCGAAGGTGGTGCGACAGATGTCGGCGGTACGGTGGACGACATCGCGCACGTCGATCGGCAACTTCGTGGCGGCAGGATAACGCCGAGCGAATACCATCAGCTGACGCACCATGTCGGCCGCGCGGCGAGCAGCTTGCTCGGCGTCGCGCAAACGCGGACGCAGCACGTCCGACACGCGCGGCTCGCACAAGAGCACGTTCGACAAGATCACGGTGAGCATGTTGTTGAAGTTGTGGGCGATGCCCGCGGTGAGCTGACCCAGTGCTTCCATCTTCTGCGACTGGCGCAGCTGCTCCTCGAGCCGCTTGCGCTCGGTGATGTCGAACATGCCTCCGCTCCAGCCGAGCAGCTCCCCATCGGGCCCGCGCAGCGGCGAGCCCTTGGAGAGCAGCGTGCGCACTGCACCGGTCGGCGTGACCACGCGGTGCTCCAGGTCTTCGTAGGTGCCGGCCGCCGCGAACTGCAACAGCGCCCCGTGCACGCGCTCGCGATCGTCGGGGTGCAGCAGGGTCTCGAATTGCGCGAGCGTCTGCGTACAGGCGCTATCGCCCACGCCGAGCATGCGCGAGGTGGCTGCGTCCCAGCTGAGCTCGCGCAACTTCCAGTCCAGCCGCCACAAGCCGAGGCCCGTCGCCGACATCGCGACGCGCAGCTTCTCCTCGCTCTCACGCAGCGCCGCCTCCGCACGCCTGCGCGCAGTGATGTCGGCACCGATGCCCATGACGGCGAACACGCTGCCCTCATGCTTGAGCGGCACCAGGCGCGTCTCCCAGACGTAGCCACTCACCGACGACAAGTCCAAGCGCTGCGGCTCGCCGGTGCGCAGCACGCGCTCGAACGCGGCTAGAAAGAGCGCTCGATCTTGGCTCGGCATGTAGTCCGCCGAGCGCGTGCCGAGGATCTCGTGCGTCGTGCGCCCGGCCACCGTACGGTTCACGTAGACGAGCCGAGCTTCGAGATCGAGCACGGTGATGGTGTCCGGCGAGTTGGCCAGCAGCGTGGCCAGGCTCGGCTCATGGGAGAGCGCACTGAGCGACGACGGCGACTGTGCCGCCGTCAGCTGCGCGAGCTGTGCACGCGTGGCAATCAGCTCCCGCAACAAATCGTCGCGACTGCTGTGGTCATCAATCATGGCGCAACTACCCAGGGCCGCCTGGCGACCCACCCCCCACAATCATACCCTGCGAGTGAGGCGATTGGCCCATTCGACCGAGATCTGGCGCCTTACCGACGCAGGTGGGTGGACGGAGCTGCAATTCCGGATATACGGTAATCCTGGTTACGCACGACGGCGTGACCGACGTCCGATAGCGAGGTCGCGTCATGCCCCGAGACAACTGTCACCATCGCCATGGCCGGCTCCCGCGTCTCAACGCGAGGCTCGCCGGCTGTGCGCTCTTGTTGCTGCTCGGTGCGTGCAGCAACAAGAGCGTCAACACCACGCCGCTGCCCAGTGGCGGCGGCGCTGCGGGCAGCGGCGGCTTGGACGCTGGCGGCTTCGGCAATGCGACCGACAGCGGCGTGGTGCAACCCATGCTGCGCGACGCCGGCATCGTGTACGCAAGCCTCGCCGATCGACCGTGTCCCGCGGGCAGCACGCTAAGCTACGCCAATTTCGGCGCGCAGTTCTTCACGACCTACTGCGAGCGCTGTCACGCGAGCACGAACCTGGGCCTGGCGCGCAACGGTGCACCGACCGGCGTGAGCTTCGACACGCTCATGCAGATTCAAACACTACGCAGCGTCATCTGGAACATGGCAGGCGACAAGAACACCATGATGCCGGCGATGGGCCAGAAGCCCAGCGTCGCAGAACGCACGCAGCTCGGCGAGTGGCTGGCCTGTGGCGCACCGGCCGGCACGCCGGGCGCCGATGCAGGCGGGCCGTAAGAGCCGAGGACCAGCGCGCGCAGCTCGAAGCCGACTACGACACCAACCACGACGGCAAGCTCGACGCCGACGAGCAGATGGCCCTGCGCGACTACCTGCGGGCACGGGTGCGCGGCGAATACTTCAAGTGACGGCGGTTGCGCTGCACGCAGCGCGGACCCGATAGAACACGGTCGCCGGAGACGCGACGTTCGCTTGGCGCGAGCGGCGCGTTTGCATTTTGGTGTAGGCTTGTGCATGGCCGACACCATTTTCTCCAAGATCATCCGGGGCGAAATCCCCTGCCACAAGGTCTACGAAGACGCGCATGTGCTGGCGTTCCTCGACGTCAACCCCTTGAGCCACGGCCACAC
>JADGRE010000112.1 GCA_017881185.1 Pseudomonadota bacterium | reverse complement strand
GCGGGCGCCTGCGGCGGCCTTGACCCGGCCTGCGCGCGGCCAGGGGAGTGCCTCTACGGCGCCGTCGCTCAGTTCACGCGTCCCACTCTCCGTCCACGTCTCGCGCATTGCAACGAGCACGCACACCGAGAGAAAGGTGCCGTTGGTTCACGAAATAGCCCGAGAGCTGACAGTTTAGCGAATCATCACCTTCACGTTGTCGGCCGCGAACGACTCGTCGTAAGGGTCCTGGTCGAGGCCCGAGGTGATCTCGAGCGTCAGCTGGTTCGCGTTGTGCCCGTTCTGGCTCACGACCGGTTGTGGGCTGCGGTCGTTCCAGCCGCCGCCGCACATGCCCGTGCCATCCGAGTAGTAGAAGTTGGTGTCGTAGATGTCACTGCCATCGACACGCACGATGCCAAGCTCACCGTCCCAGCTGTCGATGGACAGATAGTCGAGTGAAACATAGGACTCGGTGTGAGCGATGCCGCGCAGGTCGAAGGTGCGTTGCGTGTCCGCTCCTCCGCCGAACAGGCCGTAGCCACCGAGCGTTCGGGTATACACGCCGACGCAGTCCGAGCTGGTGTCGACGCGGTTGTCGCTCCAGCCCCGGGCGTTGCCGTTCTCGAAGTCCTCGAACGAGATGACGGTCCAGCCGCCACCGCTGGTGTTCATGTCGCAGATCACGCCGAAGGGTTGCGCAGGTCCGCCGAGCTCATCGGGATCGACGACGTAGCTGCCATCGCCGTAGGACGGGTGGTTGTTGTGAATGTCCAAGCAGCTGCTGCCGCTGACGGGCATGCACTGGATGCTGCCACTGACGTCGATGCAACCTTGGCCTGGCGTCGGGCACGAGCTGCTCGAGCAGGCGAGCTCGCATGTGTCGTTGCTGTCGTTGTCTTGGTAGCCGGCGTCGCAGCTGTCACAGGCCTTGCCTGCGTAGCCTGCACTGCAAGTGCAGGTTGGCGGGCCGCTGAGATCGCTACACGTGCCGTGACCGTTGCAGGTGTTCGGGCGACAGATCGGCGCGCGAATGTAGACCTCGCTGTAAGGCATGGCGTGGTCTTCACCCGAGTACTCCCAGAGGAAGTTGGTCGGGGAGCTGTCGCCGAAGTTGATCGCCTGGCCGTACGAGAAGCCTTGTTCGTTGTTGTGACCACCCCAGGCCCACGTGAACACGCGCGTTTGGTCGTTGTGTCCAGACCAAAGGTCGCGGGCGTTGGAGCCGAAGGTCATGCCGAGTCCAAGCACCGAGTCGTCGATGACTGCGTTGATGGTTTGTTGTTGGTTCTCGAAGTCCCAGTCCCACTGCGGGTTGTACGGGAAGCTCCAGTGCACTTGCTGATACGACGAGCCGTCGGTCGCAGCGGCACGTGAGATGCGCACATCGAGCTTCGTCAGGTCGAGGTTGCCTGGCGTGCTGTTGATGAGCTGCTCGATGATCGCAGTCGACAGGTATTTGGGCGTGAACGCTGCTGTGGTGCCCACATCGAGGCTGACCTCGTCGGGGCCGCCGATGCCGGCGTTGTTCCACGTCCAGTTCTCACGGCCGCGCCCGATCAGAATCCAGCCGCCGCCGTCGTAGCTGTTGTCCACAAACACGGGGATGGCACCGACGCCGTCCAAGTTCAGGTCGTGTACGCCGGTGCCCAAGCCGCGTACCGCTTGCAGGCCGTCGCAGGGGCCGGTCACGCACGCGGGTAAGCACGTGCCATCGTGGTTGAGGTCGGCGTAGCCGAGCGCGCATTGGTCGCAGAGCGCGCCGCCGTAAGCTGCAGCGCATGCGCAAGCGATTGGGCTCGCGCTCGCGTTGCACGTGCCGTGCACGCAGGGGTCACTGCTGCAGTCGGTGAGCTCGTGCACGTAGATCTCGAGGCGCCGCTGCCCGTAGTTGCTGGCGTTGTTCATGAACGTCCAGTCGGGGTGCTGGTTGCCGGTGTTGTTGCCGATACCGATGTCGATCTGTCCGCCGCCCACCCAGTTGTTCAGGGCGAACACTGTGTTCTGACCGTCGAAGATCTGCATCGAGCCGTAGCAGTCGGTGCTGTCGATGTCGTCGTCGTAGTCGTAGACGCCGTTGAGGCCTGGGCTGTAGCAGTTGGACCAGAACTCCATGTTGCCGCTGACGTGCGACTCGGCCGTCACGTTGGAGGCGTTGGTGCGCACGCTCAGGTCGGTGAGCGGCAGATCCCAGATCCAATCCGAAGGAACGCCGAGCTTCGTGCGCTCGCCGGTGAAGGCCTTGGCCTCGACCCAGACGTAGCTGCTGTCGAGCTGCATGCGATAGCCCACGCGATCGAACAGCGCGGTGCTTGCGCTGTTGTCGGTCGAGTAGACCACGTTGCTTGGCGTGCCCCAGCTGGCACCCATGGGGATGTCGAGGCCGTAGACGATCTTGAAGTCGCAGTTGTCGCCCGCGTAGCCGGCGTTGCAGCTGCATGTTGCGGTGCCGCCGCCGGTATTGCAGCTGCCGTGGGCGCTGCAGGTGATGCCCGAGCAATCCGGAGTCGAGCAGTCGGCGCCCGACCAGCCGGTGGCGCAGCTGCAAACCGCACTGCCGGTGCCGGTACCGCAGGTGCCGTGGCTCGAGCAAGTGATGCCCGTGCAGCTCGCGGCCGAGCACGTCATGCCAGACCAGCCGAGCGAGCAGGTGCAAGCCGCAGCGCCTGTGCCTGTCCCGCAGCTGCCGTGGTTACTGCAAGTGATGCCGGTGCAATCGGGCGCTCCGCAATCGCTGCCCGACCAGCCGAGCGAGCAGCTGCAGGCTGCGCTGCCAGTGCCCGTGCCACAGCTGCCGTGCGAGGAGCAGCTGATGCCGGTGCAATCGGGCGTCGCGCAATCGCTGCCGGACCAACCGAGCCCGCAGGTGCAAGCTGCAACGCCGCTGCCCGTGCTGCAGGCGCCGTGTGTAGAGCAGGTCATGCCCGAGCAGTCGGGCGTGAAGCAGTCCGCGCCGGACCAGCCGAGGCTGCAGGTGCAAGCTGCAACGCCACTGCCTGTGCCGCAGCTACCGTGGTTATTGCACGTGATGCCGGTGCAATCGGCGAGCGCACAAGTTGCACCAGACCAACCGCTCGCGCAGCTGCAAGCAGCAACACCGCTGCCTGTGCCACAGCTGCCGTGGTTAGTGCACGAGATGCCGGAGCAGTCCGGCGTGGCGCAATCGGCGCCCGACCAACCGAGCGCACAAGTGCAAACTGCAACGCCCGTGCCTGTGCCACATGTTCCGTGACTGTTGCAGGTGACGCCTGAGCAGCTCGGCGCGGAGCAATCGCTACCGGACCAGCCGGAGCCACAAGTGCAAACTGCAACGCCCGTGCCTGTGCCACATGTTCCGTGACTGTTGCAGGTGACGCCTGAGCAGCTCGGCGCGGAGCAATCGCTGCCCGACCAACCGGTCGCGCAGGTGCAGGCTGCAACGCCCGTGCCGGTCGCGCAGGTGCCGTGGTTGCTGCAGGCGATGCCCGTGCAATCGGGCGTGGAGCAATCAGTGCCCGACCAACCGGTCGCGCAAGTGCAAGCTGCTACGCCCGTACCCGTCGCACACGTGCCGTGATTGCCGCAGGCGATGCCGGTGCAATCCGGCGCGGAGCAGTCGGCGCCCGACCAACCGGTCGCGCACGTGCATGCCGCAACGCCGGTGCCAGTTCCACACGCGCCGTGGCTACTGCACGCGATGCCCGCGCAGTTCGGCACAGAGCAATCGGCGCCCGACCAACCCAGTGCGCACGTGCACGCCGCGACGCCCGTACCTGTGGCGCAGCTCCCGTTGTTGCTGCAAGTGACGCCCGTGCAGTCAGGCACCGAGCAGTCTGCGCCCGACCAGGCGAGTGCACACGTGCACGCCGCACTGCCTGTGCCCGTGCCACACGCGCCGTGGTTACTGCAGGTGATCCCCGTGCAGTCCGCGCTCGCACAGTGCCCATCCGACCAGCCCGTGGTGCAGCTGCACGCCGCAGCGCCGCTCGAAGTGTTGCAGCTGCCATGCGCGCTGCAAGAGAAGCCCTTGCACGTGGGCGTGCTGCAATCGGCACCCGACCAGTACGGCGAGCACGAGCAAGCGGCGCTTCCCGTCGCCGTGCCACAGCTGCCATGGTTACTACACGCGACGCCGGTGCAGTCCGGCACGGCGCAGGCGCCGCCCGACCAGCCGAGCGCGCAGCTGCACGCCGCGGCGCCGCTGCTGGTGTCGCACTTGCCGTGGTTACTGCAGCTGACGTTCGTGCAGTCCGGGAGCGAGCAGTCGCTGCCCGACCAGCCGAGTGCACACGTGCACGCCGCACTGCCCGTGCCCGTGCCACACGCGCCGTGGTTACTGCAGGTGATCCCCGTGCAGTCAGCCGTCGCACAGTCACTGCCCGTCCAGCCGGGATCACACGCGCACAGCGCGCTGCCCGAAGACGCATCGCAGACGCCCTGGCCGGAGCAAGTCACGCCGGTGCAGTTCGCCGTCTCGCAGTCGCGACCTGACCAGCCGAGCTGACAGCTGCAAACCGCGGCCCCGCTGGTCGTCGCGCAAGCGCCATGACCGCTGCAGTCGATGCCCGTGCAGTCTGCGGTCGCGCAGCTCGTGCCCGACCAGCCCCAATCGCACGTGCACACCGTGCTGCCGCTGGCAGCCGAGCACTGCCCGTTGCCGTTGCAAGTGTGCTGCGCGCAGTCGCTCGTGCACTTGCCGTCCTTGTCGTTGTCTTGGTAGCCACGGTCGCACTTGCACACAGCGGCGCCCTTGCTCACGCTGCACGTCGCGTGCGCGCCGCAGGCGTGATTGACACAGACGCTGGGTACCCCGGAGTCTTTGCCGGCGTCGTGCAGGCCGCCGGCATCGTGCGCGCCGGAGTCTGGTTTGCCGGCATCGTGCGCGCCCGCGTCGTGCTTACCGCCGTCGGTCTTGTCGGAACCGATGCCGCCATCAGCCGCGATCGATCCGTCCTTCTTGTGACCGCCATCGAACGAGCCGAGCGCGCCGCCATCCAAGAGCCCGGCCGTGGATCCGTCGCCGAACTCTCCGCTCGAGCTCTTGGTCTTGTCGACCGTGCAACCTGTCAGCAAGACTAAGACGAGGAATAGTGCACGCGAGGAAGATTGCATCCAGGCCACAATATCGGCTCACCGCCCCGGCGTGAAAGAGTAGGTTTGGTCCGGCCTGCTTTTTTGTGATCGAGAGTGCGCGTCGCGGTTCGGTGGCGTTGCCCGACCCTAATGTCGGGCAGACTCACGCGCGACCTACAACGACGCACGCTGGGCTCGCTTCGCTTTACAGGCCGCGCGTGCCGGGTGTAGTGGGCGGTAGCCAGCACAAAGACCAACCAGTCTGCCAGCCGCCCCGCGCCGCGTCATCCGCCTGAGCAGCTACCCTGCAGCTACCTCTGGCGGCAGAGACCGGCTACATCGCGGGTGATGCGGTACATTCCCGCTCGACGGACTCAGCCCTGACCTTGGCTGAGCGCGACGCCAAGCTCGCGGCTCATCGCCGGGATGAAAGGGGCATCGGTGCCGAGGTGACATGATCATCCAACCGAGAAGCCGTCTGTTCGGCCACCCTTTCCAGTCTTTCCGCGCGGCAGCACGGTCTTCGGCTGCATTGCCGCCGGCGCGTCGGCAAACGTCATCGGCACAGCACGGCACAGGCTGACGCCGTTAGCTGCATGCTTGCCGCCACCCGCGGCGCGTACGAAGCGCGGCCCGTACAGTCAGCTCACAGGCGCGTGCAGCTGCGTATCGAGACGCGCTCGGCTGGCGGTCCAGTGCGCATCGGCGATCGTGTGCAGCGCACCGGCGCCCAAGCGACCATGTGCCTCCAAGCCTTCGGGGATATCTCTTTCGAAAGCCACATCGCTGCCCGCGTCGCGCATCGCATGCACAGCCGCACGTGCTTCTTCGCCGCCCGCTGCGAGCGCCCAGTGCAAGATCGACCACGCCAGCTCGGCGTGTCGTTGCTCGTCGCACGCGATCGTGTGCTGCGTGGCGCGTGCTTGATGATCGGTTGCGAGCTCGGCAGCGCGCACGGCGTGCTGCGCCGCGCGGCCTTCGGCGAGGCAGCCATCGAGCCAGCTCTCGATCGCGAGCCTGACGAAGCCGATGCGTCCCGTCAGCGGCGTGCGTTGCACCAGCTCGGGCGGTGCGACGTGCGTGCAGTCTTCCAAGTGTCTCGCGGCCAGCTGCAAGCACAGCTGCGTGTGGCGCTGCTCATCGTGCGCAGCCGTGAGCGCACCCGTGATCAGCGATGACGGCGCGTGCAACGCTGCAAGCTCCGTCGCCAGCTGCAGGAACGCCGGCACAGAAGCGTGCTCCAGCCGCGCGTCGCGCTGGAACGCACGACCGACGGCCTCGATGCGCGCGCCCGCATTTGCATCGAGTGCCGTGCGGCTCACGGGAGCATGCAGCGCAACGATGCCCGTGTCGCTGCGCAGCGGCCGACCGACCGAGCAGAATCCCGGGGTGCCGTACGTGCCGAGCACACGCACGCCTCCAGAGAGCAATGCTTCGTTGAGCAACCATTGATAGCGAGCCGCGGCGTTCACGAGCACGGTCTCGATCATCACGCCGCTGTGAATGCCGAAGCCGCCCTCTTGCCCGAAGCGATACGTTGCGCCCAGCTCGCCGCTGAGCGCGAGCACTCCGCGCGCTTGCTCCCCCCGGCATGAGCTGCAAGCGTCAGGCGTGGATTGGCGAGGCCGAGCAACGACAGCTGCGCGAACCCGCCCACACCGCTGCGCAGTTCATTCGTGCAGAAACCATCGCCCGCCAGGATGCGTGTGGCAAAGCCTTCGACGCCCCACTCCAAATGCGAGGCCGGGCCGAAGTGATAGCCGATGAACGCCCCGCCGCCGAAGGCTGCATCATCAGCGCGCGCCGAAGTTGGTAGGAGCGCCGCCGCAGCAGCTGACGTGGCTAGAGCGCGTCTTGCGAGCCGTCGCAGTTTCATCCGACCTCCGATGCGTTCCTGGGGGGTAGCTGCTCAGGCGGGTGACGCGGCGCGGGGCGGCTGGCAGACTGACTACCGCCCCCCATGCTCGCGCTTGGCCCTGTGCCTATAGCTTCGCGACAGCTCTTCTACACCTTCACCAGTTGCTTGCCCCGGTTCTCACCGCTGAACAAGCGCGCAAGCGCCGCCGGCGCGTTCTCGAGCCCGTGCAGGACGTCCACTTGGTCCTTGAGCTTGCCCTCTCGCATGAAGGCCGCCAGGGCCTCGAGGGCTTCCGCGGCACGCGGCAGAAAGTCGATGACGACGAAGCCCTCCATCCGACCGCGCTGCGTGAGCAGCTTCAGGTAGTTCTTGGGCCCCGGCGGCGGCGCGGCTTCGTTGTAGCCCGAGATCGCGCCGCAGATGACGATGCGACCGTGCAGCGCGAGGTTCGCGAGGGCTGCTTCCAGCATGCGTCCGCCAACGTTGTCGAAGTAAACATCGATGCCGTTGGGACACGTCTGCCGCAGACGCGTCATCACATTCTCGCCCTTGTAGTCGATGGCCGCGTCGAAGCCGAGTTCGTTGATGAGGTAGCGGCACTTGGATTCGCCGCCGGCGATGCCGACGACGCGGCAACCCTGGATCTTCGCGATCTGTCCTGCGATCGAGCCCGTGGCTCCGGCGGCGGCCGACACAACCACGCTTTCTCCGGGCCGGGCACGGCCAACCTCGAGCAAACCGAAGTACGCCGTCATGCCGGTGTTGCCGAGCGCGCTCATCGCGGTTTCCATCGGCACGCTCTCGGGCACGGCCAGGATGGGGTACAGCCCTCGTTGGTCCGCGACCGCGTAGTCTTGCCAGCCGAACAGCCCTTGCACGAGCTGGCCTCGCTGGAATTCTGGCAGGCGGGAGGTAAGAACCTCGCCAAGAGCGAATGCTCGCATGACCTCCCCAACCTTCATCGCAGGGTAGTAGGTATCCGCTGCCGCCCAGCTACGCTGGGTCGGGTCGCATGAGACGTATAGGTTGCGCACGAGGATTTGGCCCTGACCGGGCTCCGCAATCGGCACCTCGACCCATTGCAGGTCGTCGGCGGTCAGCTCGCCGCGGGGGCGACGCCTGAAGAGCCACTGGCGATTGATCTGGGCTGATGTCATCAAGACCCCTGTCCGAGTCGAGGAGCCCGCTCGACATTGGTCGCAGGCGATGGCCTACTGAAGCACTGACCATTCGGGGTCATCCACCCACCATACCGCGTATCATCGATGGAGCCCAACGCGGCACAGCGCGAACGTGTCCAAGCAGTGCTCGATTTCGCGCGAGGGCGTTTGTCACCGGGGGCCCGCGAGCGTGATGCAGCTGGCACGTTCGATCGCGGGCTCTGGAACGAGGCCGCGGAGTTTGGCCTGGCCGGCTTGCCGATTCCCGAGGCGTGGGGCGGCAGCGGGTACGACGCGGTCGACACGATGCTCGTCGTCGAGGCGCTCGGCAAGGCCTGCGAAGACGGCGGCTTGGTGTTCTCGTTGTGCGCGCACATGTTTGCGTCGGCCGTGCCGATTTGGCGCGCGCGCGCCCCGGAGCTGCACGCGCGCTACCTGCGCGACATCGCTGCTGGAACGCTCATCTGCGCCAACGGGACAACCGAGCCGGGGGCTGGCTCCGACATTTATGCGATGAAATCCACGGCGCGCCGAGCTGGCGACGAATACGTCCTGGATGGCACCAAGTGCTTCATCACCAACGCGCCGGTGGCCGATCTCTTCCTGATCTACGCGATGACCCAGCCCGAGCGCGGCTTTCTGGGAGTGTCCGGGTTCCTCGTGCCGCGGGACACAGCGGGGCTGCGCGTGACCACCGAGCATGCCAAGACCGGGCTCCGGACTTCTCCTTGGGGGTCGATCTTTCTCGAGGAGTGCCGCGTTCCGGCAAGCGCGCGGCTGGGTCCCGAGGGCTCCGGTGCTGCGCTCTTCAACGAGTCGATGATCTGGGAGCGCGCTTGTTTGTTCGCTTATTACGTCGGCGCGATGGAGCGCACGCTGGAGCGCTGCGTAGAGCACGCGCGCTCGCGCAACCAGTTCGGACAGTCCATCGGTGCGTTCCAGTCGGTCTCCAACCGGATCGTGGATATGAAGCTCAGGCTGGAGACGAGCCGGCTCCTGCTCTACCGCGCCGGCGAGCTGCATCGATCTGGCAAACGCTGTGAGGAAGCCGTGGCGTTGAGCAAGCTGTGGATCTCCGAAGCAGCCGTGCAATCGGGGCTGGACGCGATCCAAATTTTCGGCGGCGCGGGGGTGGCCACCGACACCGGCATCGATTCGCTCATGCGCGACGCCGTCCCGTCCCGGATCTTTTCCGGCAGCTCGGAGATGCAGCGCGCCATCATTGCCAAGATGCTGGGATTGCCATGAACCGACTGGATGCGCTCTTCGCCCAGTGGGTTGCGCGTACGCCCGATCAAGTCGCGATCGACGGCGGCGGCGAGCTGCTCACATACGCCGAGCTCGATGGGCTTGCCAACCGCTTCGCCCGGCGTTTCCTCGCCGCGGGTCTGCATCGGGGCGACCGTGTGGGTATCCATCTGCCGCGCTCGGGGCGCGGCGTGGCTGCGATGATCGGCGCGATTCGCAGCGGTGCCGTCTATGTGCCGCTCGATCCGGGCTCGCCACCGCAGCGCATGCGCCTGATCGCTCAGGACTGCGGCCTGCGCCACGTGGTGATCTCACCCCAACTGCTGGCGAGCTGGGCCGCCGCGGGTGTGATCGATTTCATCGAGCACTTTTTTCTCAGCGGGGACGGCGCGGCGCCCGCGCTTCCGCCCCTGGTGCGCGTCCACTCGTGGGCCGAGCTGCAGGCGACCGAGGCGATGCCGGTACCGGCGCTCGGGGGCTCGGTCGACGACCTCGCTTACATGCTCTACACCTCTGGCTCCACCGGCGTGCCCAAAGGCGTGATGCTGTCGCACCGCAACGCGCTCGCATTCGTCGAATGGGCCGCGGAGGTGATCGCGCTGCATAGCGGCGACCGCGTCGCCAGCGTGGCGCCGTTCCACTTCGACCTTTCCGTTTTCGATCTCTGGTCGTCGCTGTCACGTGGGGCGAGCGTGGTCATCGTCGACGAAGTCACCGTGCTCAACGGTCGGCGGATGCTCGATCGCATTCACGACAACGCCATCAGCGTGTGGTACTCCGTTCCATCCGCGCTCGTGCTCATGCTCGAAAGCGGCGGCCTTGCGGAGCGGGGGGCGCCGTCGCTCCGCGTCGTGTTCTTCGCGGGTGAGGTCTTCCCCATCAAGCACCTGCGGCGCACGATGGCGGCCATCGCCCAGGCGCGTTTCTTCAACCTCTTCGGTCCCACCGAGACCAATGTCTGCCTCGCCTACGAGCTTACCGGGGCGCCTGCGGCCGATGCCCCCGCAATCCCGATTGGTCGCCCCAGCTGCGGCGACGATGCGTTCATCCTCGACGCCGACGGCAAAGATGTCGCCGCAGGCGAGATCGGGGAGCTGTTCGTCGAAGGACCGACGGTCATGCTCGGCTACTGGGATGGCGGCCGCCGCACGCCAGCCCGGCATCCGTACCCCACGGGCGACATGGTGGCGCGCCGCACCGACGGCGAGCTGATGTATCACGGTCGCCGCGACCACATGGTCAAGATCCACGGGTACCGCGTCGAGCTCGGCGAGGTGGAGTCCGCGCTGCACGCCCACGAGCTGGCGCAGGAAGCGATTGTCTTTGCCCTGGAACAACGCCTGGTGGCCGTGATCGTGCCGTCGGATACGACGCTTTCGGTGCTCGATGTCAAACGGCATTGCGCGGACCGCCTGCCGCGTTACATGATCCCCGCCGATATCCGCATTGTTACGCAGCTACCGCACACATCCAGCGGGAAAATCGATCGTGTCCGCACCAAGGCCGCAATTGTCGAGGGTGATGTAAATGTGCTCGCACCCGTGCGCTCTGTCGTAGACTAGAAGGAGCCTGGTGAACGCGCGCGTGAAGAATTCCATCCGTGAGCACATCGTCAACAGGTGGTTGAACGGCGATGCTCGAGGACTAGACGACGAGACCGACTTGCAGCAGATCGGTGTGCTCGATTCGTTCTCCACGCTCGACCTAGTCTCGTTTCTGGACGAGACTTTCCGCGTCCAGATCGAGCCCTCGGACATCAACAACGAGACATTTCGTACGATCAGCACCATTGCCAACCTCGTGCTGGAGAAGCTCGGCCCCGAAGGCTCGCAGCACCGCCGGACTTAGTGCCCATGCGACAGAGCAACCAATGATGAGAAGAGCATGGAAGAGAAATTGAGAGAAATCGTATCGAGGATCGGCGAGGTCGATCCCGACTTCAGCGCGGAGGCGGACCTGGCGGACGACCTCAGCATCGACTCGTTTCGCGCGACCGAGATCGTGTTCGAGATCGAGCGTACCTTCAAGATCAAGGTGGCCGATTCCAGTTACGGCGAAGTGAAGACGTTCACGGACATGGTCAAGCTGGTGCGCTCGCTTACCGGATGATGCACCCGCAGGGCTCCGCATGTGATGAGATGAACGGCTTGCATCGACCGAGAGGCGCATCGTGCAGCGACGGGTGGTAATCACCGGCTGCGGCGTCGTGACTGCGGCCGGCACGCAACTTGGGCCTTTCTGGCAAGCGCTGCTGAGCGGTGCTTGCCGGATCACGCCGCTACGCAACTTCTCCTGTCCCGGCATGGAGGGGCTGTACGGCGCCGAGGTGGAGCTCGGCGACGAAGACCGTCTGCCCCCGAGCGTGGACACCGACCCGCGTCGCGCGCGCTGCCTAGAGCTCGGCTTGGCGGCGGCGCGCCGGGCGCTCTCGGATGCGAGCTTGATCGGCAAGCGCGATGTGCTCGCGCGGGCGGGGACCGTGTTCGGTACGACGCTGGGCGAGGAGCGTCAAATAGGCGATCTCACTGAACGCAAGGTGTCGCAAGGCGGGCCGGTCGCCGATGCCGGCTTTTTCGCGCGCAGCAACAACCATCGGCTGCCGGCTTTGATCGCGACCGAGCACGGCATCGCTGGTCCGGTGCTGCTAGCCGCGGGTGCTTGCAACTCGGGCAACGCGGCGCTCGCGCTTGCCTACGACCACCTGGTTTCCGGTGAGACCGAGCTGATGCTGGCTGGTGGCGCCGACACGCTCACGCGTCTCCTCTACTGCGGATTCCAACGCATGGCGGCGCTCTCCAAGGACATCTGCAAGCCGTTCGACAAGCATCGCGACGGGGTTTCGTTCGGCGAGGGGGCGGGCGCACTGGTGCTCGAGGAGCTCGAGCATGCCCGGCGTCGCGGCGCCAAAATCTATGCCGAGTTCGCGGGCTATGGCTTCAGTAACGACGCCCACCACATCACCGCGCCTGGGCCAAACGGCGAGGGTTTCGTGCGCGCGATGCGTGATGCGCTTGCCCGCACCGGCACGCTGCCGGAGCAAGTGAGCTACGTCAGCGCCCATGGCACGGGCACGCACTACAACGACCTCGGCGAGTGCCAGGCGATGCAGGCCGTGTTCGGCCCGCACGCGCCGCAGGTGCCGATCAGCTCGATCAAGTCGATGATCGGTCACGCCAACGGGGCGGCGAGCGCGATCGAGGCAGTCGCCTGCGTGCTCGCGCTCGTCCACCAGGCAGTGCCGCCCACGGCCAACTTGAGCGAGCCAGAGCCCGGCTTCGACCTCGACTTCGTGCCAGGCTCCGGTCGTTCGATGCCGGTGCGTACGTGCTTGAACCTCTCTGCAGGCTTCGGAGGCTTCAACGCGTGCATCGTGCTCAAGGAGGCGCCGTGAGCCAGCCGCGAGCGGTCGGCCCTGCAGTGGTCGTAACGGGCGCTTCCGTGTTGACGCCGCTCGGCGACCAGCTCGAAACGCTGGCGCAGGCGCTGCGCGAAGGTCGTGACGCGATCGAGCCGGCAAGCGAGCTGGCAGGCACGGGCGAGGCTCGCCTGCGCGAGTTCGACCCGGGTCGCTACGCCACTGTGCGTGGCATGCGTGTCTATCACCGGACCACGCAGCTAGGAATCTGCGCTGCCAAGCTCGCGCTCGACGACGCCGGCCTCAAGCTGGATCAGCTCGAGCCCGAGCGTTTCGGGGTGGTGACCGCGTCGACCTACGCGCATCTGGACACCCTGCTCACGTACGACGAGGGGCTCGTCACCGTCGGCCTGCAACGCACTAATCCAACTCTCATGCCGCTGGCTCTGCACAGCGCACCCGGTGCCGCCATCGCGCTCGCGTTCGGCGCCAAGGCTTTCTCGATCACGCTCAGCGACGGCGGCGCGTCGTCGCTGGCGGCCCTGGGCCTTGGCGCGCGGCTGCTCTTGGACGACCGAGCCCACATTTGTGTCGTAGTCGGGGCCATGGGGCTGTGCCGCGAGCTGGCGACCTCGGCCCAAGCGGCGGGGATGACTGCGACCGCGGAGGTTTTTCGGGTGCTCGACGAGCGAAGCAGCGGCATGGCCTTCGGCGAGGCAGCGGCTGCATTGGTGCTCGAGCGAGCCGACCGCGCTCGCGAGCGCGGAGCCGAGCCCAAGGCCCTCATCGCGGGCTATGCGAGCACTTTCGCAACCGATCCGTCGCGCATGGACCACGCGCTCGAGCGCGCTTGCGCGACTGCTTTGCGCGCGGCCGGCGCTGAGCCGGCGCAGCTCGCGCTCGTGAGCACGGGGGCCAACGGGTTGACCCAGCACGACGACGCGCATGCCCGCGCTCTGCTCGCGGTCTTGGGTCCTGCTGCGAGCCACGCCCCGATCTTGGCCGTGAAGGCGAACCTCGGCGAGACCTTCGACGTCGCGGGTCTGCTCCAAAGCATCGTGGCGCTCACGTCGCTGCGCTCCGGGATCGCGCCCGCGATCGCGCGCCTGCAGCGCCCCCGCGTGCCGGGTCTCTGCTATCCCGTAGAGGCTACCCCGCTGGGCGCCGGCCACGCCCTGGTCACCGCGACCTCTTTCACCGGAGCCTGCTCGGCGCTGGTATTGGCCAAGTCCGATGAGCGTTGAAGCGAAGCCTGCCGATCCTCGCATCGCGATCGTCACGGGCGGCTCGCGCGGCATCGGCAAGGCGATCGTCGAGCGGCTCTGTCGCGCCGGTGTCGACGTCTGCTTCACCTTCCTGAACAACGAGCAAGCCGCCGATTCGGTGGTGCAAGCGCTTCAGGCCGAAGGCCATGCTGTGCGCGCGGCGCGCGCCGACTCGCGCGACGCTGCCGCGCTCTTTGCGCTCGTCGAGAGCGTGTTGGCTGAGCGCGGCAGGCTCGACGTGCTCGTCAACAACGCCGGCGTTACCGCCGATCGGCTCCTGCATACGATGAGCGAAGAAGACTGGTCGAACGTGCTCGACACGAGCCTCAATGGCCTCTTCGGCGCGACCCGCCCCGCGGCTCGCCAGATGATGCGCCAACACGCAGGTCGCATCGTGAATTTGACGTCGGTCTCTGGCGTGATCGGCATCGCGGGACAGACCAACTATTGCGCGGCGAAATCGGCCATCATTGGCTTCACGCGCGCGCTCGCCAAAGAGCTTGCCCCCTGGGGCGTGTGCGTGAACGCGGTCGCGCCCGGCTACGTGGACACCGGCATGCTCAGCTCGCTCACGCCCGCTCAGCGCAAGGCCGCGCTCGAGCGCGTGCCGATGCGCCGCTTCGCGAGCGCCGACGAAATCGCCGCGCTGGTCGCCTACATGGCGCTGGACGCGCCGTCGTTCATCACCGGACAGACCATCGTCATCGATGGCGGCATGACGGCGTAAGGGGTCGATCGAAACGGATCGCGATTCTAGATTCACAGAGTCACACGGCCACGCTTGCATGAACGCACTTGGGAAAGGGAAATTGGCTGAGATCCGGCGAGCGTCTGAACGCAGAATCCGGGCGTTGCGCGCGACATGGAAACGGGCCGGCATGGAGGGCGTCGCGATGAACACCCTCGGTTCCAGGCTCGTGCCGCGGAAGCTCCTCTTCGTACACGAGGTCCACGTTCTCAAGCTCGTCGAGATGGACGTCCGCTCGCTGGGCGCGCTCCCCGACACGTACGCGTTCGCAATCGCCGACGCGTCGATCCTGGAGGACCTCGTCGAGTGCACGGAGGCTCCCGCCGCTATTGACGTGCGCCGCCAAGCGCTGGCGCGGGTTCTTGCCCTCGGCCCCTCCTGCATCACGCTGCGCCACCACGGCCGCGTCGTGGCATACTTCTGCGCCTTCGCGGGGAAGTACCTACTCACGTACGACGACTATGGGCCGAAGACGCTCACCTTCGCGCTCGACGACACGGCCATCTTCCTCGGCAACGCCTTCATCCGCCGCGAGTACCGCATGAAGGGCCTCTTCCCGCAACTCTTGCGCGAGTGCGCGGAGCGCTACCCACCGGGCACCCGGTTCTTCGGGCACATCGATGCCGACAACGTTCACTCGTTCAACTCCCATCGCCGTCTTGGATTTGTCCCCCTTCTCAGCGTCACCTGCCTCAGCATCGGCCCCGCATGTTTCTTCTTCCAGCGCCCGTTCGGCGCGCGGCGGCGCACGCGCATCGAAAATAGTGCGGCGCTCCGGCTTGTCGAGAGAGAAGACGGTCTCGCGCTCGCGGCGGAGGATTGATCGCGACGGACTGTTGCCCGTCAGAGGAAGTTGCGCGAGCGCACGCTCTATGGCTCGAGTCAATGCATCGATATTGTTGAGCATGCCGCCCCTTCTCCACGACGGCTCGGCACGCTACGGGGGGGCTAGGTTGAACACGATCACGGCCTGGGGATCGAGCACGCGGAAGGTAAAGGATTCCGTCAGGTACAGGCGCACCCTCTGATCGACCTGTTGTTCGAAACCTACGGATGCGTCTTGCCCGAGAACCAGCTCGAAATCCCCCTCGGCGTTTGCGGGCACCAGAAAGGCCCCATCCACCGAGGGCGCGAGCACGAGCGTTCCGGCGATCAGCGCTTCGATTTGCTTGCGCAACGGATATTGGCCCGCATGACACCGCGCGGAGATCTTCTACTGGGCCGCGATCCTGGTGTCGAACACGCTCGGCACCGCGCTCGGAGACTACCTGGCTGACGACTCGGGCCGCGGCTTCGCTGGGGGTGCCGAGCTGATCGGAGGCCTCTTGGTGCTGGTGGTGCTCGCATACTACGCGACTCGACTCAACCGCGTCTTGCTGTTCTGGATCGCGTTCGTGCTGACACGTCCGTTTGGAGCGACCTTCGGTGATCTCCTGACCAAGTCGACCGAGAAGGGAGGCCTGAATCTCGGCACCACGGGCTCGTCGGCGGTGCTCGCAGCGATTCTGGTCGCATGCGTCGCGTGGACCTATCGACAGCGCGGACAGGTCTCGACAGACAGTTGCTCCTAGGTTCCAAATACAACCATGCCGAAGATCTTGCTCGTTGAGGACACTGCTCGGTTGGCGGCTTCGATCGCGCGCGGACTGACCGAGGAAGGGGTCCGGTCCGGCCGAAGACGCAAGCGAGCAGGTGTTCCACGCCATGCTCCTCGCAGCGCCGCTTTGCGTTGCGCTTTCGGTCGGCGGCGCGCTGTGGTTGAGCCGCCGCGCGCTCTCCCCGCTGACACGCGTCATCTCCGATGCCGAGGCCATGAGCGCGCACGATCTGAAGAAGCGGCTGCAGGTCCCCGAGCATGACGACGAGCTGCGCGATTTGACGCTAGCTCTCAATGGCTTACTGGGTAGGCTCGACGAGGGCTTCCAAGCCCTCGGAAGCTATGCGGCAGCGGCGTCGCACGAGCTACGCACACCCCTGGCGGTCATCGCGAGTGAGCTCGAGATTGCGCTGCGGCGTCCGCGTTCACCCGACGAATGGCAACGAATCGCCGCGACAGCATTAGACGAGGCATGCCGCTTGGCGAAGCTGGTCGAGGCGCTACTCGATCTTTCGCGCGCCGATGCGCCGTCGCCTGAGCAGTTGGAACCCGTCGATCTATCTGGCGTCGTCGACCAAGCACTATCGGCGCTGTCAGCGCACGCGCCACGCGAAGCCAACCGCGTCGAGGCGGTGACCGCGCACGCGCCGGCTTGGGTCTACGCGCGCCCCGTATTGCTGCTGAGCGCGATTCAGGAGCTGCTGCGCAACGGTTTACGCTATTCGCCCGCAATGAGCAGGCTCCAGATCATCATCGAACGCGTCAGTCCGTCCTTGGTGGCGCTGCACGTCGACGACTGTGGGCCCGGGATAGCACCGGCGGAACAACGGACGATCTTCGAGCCCTTCGTCCGCGGAGAGCGGGGCCACGCTGCCGACCGCAACATGGCGGAAGGTCGGCGCGGCCTCGGTCTCGGCCTTGCGATGGTCAAACGCAGCATCGAGAGCTGCGATGGAACGGTGAGCATCGGCAAAGCGCCGAGCGGCGGCGCGCGCTTCACGTTGCAATTGCGCGCGGCGCCGCTCGGTTGAGCGGCCGGGTTCAGGTCAGTCTTTCTCGGTATGCACATCGATGATGACGCCGCTATCGGCATCAACGTTCACCTCGCGGATCAGCTTGCCCTTCTCGCCTTGCGGCCGGATCTCGAACGAATAGATCCAGCGACCGCGCTCGTGCTCGAGCTCTTCGTCGACGACCGTGCCGGGCGCACGCGCGAGCGCGGTGGCTCGCGCCGCGTCGATGGCGATCTTGGCTTGGTGAGCGTGGGCATCTCGGGCAAACGCGAGTGTGGGAGCGAGACCGGTCACGAGCGCACCGAGGGCAAGCACGAGACCGGGCAGAGCATGGGGGTATTTCATTGGGCGTTCTCCTTGCGCCGAGGGTGGCGCACGTCGATCAGTCTGCGTCTCGCCGCGACGACCGCACATTAAGAGATGATGAAGGCCAGCAAACGACCGTGTAATAGGGGGTGAATCCCGAGGAAACGGAGCCGCGCGCTCAGCAAGCGCGACGGAACCTCGCGCTGCGGCCATCAGGCCGTTGGGAAGATGGATAGCGCAGCCCGCGAGTTGGAGTTCCATGTCCCCAATCGGGAATGCGGTGCGTCGGCCCCGTCCTTTGATGATCTCTACACGCGACACTTCGACTTCGTGTGGCGCAGTGTGGCTCGGCTCGGCGTGCCCCGGGGTTCCGTCGATGACGCGACACAGGACGCGTTCATCGTCGTTCATCGTCGGGCGGTAGCCGGCATAAACACCATCCAGTCTGCCAGCCGCCCCGCGCCGCGTCATCCGCCTGCGCAGCTACCCCCTGGCGGCGGCCATCCGACTCCCTGTTCGCCTTCGGCCTCGGCTCCGGTTGTCCCTCGCCTTCGGCCTACCTCGGGGCGGACGCAGCTGTTGGCGGCTGACGCGCGC
>JADGRE010000286.1 GCA_017881185.1 Pseudomonadota bacterium | reverse complement strand
CCGGCGGCGTCGCCAAGATCATGGGCATGGAGATGCCGATGTAGCTGATGGCGGCGGGCGCTTCGCGTGCAGCCAGCGCGTCGAGCAGCTCTCCGAAGTGGCGCTGCGGCGTGGCAAAGAAGCTCGTGTCCTCCGTGAACGAGCCGAGCTTGCCGCGCTTGGCGAGCTGATCGATCTGACCGAGGGTGTGTTCGAGCGGGAAGTAGCGCAGGCGTGGGCCCATGCTCTTGGGCAGCGCGCACGCCGAGCAGGCGAGCGGACAGCCGCGGGAGATCTGCACGGGGTAGTCGTCGGGCGCGAAGCTGCGACCCTCCTTCTCCATGTACAGGTCGACGCGCGGCAGCGGCAAGCTGCACGGGTCGACCGGCTTCACACTCTTGTAACGCGGGGCCAGCACATGGGCCTGCGCGTCTTGCAAGACTTGCGTCCACACGCCCTCGCCTTCGCCGAGCACGAGCGCGTCGGCGTGAGCAGCCGCGACCTCGGGCATGAGCGTCGGAAAGATGCCGCCCATCACCACTTGCTTGCCGCGCGCACGAAACGCGTCGGCCAGCTCCATGGCACGCATCGACGAGGGCGTGAAGCAAGAGATGGCGACGAGATCCACGTCGTCGTCATCGAGCCCCACGTCTTCCAGGCGATCGTCGCGAAAGTCGAGCTCCCAATTGGCTGGCGTGCATGCGGCCAGCATGGCGATGCCCAACGACGGCGGACCGAAGTATTCGTTGCACGGCACGTGCGCGCGCAGCTCGGGATGGTCTTCCGCGTGACGGTTGAACTTGGCGTAGACGAATCGGACCTTCATGTGGAACTGTCCTGGGTGTGAGCGCCGGAGCCAGCCGAGCTTCGGAACGCTGGCGTGTCGGCGATGAGGTCGTCACAGATGGCTTGCGCGCGGGCGAGCGCTGCCGCACCGCGCGCGTCGCGAGCGACTTGCAGCTGCGCGCTGGCGTCTGCGGCCAAGCTGACAATCGCGTGCTCGGCAACCTGCAAGCTACTGCGCGAGCTCTCCGCCGTGGCACGCGCCAGGCAAGCGATCGCAGCATGCACCTTGACCTCGGCCTGCCCGAGCGTCCACAGCAGGGCCTGCTTGCGCATCACCGACAGGCCATCGCGTTGGCGCACGAGCGAGAGGGTCGCCTCGCGCTCGGTCACGAGCGCAGCGCATACGCGGGCGACATCCGCCAGTGTGCCGCGCAAGTCGGCGCAACGCAGGCCTGTGAGCTCGGAGCGTGGGCTCGCCAACGCTGCAGCGCCGATGCGCACCAAGAGCACGTCGTTGGCGCCCTCGAAGATGCGCGTGATGCGACAGTCGCGCAGCAAGCGTGGCAAGCCCGTCGGTTCGAGAAAGCCGAGCGCACCATGCAACTGAATCGCGCGATCGCAGATCGCGAACGCGCTCTCGGAGCAGAGCACCTTGGCCAGCGTCGACAACGCTTCCAGGCGCACAGGCTCCGCTTCGGCGTCTGCCGCCCAGCGCACCAGCGACTCCATCGCATACAGCCGCGCGGCCATGTCGGCGCAGTCGAGCTGCACCACAGGCATGCGCGCAAGCGTGCGCCCGAACTGGCGGCGCGTCGCGACGTGCGAGAGTGTCGCCTGGAACGCTGCGTTCGCGATACCGAGGCAGCCCGCCGACATCAACGTGCGGCCCCAGGCGAGCACGTGCGCACACTGCGCGCTGCCACTGCCACCGGCGCCCAGCACGTCTTCGCTTGGGACGAACACCTCGTCGAGCTCGAGGGTCACCGTAGAAGAGCCGCGAATGCCGAGCTTGTCCTCTTCGCGCCCCACGTGCAGCCCCGCAGCGCCGCGCTCGATGCACACCAGCGACTGCGCGCGCTCACCACCGAGCCCGGGCGTGCGCACCAGCAGCGTGTACAGCCCCGCGAAGCCACCATTGGTCACGTAACACTTCTGTCCGGAAATCCGCAGACCTCCTGCCACGCCTCGGCCGCAAGTCTGCACCGCCATGAGATCCGAACCGGCGCCCGCTTCCGTCGCTGCAAACGCAGCCACCAGCTCACCGCTGGCGAGCCGCGGCAACCAGCGACTCTGCTGCGCGCTGCTTCCGTACTGCACGAGACCACGTGTGCCCAGGCCTGCGTGCAGACCCAGCATCACCGCCACGGAGCGATCGCTGCGCGCAACCTGATCGATCACTGCGGTCGCCGCTTTGAGCGGAAGGCCGAGACCGCCGTGCTCCTCGCCGATCGTCAGCGCGAACAGACCCATGCGCCGAGCCGTGTCGAGCACATCGGCGGGGATCTTCCCCGCACGGTCGATGGAGGCCGAGTCGAGCTGCACGCGTAGCTTGTCGACCGAGCCGAGGAGCAGCGGGAGCAACTGCCGTTCGGCATCGTTCTCGGTCACACGCGCCAAGCGCGGACCGAGCGACAGCGGCGTCCAGCCGCCGCCTTCAGGTTCGCGCTCAAGCGCCAGCACTGGCTGCTCGATGTTGTTGCGCGTAGTGCCGTGACACGAACGCGCAGGCTTCGTCCACCGTGGTGATGTTCAATGCGTGCTCCATCTCGAGCTCGAGATCCAGCTCCTGACTCATGACCGAAAGCAGCTCCAAGCTGCCCAGGGAATCCATCCCGAGGTCTTCGCGCAGACGCTGCGCCCCGTGGATGGTGCTCGGCTCGATCTCCAAGATCTCGGCCATCACGGCGATGATGCGAGTGCGATTGTCGGGTTGTCTGTTCATGCGCTGTACCTTTCTGCTGAAGTCGATGCGGGAATGACGCCGAAGCGCCGAAAGAACGCGTGCGCGCGATCGAACGCGGGAATGACGCTGCTCAGCGGCGTGCCCAGCTCGGCACGCGCGCGCGTGCAATCCACGGCTTGGCCCGACGCGATGACGTCGACCAGCTCGCGTGGAAACGCCACGCGGGCCTTGCGTGGTGCGGCGCTGCGTTCCTCGGCCTCTGCCCAGCGCTGCGCTTCGTGAAGGTCGAGCCGGGGCGGCAGCCGACCACCATAGCGCGCCACGAGCTGCTGCAGCAGCGCGCCGAAGCGGAAATCCTGCGCCGACAGGCAATAGCGTGTACCCGGCGCGTCGATGGCGGCGACATGCGCGCTGGCGACCTCGCGCACGTCGACGAGGTTCACCATGCCGTCGACCCAGAACGGCAGCTCGCCGCGCACGCTGAGCACGAGCAAGCCGGAGGTTCCCATGCGCAAGTCACCCTCACCGATGCAACCGCCCGGCAGCAAGGTCACGACCGAGAGGCCCGCTGCAGCGGCTTTGTCGACCTCACGCTCCATGGCCCATTTGACCGCGCGGTAGACGCTGCCGATGGGCGCGACGAGCGCGACATCGTCCTCGTTTGCAGCCCGCCCGCTGACACTGGCGAGCGTGGCGATGCTGGAGGTATAGATGAAGCGCGGCACCTGCGACTCTAACGCTGCGTTGCAGGCGTTGCGCACTTGAGTCACGCCCTGCTCCAGACTGGCCTGCAGGTCGAGCGAGTAGCGCGGGTAATAGGCCCCGGTCAGCATGACCACATCGCAGTCGCGCATCGCCTCACGCAGCGCAGCGGGCTCTTCGAGCGACCCGGCAGCCCGCTCCACCGGCCGCCGGCGCAGAAAGATCGTGGGCGTGGACTTGCGGCAGGTGACGCGCACCTCGATGCCGCGCGCTAACAATTGGTCGACGACGTGCAACCCGATGAAGCCACTGGCGCCGATCACCAGCGCGCGCATCAGACTTCCCCTGCGGCAAACAGCGCATTGCACGCGTTGCGACGCAGCTTGCCGCTGGTGGTGCGTGGCAACCCCCCGACGCGACAGAAATGCACCGCGTCCACCTTCACACCCAGCACCGCGAGCACCTCGCCGCGCACTTGTTGCACGATGCGCTCGCAGCCGGCCCTCGCGTCGTCACCGATCTCGGCAGCCAGCACGAGATCATCGGTTCCGGTGTTGGGGTTGGGTCGCGCAAACGCCGCGATGCCCCCGGAGCGCAGACCGGCCACGCACTCGGCCACGCGCTCTACGTCGTAGGGGTGAATGTTGCGCCCGCTCTTGATGATCAGGTCCTTCTTGCGTCCCGTGATGTAGAGCTGACCGTCGCAGACCACGGCGAGGTCGCCGGTGCGCAGCTCGCCGTCCGAAAGCACGGCGATCGAGGCTTCCTGGTCGTGGAAGTAGCCGTCCATGAGCGAGGCGCTGCGCACGCGCAGCTCACCGACCTCGCCTTCGCCGAGCGTCCGACCGGCGTCGTCGCAGATGCGCAGGCGTGTGCCTGCCACGGGTCGACCGACCGACACCAGCACGCGCGACTGCGCAGTCGCCGACCCCAGCACGCGGCCGCTCGATTCGAGCGCGTCGCGATCGACGCTCAGTGTCGTTGCTGGCTGGCTGCGCTCGGCGAACGCGACCGCGAGCGTGGCTTCCGCGAGACCGTACACGGGCAACATCACGTCACTGCGCAGACCTGTGGAGGCGTGGTGCGCGGTGAAGCGCCGCAGCGTCGTGTCGTGCACGGGTTCGGCGCCGTCGAGCATGCAACGCACGCGCGACAGATCGAGCTCTGTTCCGCGCGCCCCGCCACGCTTCACGCACAGGTCGTAGGCGAAGTTCGGCGCCGCGCTGAGCGTGCCACCGGTCTTGGCGAGCAACTCGAGCCAGCCGCGCGGCTGCATCACGAAGCGCTCGGGCGGCATCAGGTGGATGGGATACGGATGCGCAAGGGCAGTGAGCACCACCCCGATCAACCCCATGTCGTGGAACAGCGGCAACCAGCTCACGCCTACGCTGCTGCTGTCGATGCCGAGGCCGTGGCTGATCGCGAAGGCGTTGGAGAGCAGCGCCCGATGCGAGATCACCGCACCCTTGGGCTTGCCGGTGGTGCCGGAAGTGTACTGAATGAACGCCGTGTCGCTGGCGGAGACCGACGGCCACACGCCCTGCGCGGGGCCGATGCCGTCGAGCGCATCGGGCGTCAGCACGTGGTGGAGAGACACGCGCAGCGTCTCGGAGCCCGCAACGGCGTCGCGCATGCGAGCGTTGGTGATGAGCACGCGGGCCTCGGCGCTGCGAGCGACGGCGCTCAGGTTCTCGAGGTAACGCTCCAAGCTACCGAAGGTCAGATTGCCGGCGAGTGGCACAGGGATCGCTCCGGCGAGCATGCTTCCGAGCATGGCTTCCACGAACGCGCTGCCCGTGGGCAAGAGCAAGAGCACCCGATCGCCGCGCGCCACGCCGTGCGCCCGCAACAGCAAGGCGTAGCGCCGTGCACCATCGCGCAGCGCGCGCAGCGTGAGCGTCTTGCTTTCACCTCCGGGTTCGGTGCCGTGCAGGGTGAGCAGCGGCAGGTCGGCGTGCGTGCCGGCGTCGAGCGCGCACAACAAGGTCTCGTGCGCAGGCTGTGCGGCCACGCTGCTGTCGACGACTGCCGCGCGCGCGGCCGGACCTGATTCGCTGTGCATCTGAGCCTTCCACAACCCGAAGCCCGCAGGCTGCCCGATGAAGCGGCGCCGCGCTTTGTGCTGCATCAACTTGTGGAGAGAGCGTGCCCCCCGAGTGGGCATGCAACAGCTATCGCGCGCTGTTCTCGGAGCTGCAGGCGCTCGAGACTGATGTGCTGCAGCACGTCCACCTCGAGAACCACGCACTGCGGCCGCGCTTCAGCACCAACCTTGCGGCTACCCACGCCACGAGTTGACGCAGCGCACCTGACTGAGCGTGACTTCGAGCGTGCCACTGCGCATCGTGTGTACAGGTAGTGTGCATGCAGCTCGCACGCACGCGCCGCGGTCGCGCAGCTCCGCGCCGCCGCGGCTGGAGCTGGGCGCCGTGCGTGCTGAGCTTGCTGC
>JADGRE010000285.1 GCA_017881185.1 Pseudomonadota bacterium | reverse complement strand
GCCGTGAAGCCGTTCGCAACAGGGGTGGCCAAGGATCTCGCGTCCCTCGCCACGCCGATCACGATCATCTACTCCGGCCTCGGCTCCTGCGTCGGCATCAGCTACGTGACCTCGACCCCGGCGAAGATGACGGGTAACGGCCTGTACTGGGACACGGGCACCAGCGCATTGGTCTCGTGCACCACGAGCGACTCGACGGGTGGAACCGGCGATACCGTCGACATCGGCGTGTCCGACGTTTACGCGACGAGCTGCGCGGCGCAACTCGGTGGCAGCGTCACGCTCGGCACGGGCATGCACGACTACCACGGTCCGGTGCAGACGATGACCTTCGTCGTCCCCGGCGGCTCCACCGGCGCATCGTCGAAGTCGATGATCAGCGCTGAAGCCGCATACATGGTGTTCGGCTTTGGCGGTCTCAGCCACACGGTTGCGCCCTGGGACACCAGCACCTATATCCACGCGCGCAAGCCCGATTCGGGCACGCGCCAGATGGCCGGTCACTTCCTCGACACCGGGTCGGGCCCGGCCGAGAAGTGGAAAGCCACCGAAGAGGCCAACAGCGGCGCGGTCGTCACCAAGGTCGACGCCGATCGGCTAGCCGGCTTCGGCGAGAAGAGCATCGGCTTGCTGTCCACGGGCGATGCGGACGTCAACCGCGCATCGGCGACGCCGCTGAAGATCCTGGCGCTGCAGTTCCGCGGTCAGGACTGCGCGTATCTGCCGGACTCGAGCTCGTCGAAGTTCGACAAGCTCAACGTGCGCGATGGCCATTACCCCATCTGGGGCCACCTCCACATGTACACGAACGAGTACGGCACCAATGCCAACGTCCAGACGGTCATCGACTACCTGACCGGCTCGGTCAAACCGACGGGCTTCGACTTGATCAAGACCGAAGCCAGCAAGGGCGTCGTCCCGGACTGCGCGATGATGGTCGATCACAAGGAAGCCAAGGACGGCTCGACTCTCAAGTCGTACGCGCCGGCTCACGCCTGCGGTTGCAAGTTCGAGACCGAAGCGGCCGCTGGCACCGTGCCGGCAAGCTGCACGGCGTGCACCGCCGCCGACTTCACCAAGGACCTCGCCGAGTGTCCTGCCGCCAAACCCTACTGCAACTACAAGTTCTGCGAGGCGAAGTAACATGAACACCAACAACATCCTCAAGTGCGTCATCACGCTGGCGTGGCTGGGCCTCGTGGTGGCTGGTTGCAAGAGCGACTCCAAGAACGCGATGCCGACGAACGATGCTAGCGTCTCCGACGCCGGCACTCCGACCGCCGGCAGCGGCGGCAGTGGCGGCAGCGGCGGAACCGCTGGCGGTACCAGTGGTACCGGCGGCAGCGGCGGCAGCGGTGGAACGGGTGGCGACCTCGACGCCACGGTCCCAGACGACACCGGCACGACCCCGCCTCCTCCCCAGTGCACGGACAGCACCAACAACGATTGCTGGAAGGCAAGCGCGGCGATGTGTGCACCCACGACCGATCCGGAGTTCCTCAACACCTGCATCACTGGGTTCACGTGCAACCACTACGACAACACACCGCTGGGTCTCACGAACGGGGTACTGCCCGCGCTCTGATGGCCTGAATCATTCACCGGCGCGGCCTCGGCGCCGCGCCGGTGAATGACCGCTCTTCGAGTCAACTTTACATGTCATATCGTTTTCACAGTGTCCGGCGTCCGACTCGTTGGGGCGCCGCAATCGGCTCATGTCTGCTGGCCATCGCGTCGAGCGCGGGCGCACAGCCAAAGCCAGCGCCAGCGTCGCCTCCGGCGCAGACCACGGCCCCGACGCCCGCTGCGCCAGCGAGCCCACCGGCCGTGCCAGCCGCGCCAGCCGCGCCCGACAAGGCCGAGGCAGCGCCTCCGCCGAGCGCAGACAAAGCGCCCCCGACCAGCGTCCAGGCGCCAGGTGCGCCGCCGGCGCCAGCGCCAGTCGCTGCCGACGCGCCCGCAGCTGCGTCGTCGTTGCCGCCATCCGCTGCAGCGACCTCCGAAACGCCTGCCGTCACAGCCGCGTCACCTGCAACGCAACCCGCCGTCGCGTCCGTCGAAGCAGCCTCGGCAGCTCCGCCACCGCCGCCACCGCCGCCGTCAGTAGACACGGCAGCTGATGAAGCGAGCCCCGGCGCAGGGATGCTCGCGACCGCCGGTTATCCGCTCACACCCGGTGTCAGCGCGAAACCCATCAAGTCGGAGTTCGTGCTGTCCGGCTACCTGCAGGCTCAGTACGAGACTCATCAAGACTCGCTCAACCAGTTGAGCCCGAGCGGCACCCTGCTCAATCAGGACCGCTTCTTGCTGCGTCGCGGCCGCGTCCGCGTCACGCGCGACTGGGACTGGGGTCAGGCCATCATCGAGCTCGACGGCAACACCAAGAGCGGTCCCGCGATGCGCGTTCAGAAAGCAGAAGTGTCGCTCATCTACGGTCGCTCGAACGATCGCGATCAGCCGCCGGTGGCTCAGCTGACCGTCGGCCAGTTCGACATCCCGTTCGGCTTCGAGATCGTGTACGGCCCCAGGGTTCGCTGGTTCATGGAGCGCACCATGGCCTCCCGCTCTTTTTTCCCGAGCGAGCCCGACGTGGGCGCTCGCTTGTCCGGCGGTCTTGGCTTCGCGCGCTACTCGCTCGCGGTCAGCAACGGCGAACCGCTCGATGAGAAAAGCGGCTACGGGCTGCAGGATCCGAACCGCAACAAGGACCTGACAGGACGCTTCGGTGCCGAGACCAAGGCCACCGAGGACCTCGTGATCGCCGGCGGTGTGTCGTTCAACGCGGGCCGCGGCTTCACACCCGGCAGCTCACCCACCAAGACGGTCTTGACCTGGACCGATACCGACAACAACGGCGCCGTGGGCATGACCGAGCTGGTCGGCGCCATGGGTGCAGCCGAACCCTCGAGGGGCTACGCGCGCTGGGCCGTGGGTGCCGACGCCGAGCTGTTGCTGCGCACGAAACTCGGTTGGTCGATGCTCTACGCGGAGCTGGTTGCTGCGAGCAACCTCGATCGCGGCTTCCAGACGGTCAATCCGCGGGTGACCGGCAACGTGCGAGAGCTCGGCTACTACGTCGCGCTGACGCAGGAGCTGGGGAAGTACGCGGTGGTCGGCTTCCGCTACGACTTGTTCGACCCGAACTCCGACTTCCTGGAGACCCGCGCTGGCAAGACCGTGCCGGTGTCGCAGCAGGTCACGACCTACTCGCCGCTGCTCGGCCTGGTGTTCCGCGACCACGCTCGGCTGCTCCTGCAATGGGACATCGTGAACGACTACCTCGCGCGTGACGCGCGCGGCGTGCCCGCAGATCTGAAGAACAATCAATGGACCCTTCGCCTGCAAGGGATGCTGTGATGCGTTGCCAGGCTCCCACGCTTGCCGGGTTCGGCCTCGCGCTTGCGCTCGCAAGCATTCTGGCCTCGGGTTGCGACACCGGCGAGACCCAGAATGGTGCCGGTCAAGAGTTTCGAGTCCGCAACGCGCAGTTCTTGAGCACGCCCTTGCCTGGAAGCAAGCGCATGGACGGTGGCATGCCGATGCATGCAGCGGATGGCGGCGTGAGCGGACCGCCGAGAGTCAGTCAGGTGCTCTCTGCTTCCTTGCTCCTCGCGCCCGGCCAGGTGGGCAAGAAGTTCAACGGCCTGTGCACCACCAACACGTACACGATCGGCGTCGCGCTGGACGACACCAGCGCTGGACATTGGGTGTTCCCAGTAGGCACGCCGGACCCGTCGGTCGGCGCCCTCACCTGGGACATGGTCACCGACTTCAGTGACGCCATCGGCCCGGGTCGTCACGTCCTGTACGCGGTCGCGATCGATGAGCACGGTGTGGCCGGCGAGCAGGCGATGGTCGGCTTCTGCGTGCGCGGCCGCGTTCCCGACAACCTGCACGCATGCGACGACGCCAACACGCCACCGCGCGCCGTCATCGCGCTGACTTGGGACACTCAAGTGGACCTAGACCTGCAGGTGATCGGGCCGAATGGCGTGGTGACGGACAGCAAGCACCCGACGACCGGCATCGACGATGGCGTGATCGACCGCGATTCCAACGCCATGTGCAACATCGACGGCCTCCGTGCCGAGAGCCTGGTCTGGAACAAGTCCATTCCGCACGGCAAGTACGGCATCTACGTGAACATGTTCAGCGCGTGCAAGCTAGCCGGCGTCAGCTTCAAGGTCAGCGTGTACACCGCTGCCAAGAACAAGTCGGGTAGCGAAGAGTTGCACCTCTGGTACGAACAGGCCGGCCAAATGCCCGCCATTGCGGAAAACGGCGGCGCGGCCCGCGGGCTCTTCGTCGGCGAATTCAAGTTCAAGTGAAAGGGACGTCCCGTGCTGGTCGAAAAACTACTCAAGGTCGCGCTGCTGGGGTCGAGCTGGGTCATGTACCTCTTGCTCGCGTTGTCGGTGTTCTCGATCGCGACGATGGTCGAGCGCTGGTTCTTCTTCCGCAAACGCAGCGATGACATCGACGAGCTCAGCGAGAAGCTCATCGAGTTTCTAGAACGTGGCGACCGTGCCGGGGCTTCGGCGCTGCTCAAGAAGAGCAAGTCGATCGAGGCCGCCGTGCTGGAACCGGCGCTGCGTTACCTCGACAGCGGTGCTGACGCAGTGGCCGACGCCATCGACAGCCGGATGATCCGCGAGCGTCGCGATCTCGAGCGCGGCTCCACGCTGCTCGGCACGTTGGGCAACAACGCCCCGTTCATCGGTCTGCTCGGTACGGTCATCGGCGTCATCATCGCGTTTCGTCAGCTTGGCGAGAGCCAGGGCTCATCGTCGATGGGCGCGGTCATGGGCGGCATCGCCGAAGCGCTGGTCGCCACGGGTGTCGGTCTGTTCGTCGCGATCCCTGCGGTCGTTGCGTACAACATCATCCAGAAGTCCATCACCGACGTCGAAGACAACGTCGCCTCGATCGCCAAAGAGATCACAGCGTTCTTGAAGGGCACGCACGGTCGCTCGGGACTGGTCGGCTCGCACGCGCATCCGGGGTCGACTCCGCACGCAACCGACAGCGGCGCGCGCGAAGTCGCTGCCGGCGGCACCAACTGAGGAGCAATACCCATGGCGGCATCTCTCGGAGGCAGAGGCGGGCGCAGAGGCGGCATCGTCGGCATCAACGTGACGCCGATGGTCGACGTGGTGCTGGTGCTGCTGGTCATCATGATGGTGTCTGCCATCTACATCGTCTCGCAGAGCTTGAAGGTGGAGCTGCCGAAGACGGCGTCGTCCGACGAGCCGGCGAACACGCCGTTGTCGGTCACGATCATGAAAGACGGGTCGTATCTCTTCAATCAGAAGCCCATTCAGGAAGGCGCCCTGCGCGCAGAGTTCGAGAAAGCCAAGAAGGGCAACAAGGATGCGAGCCTGGTGCTGAGCGCTGACCGCGAGGCCTTCCATGGAGACGTGGTGCACGTGATCGATCTGGCGAAGGTCGCAGGCATCACCAAGTTCGCCATCACGGTGGATCGTTCCAAGTAGAGGTTGTGTCGTGGCCCGTCGCAAGAAGAGCAAGCTCAACACCATCTACATGGTCAGCCTCGGCGCCCACTTGGCCGTGGGTGCGGTGCTTGCACTGATTCCGCAGCAGAAGCTGCGCGAGGTGGTGGCAATTGCCTTGAACGAGGCGCCGCCGAAAGACGAGAAGAAGGCGGAGCCGCCGAAGCCCAAGGAGCACCCCGCCGAGCGACCCGCGCGTGCTGCGACCCACGTCGCGCATCCCAACGCCGCGCCGCAACCTCAGGCCGCAGCTGCCGCGTCTGCACAGGCGCCGGCGTTCACGGATCTCGGGCTCACCCTGGACTCGTCGGCATCCGGCGG
>JADGRE010000111.1 GCA_017881185.1 Pseudomonadota bacterium | reverse complement strand
TCACGGCCGGCGTGCGACTGCGCCGAGCGCTGGAGCTTTTGATCGAGCATTGCGAAGGGGACGGAGGGCATCTGTTCGCGGTGTGTGGAGCGCACGTGGCGTGCGTTGCATCCGCAGGCCAGATGGTGTCGACGACCGCGCTCGAGGAATTCGTCGAATCCGTGCGCGCGGCGGAGAACCGCTTGAGCGTCGGCGTCACTGCGACCGACCTGGGGCTCGACGAGGACGTGACGCGGTGGTCGGGTTTCACGTCGGACCGCGGCGTCCACTACGATCCGGTCGTCTTGCGTGCTGCGGACGACGACGGGAACGCAGCTATCGGGATCGCGATCTTGCATCCGAAGAACGCTGCGCTGCGCGTGGCCGATGCCGACTTCTTGCACACGCTCGTGCGCGTGCTTGTGGAGACCGGCGATCTGCGCGCGCAAACGACGTAGCGCGAGCAGACGCTGCGCTGCGTGTGAAGCGTTGTGAAGCGTTCCGCGCGCTACGCCACGGCTCCGGCCGACACGGGCGCGCTCCCGGACCCTCGTCGCTTGACACAGCCCCAGGGAAATCCGAGCTTTATCCGCCCTTGGCGCCAACCTCGGTCTCGTTCGCCTTCTGCTAGCCTCTCCGACGCAACCTCGTATGCCAGTGCTCACCGACAACGCCGCGCCAACCAATCGCAACCCCGGCTGGGGCACGGACTTCAGCGTGGGCGCTGCACTGGCGGCGTGGAGCACATGGCTCAGCGCACTGATTCGACAGAGCGCCCTACCGGCACCGCAGCCGCAAGCCTTGATCGGGCCGCTGGTCGGGCTCGTCGGTCTGACCGCAGTCGTGTGCCTCGCGATGGTGCTGCTGCGCAACTACGCGATCCTGACCGACCTTGCATCGGCAACGTACTATGCCGACTACAAATCCAACGTGCCCGCAGAGTGGATCGAGCGCCCGGCGCGGACCTTCAACAACCTGATGCAGGTGCCGATCCTCTTCTATCTGGTGTGCGTGCTGATGCTGCTCACCCAGCGTGTCGACCGCGCGCAGCTGGCGCTTGCTTGGGCGTTCGTCGGTGCGCGCGTCGTGCATGCGTTGGTGTACATCGTGCTCAACTACGTGCCGGCACGCTTTGGCTGCTGGGTCGCTAGCTGCATCGCGCTGGGGGCGATCTGGACGCGCTTTGCGCTGCAGACCTGGCAGTTGTGGTGATCGCGTGGTGATCGCGTGATCGCACGCTCGCGTGCTCGCCGCCCCTAGCGGAGGCTGCGCTCGATGCGCGGATCGGGAGCGAGCCACAGGATCGCCACGACGACTCGCGTTCGAACTGGTACCGATCGAAGCTCGGGCCTCCGAGCGCGCGAGCTACCCCGAGCTGTCGATCGTGCTGCGCGACCTGAACCTGGTCACGCCGGCCGACGCGCAGTACGTGCACGACGGCTGTTGAGCTGCGGGCACACGCCTGCGGTTGGCAAAGCTGTGCTCAGTGACTCGCGATCGTCGCTTGTTCCAGCGGCGTGAGCATGTAGCCAGCGCAGCCTGCGCTCGAGCTCCCGCCCGCCGTGCCAGCATCCACGGGCAGCGGCTTGTCGGTCGCGCACGCAGGCACGACTGCGCCATTGACCGTAAGCGTACCGCTCGTGGTGCCCGTCGCAGCAAAGGTCAGCATCAGCTCCGCCGAGGCCTTGTCGTAGCCGGCCAGGTCCACGCCGTGGATGCCGTAGCTCTGCTCGAAGGCGCTCGCATCGACGAAGGGGTCTGTGTTGGTGTCGCGTGTGAGGGCGACGTGGTCGAGCGCACCCTGCGCGTCGGCGACCACCGCGAGCATCACCGGCCAGGTCGCGTCGATCCGACCATCGGACGTGGTCGCATGCAGCGTGCCGGGCGCGCTGAGCGTCACAGGAACCGCAGCGCTCGGGTCGTCGAGGCCCGTCACACACGCCGTGTCGCCGCTGGTCGTGAACGCGAGCGTGAGCCCCGTGGACGCGCCCGCTTGCCACTTCAACGTCAGCGCGTGCGCTGCGGCCACCAGCTCTTTGCCTGCCTTCACGCTCAGCTTATCGACGCTCGAGGCCGCAGACACACCGAGCCCCGGCAAGTTGCAGTCCGCCCCCGCAGGCCAGCGCGCGAGGTTGATCTGCGTACTGACCCCACCCGTGCTCGTTCCGGCACCGGCATCCGGCTGCGTGGCCGACGAGCTGAGCGAGGCGAGCAGTTGACCTCCGCTACCGAAGCGCGTGAACGACATCTCGAAGGTCAGCGCATCGAGCACGAACGCCTGCTTGTTGGCGTTGCCACTGATCTCGAACGTTCCACCGACCGCAGCGGCTGGCACGCTGCCGTGCAGCTGCGCCAGCCGCGAGGTCTGGGCCGACAGCGTCGCCTCGAAGCTCTCGTCGAGCGCCCCACCGTCAGTCGTGACGTGAACGTGGACGTCGAGCTCGATGCGATCGAAACAACCGGGTGTCCCGATGTCGATTGTAGGTGCGGCGCCACTGGCTGACTTCTGCGTCAAGTGCACGAAGCGTGGCTTCGGAGCCGGCGCGGTGACCGTGATGTGCAACTGCCCAACGCCACTCTCGGGCCCGTACGTCTCGGGCGCTGCGGAGAGCCACTGGAGCGGCGCGTCATGCTGACCGCTCGCTAGCGCGAGCACGTCGGCCGCAGTGAATCCGAGCGACGTGGTGCTGCCCAGCGTCGCCAGCGGCGTCTTCTGCGCATCGCAGAAGCCACCCCCGTTGACCGTGCCCTCGGAGCCACCGTCAGCTGCACCGCCGGCGTCCTTGCTGCCGTTGGCTGGATTGCCGGTGCTCGTGCCCACGCAGGCGCACATCCCGAACAACGTGAGACATAGGAAAGCTTGGCGATTCATGACGGGTCCTCCGTGGTCGTGAGCGGAAATAGCTGCAGGTTCACTTGCACGACACGCGTCGCGTCGGCAGTCGTGCCATAAAGCTGAAGGAGCTCCTCGCGAAAACGCGATAACCGCGCTTTCAGCTCGCTCGCCTGCTCGGCGCTGACGCACAGCGTGAGCGACGCGATCTCGCGCTGCTCGCGCGGCACGCTGTCGAGCGCCTCGGCGGCGCGCTGCAGCATCGCGCGGTGGAAGCTCGCGACGTGATGAGGCAACGGTCCGTCCGGGGTCGTGACCAGCGCCTCGCGTTGCACGAGCTTGTCTTGCTCGTCGCGCACGAGCAGCGACAGCTCTAGCAAAGTGTCGATCGCACGCTGCGCCTGCCGCGGGGATATCGCAGGCCGCAGCGTCTTGCCGATCCACTTCGGATCGTCGCGGAAGTCACGGTGCGCGACCAGCTCGCGGACCACCGGCAAGTACCACAGCGAGTGATAAGCGCTCTGCGCGGCGTCGAGCTTGTGAACCTGCCGATAGCGCGCGAACCGTTGCAGCCGTTCGTAGGCACGCTCGCGGTCGACCGCGCTCTTGGCCTGGTTGAAAGCCACCAGCTCGCAGAAGTAGGCAGCCGCCTCGCCCGACAAGCCCGCGGCCTCGGCAAAGCGCACCGCCATCGCGCTCGTCAGATTGCGCGCGCCATCCATCACGAGCTTCAAGTAGTTCGGGGACCGCAGCCCAGCGCGCTTGCCGAACGCGCGCAGCGAGACCGCCTGCCCCTGCTCGCGTCCCGCTTCGTAGTAAGCCCGCAGAAACCGCCGGTAGTCGCGGTGCGCAAACACATCGACACGGCGGGCCCTGGCCATGCCGACAAGCTACCCCATACGGAGGGCTACGCCACGCGACGGCTCATAAGATCGAATACTGTCTGTATTCAAACAGATCTATATCAACTTGAAATACATCATTAGTAACAACATGATAGATCTTCCAATGGCGATGGTATGTGCGTCATTTGACCGACGCATTGTATTCGTCAGCGCGCACCGGCTCTACTGACAGCACACACTGCCGACGCGCACACCTGGTTCGAGGATGCGCATGCGCCCGCGCCAGCCTACGCAGCGTCGCGCGCCCTCAAGCGGCGAGGCAGGCACAGCTTGGCCACGCGTCACGCAATTTTCACAATGAACTTAGACGCGTCAACTAGCTGATCTTGTTGATTAAATTACAACTTGGCCTGCCGCGGATCAGTCGGAGCGGAAAAACCCTGTGCGACCGTCATTGACGGAGCGTTCCGTTGTTGTTGAAAATAGCCGCTCTCGGGAAACCGGTCGGTTGTCATGCAAGCCAAGGTCATTCCTATCCAAAGCTCTCTGCGCTACGTGATCGAACGCGAGATCGGCCAAGGCGGCATGGGCGTCGTCTATGAGGCGCGCGATCTCGAGCGCAACACGCGCGTCGCGCTCAAACAGCTCCACGAAACCGACGCGCTGCACATCTATCGCCTGAAGAATGAGTTCCGTCAGCTGGCAGATGTGAGCCATCCAAACCTGGTGACTCTGCACGAGCTGTGTTTCGACGGTGACAAGTGGTTCTTCACGATGGAGCTCGTCGACGGCGAGACGCTGGACCAATACGTGGGCGGCGACCCCGTTGCGTCGATTCCACCGCAGCTTCCGAATCGGGCCGCGCTGGCGACGCTCGCCAGCCGCGGTCGAGTCGTGCGTCATCCGTCCGTAACGCTGAACCAGCGCGCCATCGGCAGTGCGTTTCCGCTGCCGCGTATCACCTGCAACGTGCCGAGGCTACGCCTGGTGCTGCGCCAGCTGGTCGAAGCCATCGGTGCGCTGCACGACGCCGGTAAGCTGCATCGCGATATCAAGCCTTCGAACGTCCTCGTGACGTCGGAGGGTCGCGTGGTCGTGCTCGACTTCGGTTTGGTCGCGAGCTCCACGCACGTCGAGGCCGACAACGGCGACGACGATCAGCGCAGCGTGGGCGGACATGTGTTCGGTACGCCGGCGTACATGTCCCCGGAGCAAGCCGCCGGCGAACCCGTGACGATGGCCAGCGACTGGTACAGCGTCGGTGCGGTGCTCTACGAGGCAGTCACTGGGCAGCTACCGTTCGATGGCACGGTCCTGCAGATCCTGCAGCAGAAGGACGAACACGAGCCGGTTCCCCCCGGCGATTTGGTCGTTGGCGTGCCCGACGATCTGGATCAGCTGTGTCGTGCGCTGTTGCGCCGCAACCCAGCGCAGCGACCGACGCGCGCCGAGATCCTACGCACCTGCAGCGGTGGCACCAACCTGCCGCCGCCTTTGGACTCGACCAAGCCGCCCATCACTCGCGTCGGCGAGCTGCTCGTGGGTCGCGAGCCGCACCTGCGTCAGCTGCGCCAGGCGTTCGAGCGTACCAAGAGCGGTCAAGCCGTGACCGTCTTCGTGCACGGCCACTCGGGAATGGGCAAATCGGCGCTGGTGCGCTACTTCGCCAACGAGCTGATCAAGCACGACGAAGCCGTTGTGCTACGCGGCCGCTGCTACGAACGAGAGAGCGTTCCTTACAAGGCGTTCGACGACATCATCGATGCGCTCAGCCGCTACCTGATGCGCAGACCTGCCCAGGAATGCGCCGCCCTGTTGCCGCGCAACATCCACGCACTGGCGCGCCTCTTCCCGGTGCTCAAGCGCGTGAACGCGGTAGCCAATGCGCGCGTCTCACGACATCAGACCGAGGACCCGCGCGAGCTGCGCGATCAAGCCTTCGACGCGCTGAAGAACTTGCTGCTGCGCCTCTCCGACTTCCGCCCGCTGGTGATCAACATCGACGACCTGCAGTGGGGCGACGTCGATAGCGCGCGCTTGCTGACACACCTTCTGGATGGACCGAGCACGCCACCGATCCTGTTCGTCGGCTCGTACCGGCGCGACGAGGTGGTGTCGAGCGCCTTCCTGCGGCACGTGCTCGAGGAGCATCCATCCGGGCACGCTGGAACGCCGATCGAGAGCATCGAAGTGGACGCGCTCTCGGCCGAGGAAGCCGGCCACCTGACCCACGAGCTGCTCCGCGAGCTGCCCCAGGCCAGCACGTTGTTCGCGCAGACCATCGCCGCCGAGTCCGGCGGCGTTCCGTTCTTCATCGGCGAGCTGACCCAGCACCTGAAGGCGCGCGGCGAGGCCACGCCGGCGGCGCTCGCCAGCGTCGCGCTCGACAACGTGATCTCCACGCGCGTCGCCAGCATGTCGAGCGATGCCCAGCGCGTGCTCGAGGTGCTGAGCGTCGCGGCGCGACCGATCGAGCAGGGGGTCGTGCTGGAAGCGGCGGGCTTGCCAGCGGGGGACCGAGCGGCGCTGATGTCGTTGCGGGCGGCTCGCTTGATTCGCACCCGGGGCACGCGGCAGAGCGACAGCGCCGAGACTTATCACGATCGCGTGCGCGAGGCCGTGGTGGCGCAGCTGAGCGACGCGCAGCGGCGCGAGCTGCATGCGCGGATCGCCCAGGCCAGCGAGCGTTGGGGCGTAGGCGAGCCCGAGCATCTCGTGGTGCACTACGCCGAGGCCGGCGAAGGCGGAAGGGCCGGAGAGACCGCGATTCAGGCAGCGCGCGCGGCGGCGGAGCAGCTTGCGTTCAATCGCGCGGCAGACCTGTATCGCAAAGCGATCGAGCTGGTCGACTCCAGTGATCGCGAGCGTCACGGCTTGCTCCATCAAAGCCTGGGGGATGCGCTCGCCAACGCCGGGCTCAGTGCGCAGGCGGCGGAAGCGTACCTGCAGGCTGCCGTCGACATGAATGCGCCGTGCGCCCGCATGATGCAGCGCTGCGCGGCCCAGCAGTTTCTGCGCAGCGGGCGGATCGACCAGGGCGTGGCTCTGACGAAGAGCCTGTTCGCCGGCGCCAAGCTCGAGTATCCGGAGACCGAGGCGCGGGCGCTGGGGTCGATCGTCTGGCACAAGACGCGCCTGTCGATCCGCGGGCTCGACTTCCAGCTCCGGCAAGCCCACGAGATCGCACCTGCAACGCTCGAGCGCATCGATACCCTCGGCGCGGTCTTCCGCGAGCTCGGTGTATTCGATCCGCTGCGCGGGACGGCGTTCCAGGTGCAATACTTGCGAGAAGCGCTGCGGGCCGGCGAGCCGCACCGCGTGCAGCAGGGCCTGGCCTGGGAAGCGTTCAACGTGGCGCTGCTCGGTGGACCGCGTGTCGAACAGCGCGTTCGCGCGATCCTCGAGCGAGCCGAGACGTTGGCCAGCACGGTCGGCACGCCGTACGCGACGGCGACCTGGCAGATGGCGCGTGCGGGCTGCTGCTTCTTCTTCGGCCGCTACGAGGAAGTGCTCGCGCCCGCGGAAGAAGCGCGACGCAGCTTCCGCGAACATTGCAGCGGCTGCTCCTGGGAGCAAAACCTGCTCACCTCGTTCCGACTGGGCGCGCTCGAAGAAACGGGCGACCTCTCCGAGATTGCGCAGGAGGCGCCCGCACAAGCGCGGCAGGCACGCGAGCGCGACGATGAATTCGCCAAGGGCTTCCTGGCGCTGTCGGTGCCGCTCGCGCATCTCATGGCGGACGACCCGGCCCGCGCGATGCGGCTGCTCGAGGAACAGGCACAGCGCCTGGGCCCGGACTTCACCACGCTGAACCTGTGGGTGATGAACCGTGTGGCCGACACCCTGATCTACCAGGGACGCGGGGCCGAAGCGCACGCGCACTACGAGCGTACCTGGCCAGCGTTCACCAAAAGCTACCTCTATCGCAGCAAGATGTTCTTCGTGCTCGGCAACTGGTTTCGCACGCGCTGCGCCATTGCCGCAGCGACGACGCCCGATCACCCCGCGCTCGCCATCGCCGACAGCTGCGCGGCCGCACTGCAACGCTCGCGGCGTTCGGACGGCGAATGCTGGAGCTTGATTGCCCGAGCCGGCATCGCCGCGAAGCGCGGCCGCACGCAGCTGGCACGGTCGCTCCTGGACGACGCGATCTCGCGCTGCGAAAGCCACCAGATGAAGCTCTTCGGGCTCTACGCTCGCTACCATCGTGAACACCGTGAGCGCCCCGGACACTCGCAGCCGTGCGAGAACATTCTGGCGCGGTTGCGTGCCCAGGGTGTGGTGGCGCCGGAGCGCTGGATCGCGACCTACGCGCCGGGCTTCACGTCGACGTGACGACGGACCAGACTCGCGACGGCCTCGTCGGACAGCATGTACGCGCCGAGCCTGCAGGGACCGTGCGTGACGCCGAGCCGCGCCAGCACGGCCAGGTGTGCGGCACAGCTCTCGACGGTCGGCTCGCCGAGCGTGGGTTCGAGCGAGGGATCGAGCCCCGGCAGCAGAGCGGCGAGCGTGCACGCCATGATCTCGCGCGGTTCGGGACCGAGCAATGCGTCGAGCTCGCGCAGCGCCAGTGCATCCGGCTCCACGCTCGTGCGCACGGAGCAGCGGATCGGCGCGGGCGCGCGCACGGTGCCCCCTTCGCACAGCAGCACGTCCCGCTGCTCGCGCATACGCGCGAGCGCTTGCGCGACCGGAAAGCAGTGCGGTGCGGAGTCATCGACCACGATCGTGCCCGGCAACAGGCGCGCCACGTCGAGCACGTCCGGCACGCTGCTGGCGCCGACGATCACGCTGGAGCCGTAAAGCGGAGACTCCGCGGCCTGCCAATCCGTGCTCAACGTGATCGAACAGCGCGCGCCGGCCGCCTTCAGCTGCAGCGCGAGGAGTGACAGGCGCGCGCGGCGCGCCGGCACATCGCACAGTACGATCTCCGCTGGCTCGGGCAAGCTGCGTAGGGCGAGGCAAAGCGCGCCAGCGCCGATCGAGCCGACACCGAGCACCGCGAAGCGCTCCTGGGAGAAATCTCGACCACTAGCCTGCAGCACGTAGCGCAGCATCATGACGACCGCAGCACAGGTGGCCGCGTGACCGGTGGTCACGGGAATGCCTGCGGGCTCATGAACGAGCGCACGGCCGTAGTCCGTCGAGGCGGCGAGCAGCCCGGTGAGCGCCATGGCCCGCGCACCGCGCTGCGACGCCGCATGCAACCCCTCCCGAAGGCGCGGAATTACCAGATCTTGCGAACGGAACAGATCGGCGTCTTGCAACGGCAAGAGGCCGAGCGCGATGCGACCCCACGGCGTATCGAAGCGGACCGGGAACGTGACGCGATCGGTGGCTCGAAGCTCCGTCAGCTGCGCACGCACCGCCGGATGCTCGAACGCGGGCATGACCGCGAGCGCCGCGGCTTCGATTCGATTCGTGTCGGCGGCGTCGGCGGCGGCAGCTCCGAGCCAGACGCAGCGCGTCTCGGGCGCGCCACCCGTATCCGACAACGAAGACGCTGCCCGCGTGCGCGCGCGATCGAGCGCCGCGGCGATGCTCGCGATCGTGCGATGTGTGATCAACATCCGCAGCGACAGCTCTTCAGCGAGCTCGTCGCGCACCATGCTCACGATCCGCAACGCAGACATCGAATCACCGCCGAGCGCGAAGAATTCGTCGTCGAGGCCGGATGCGCCGAGCACGCGTTGCCAAATGCGGGCCAGAGCCAGCTCGAGCGGCGAGGCTGCCGCGGGGGCCACGACTGGGCGCTCCGGGTCCGGAAGAGCCCGCAGCGCCGCGCGATCGATCTTGCCGCCGATGCCGCGCGGCAGCGCGGCGAGCTGCACGAAATGGTGCGGCACCATGACCTCGGGGACGAGCTCGCGTGCAGCATCGCGCAGCACACGCGCGTCGACCTCGCCCCGCATTGCGACGTATGCGACGATCGAGCATTGATCGAGCCGCTCGTGCACGACCACGGCGCACTCGGCGACCGCGGGGTGCGTGGCCACCGCGCGCTCGATCTCGGCGGGCTCGACGCGATGGCCTCGAATCTTCACCTGATCGTCGAGGCGACCGAGGAACTCGAGCGTGCCGTCGTCGCGGTAGCGGGCGCGGTCGCCGCTGCGGTACCAACGACGCTTGACGTCACTTGCGAACGCCACCGCGAGAAAGCGCCGGTCGGTTCGTGCCGGCGCACCCAGGTAGCCACGAGCGACGCCGGCGCCCGCGATCCACAGCTCGCCGTGTGCGCCGCGGGGCAAGAGCCGGCGCTGTTCGTCCACGATGCAGACCGTCGTGTTCGCCAGCGGCTTGCCGATCGACATCGCAGCCACCGCGTCGCGGACCTCATGGCTCGTCGACCAGACAGTGGTCTCGGTCGGTCCGTACATGTTGGTGATGCGCGCCGAGCAGACCGCTCGGATCTGGCGCACGAGCTCCGCGCTGAGCGCTTCACCGCCCAGCAGCAGGTGGGCGAGCCCGCCTAGCAGTCTGCGTCCGCTGGCCTGCGCGAGCAAAAGTCGTGCGCCGGACGGTGTGCACTGCAGATGCGTGATGTCCGCGGGAGCGTCGAGCTCCTGCGCGCCAGCGAGTCCGTCGTGCAGCACGACGCGGAAGCCGCGCGTCAGTGTCCACAGCAGCTCCAGCACCGAGATGTCGAACGAGAGAGACGTGATGGCAAGCCAGACACCTCGAGGCTCGAGATCGATCACGGCATCCATCGCGGCGAAGAAGTTGACGACGTTGCGATGCTCCACGGCAACGCCTTTTGGCGAGCCGGTCGAGCCCGAGGTGTAGATCACGTAGGCCAAGGCGTCGTCGGGGACGGTGACCGCGGGAGCCTCGCTCGAGCACGCGGCGCTGGCATGCAACCAGTCCGTGCACAGTCCCGGCAACTCACCCGCGTCGTCGCGCTCGGCCAAGGTCAGCGTGATTGCCGCGGCTTGCTGCATCTCGAGCGCGCGCCGGACCGGCAGCGCGCGATCGAACGGAACGAATGCCGCACCGGCTTTCAGGATGCCGAGCACCGCGACCAAGAGCTCGGGTCCCCGCGCCAGCCTCACGCCGACCTTTGCGCCGACCTTTGCGCCGATGTGCACGCCCTGTGCGAGTAGCCAGTGCGCCAGCCGATTGGAGCGCGCGTCGAGCGTGGCATAGTCGAGACTGCCTGTCGCGTGGCTGACGGCAAGTCGATTGGGCTCGCGGGCCGCGCGTTCTGTGAACGACGCGTGAACGTTGCCCTGCGCGACCCGCGCCTCGGGTCCGGCGCAGGTCGCGAGCAAGCCGCGGGCCGCAGCGGGGGAGACGAGATCGATGTCACACAGTCGCCCGTCAGGTCGCGCGCAGAGATTGCTGAGCAGCCACTCGAAGGTCTCAGCCAGGCTGGCGACGGTCGCCGCCGAGAAGAGATCGACACGATATTCGAAGGTCGCCTTAGCGGGTTGTTCGGCGGCCGCGGCCTGGACCGAAAGCGTGAGATCGAACTTCGCGACGCCGAGGTCGAGCGCCAGCGGTTGCGCCGACATCCCGTCGAGCACGAGCTGCGGCCACGGCCCCTCGAACGCAAACACCGCCTGCACGAGCGGATTTGCGCCAGGCTCGCGTGCCGTCTCCACGATGTTGACCACGCTCGAGAAGGGTGTGGCTTGGCGCTCGATGGCTGCATAGGCGCGCCGCTTCACGTCCTGCACGAAGCCCGCGACGGTCGCGCGCTCCGACGCGAACGGGACCTCTGCCCGAAACGCCACGAGGTTCGCCAAGAGGCCCGCGAGACCTTCGTGCTCGCTTCGCCCGCGGTTCGCGGCGACCACGCCGACGCAGAATCGGTCCTGCCGACCGTAGGTGGCGAGCAGCAACTCGTACGCAGCCAAGAAGACGATGAAGCTCGTCACGCCCTGCTGAGCTGCGAAGCTTTCCACGAGGCTCGTCAACTCGCATGGCAGGCGCAGCGAATGACGCGCTCCGTCGTAGGCGATGCGGCTCGGTCTCGGGCGGTCTGTCGGCAGCGTGATCACGGCTGGCAGATCCCCCAGACTCTGCCGCCAGAACGAGAGCTCACCAGGCCGATCGACGAGCGCTCGGAGATGAGCCTGCTCCCAACGCACAAAGCTCGCGTGCTGCTGGGCTTCGCCCAGGGAGAGATGTGTACCCGCGAGCTCCGCTCCGTAGAATTGGGCGAGCTCCGGCAAGACGATGCGCTGCAATGACCAGTCGTCCACCACCATGTGATGAGCCGCAAGCACGAGCAGGCTACGACTGTCGTTTTCGATCAGCAACGCACGCAGCACGCGGCCGGTGGTGAGATCGAAAGGCTGGCGGGCGAAGGCGCGTGCCTGTTGCAGCATCACCGCCCTGCCTGCACGCGCATCGTTCTCGGTGATCGAGCGATGCTCCACGACCTGCAGGGTCGGTCGCAAGTAACGCTGGCGCAGCTCAGCGCCCTCGCCGTGCACACACGTGCGCAGCACCTCGTGCCGAGCGACGACCGCGGACAGCGCACGGCAGAGGGCGCCCGCATCGAGCTTGCCCTCCAGCTCGAGGGCCACGACTTCGTTGTACGCCGGCCCGAGATCGCCGAGCTGTTCGAGAAACCAGAGTTGTTCCTGACCGCGAGACAACGGTACGTCGCTGCCCTGCTCGCGCGCCGGAGACGGGCGTGATGACTCTGTCAGCTGCGTCACCCCCGTCGAGTTGTCGACGCAGAGCCGGGCGATCTCGTCGACCCGTGGTCGCTCGAGCACTCGACTCAGCGCAACCTCACAGCCCAGCTCGGCCTGAAGCGCGCTGACGAGCCGCACAGCGTCGATCGAGCGCATGCCCAGGCGCACTAGATCGTCGGCCGCGCCGACCTCGCGACCCAGCAGCAGATCCGAGGCCAGATCGGCCACGTGCAGCGCCATGGCGCCCAGCCGCTGCGCCCGCAGGTCGAAGCCGTGTGCGACACGCACACCGTCGAAGACGAACAGCGCCTGCCCCGTTCGACTCCGTCCGACGACGCGCAGTGCCTGCCGTGCTGAGCGCAGGTTCGTCGACACCTCGACCCGCTCGACTCGCGCCGCGTGTCCGAGCACCTGTAGCCGGTCGATGGCGGCGACGCAGCTGGACTCGGCGCCGCTGCCGCGCCCGCAGCTCAGCACGAGCAAAGCAAGCGCCGCCTCGATCGACGTGGGGTCGATGAAGTACGAGTCGGACGCTGCGGCACACCCGAGGGCGGCTCGCGCGCGACCGCCAGCCAGCTGCACCGCCTCGAGCCGCTGCAGCGACGGGCCTAGCTCGATGCCCAGCTCGCGCAGGCGTTCGTAGGGGTATTCGAGTGGTGCACCGGACGCAGCTGCCGAGCTTTGGTCGGGGTCCGCGACGTCGGCGCCCGCAGGGTCGGCGTCCTCGAGCCAGTCCGCGAGCGAGACCTTGCCCGCCGCGAGGAGGCGCCACTCGGGCGTATCGCCACTCGCTGCGGTCGAGCACTGGTCGACCTGAAACCTGGTGTTGCCCTCATCGAGCACCACGCGCAGGGCCCGCAGGCGAGTCATCGACACGGGTCCGAGCACTCTCACTCGTGACAGCTGCAACCCATCGCGGCCGCTCACTGCGTGCAGCGCGGCGAATACCATCTCGAACGCGGCGCTCACCGGAAGCATCTTCTGCTCGCGAAGACGAAGCGCGGCGAGGAACGCGGGGGATTCCCCAGCAGTAAGATCAAATTCAAAAACCGACATATCGCTGCGCGTCGATTTCCGCACAGATCACGGCAACCTAGCAACAACGCTCCAGCCAGCAACGCGTTCGTGACAGTTACGACTCCCAGCCGACACGTATGAACTCTCTATCACCAGATCAGGCCTGAACATTGGTACCTGTGATCTCATTTCAGATCATTGCATTCGCAACGCACGCTGTACGTCTGACAGCGACACCGTCGTTCGTTTGAACGTAGAGTCGCGTCCTGGCAACCGCCATGACGACGCATTCGACATTTGCTCTCGGCACGACCGTCGTGGAGCTTCTACAGACGCACGCGCTGCTCCGGCCGTCGACAGCTGCATTCACATATCTCCACAGCGAGGAGACATCCGTCACGCTCAGCGTCGCAGAGCTCGACGCAAGAGCGCGCGCGATCGCCGCATGTCTCGACGAACGCGGCCTACGTGGTCATTCCGTTCTGATCCTGTGTCCGCCAGGGCTCAACTACGTCTGCTGTCTGGTCGGTGCCTGGTACGCGGGCGCGATCGCGGTGCCCGCCTATCCGCCGTCGCACGTGACGTTGGCCCGCGCCGACGCGCGCATCGCGCTGATTGCTGCCGACGCCCAGGCGAGCGTCGCGCTGACGACGAGCGAGATCGCTGGCCGTGTTGATCTGGGGCTCGACACGATCGCATGCGACGAGATCGCGCTGAGCCGAGGATGCACCTGGACACCACCGCAGCTCCGCGCGGCCGATCCGTGCCTGCTGCAATACACGTCCGGCTCGACCGCGGAACCGAAGGGCGTCGTGGTGACGCACGCGAACCTGCTCGCGAACGAAGCCATGATCGCGCAGGCCGCCGCGCTCACGTCCGCGGACGTGATCCTGAGCTGGCTTCCGCCCTACCACGACATGGGCTTGATCGGCGGCATCATCGCGCCTCTATGCGCCGGCGCGCACGGCGTGCTGATGGCGCCCGATGCCTTCATTCGCAAGCCCCTGCGCTGGTTGCGTGCGCTGACCCGGCTGCGCGCGACCGTGAGCATGACTCCGAACTTCGCCTTCGATCTGTGCGTCCGGCGGATCGCGCCTGCGGAGCGCGCTTCGCTCGACCTCTCGAGCTTGCGGCTGCTTTGCACCGGCGCCGAGCCAATCAATCCGGCAAGCATCGATGCCTTCTGCACGGCGTTCGGCCCCTACGGCCTGCGCCGGACGGCGATCTATCCGTGCTACGGCCTGGCCGAAGCGACGCTGATGGTGAGCGGTAGCGCGCTCGACAGCGAGCCGGTGATCCGCGAATTTTCGACCGAAGCGCTCGAGCAGGACCGCGCGCAGGAAGACGCATCGTCTGGCCGGGAGCAGACCGGGACGCTGCGTCGCATCGTGGGCTGCGGGCGACCAGTCCGGGGAGCGCGGCTGCGCATCGTGAATCCGACGACGCAGCTGGAACTGCGCGATCAAAGCGTCGGCGAAATCTGGGTGCAGAGCGCAGCGGTCGCCGCGGGTTACTGGCGTCAGCCGGAACAAACCAAGGAGACCTTCGAGGCGCACCTGCAGGACACCGGCGAGGGGCCGTTCCTGCGCACCGGTGACCTTGGTTTCTTTCACACCGGCGAGCTGTTCGTGACCGGCCGCCTCAAGGACTTGATCATCGTCCGCGGTCGCAACCATCACCCGCAGGACATCGAGCGTACCCTGCAGAGCGTGGATCCGGCGCTGACGGTCGGATCGGGCGCGGCGTTTGCAATCGAGCGCGCGGGACAGGAGCGCTTGATCGTGGTGCAGGAGCTCGACCATCGCGCGGGCAGCGATCCGGCCGCGCTGACCGAGCGCGTCGTCGAGGCCGTGACGCGGCAACATCAGGTCGCGCCCGAAGCCGTCGTGCTGATCAAGAGAGGCTCGCTGCTCAAGACGTCGAGCGGCAAGGTGCAGCGCGGCGCGACTCGTCAGGCGTATCTGCGAGGTCAGCTGCAGATCGTGCCGAGCGTTCGGCCCCGCGCGCCGCAGCGCGTGTCGGAGCCAGCACGGCCGGCTTCCGACGAGACTCACGAGCGACCGAAGCGTGGCCCGTCGGTCAGCGAGTTCCTGCGGGAGCGGCTTGCCGCGCTGGCTGGAATAGCGGCGAACGAGCTCGACGATCACGCTCCGCTCGCGATGTACGGAGTTGATTCGATCGCAGCGGCGCAGCTCACCTCGGAGCTCGAGCAATTTCTCGGCCGTGAGCTGCCGAGCACGCTCAGCTACGAGAACCCGTCGATCACCGAGCTCGTTCGCGCGCTCGAAGGAGATTGCAAGCTGCCGCCGACACGCTTACCGCGGGCGAACACGCTGCAGAGCCAGGCGGCGGCTCGCGCTCCACAGCCGGCCGACGATCCGCTCGCAATCGTCGGGATGGCCTGTCGATTCCCGGGCGCCGCGAATTTGAAAGCGTTCTGGGAGGTGCTGCGGTACGGCGTGGACACCATCACGGAAGTCCCCGAGGGACGATGGGACATCGATGCGTTGTACGATCCGGACCCGAGCAAGCCCGGCAAGATGTCCAGTCGCTGGGGCGGCTTCGTCGAAGGCATCGACCAGTTCGACCCTGCGTTCTTCGGAATTTCCAGGCACGAAGCCGCGCGTATCGACCCGCAGCAGCGGCTGTTTCTCGAGGTGGCGTGGGAAGCACTCGAGGACGCAGGGGTCGTGCCCAGTGACCTCGCCGGCACGGAGACCGGCGTGTTCGTGGGCGCAGCCAGCAGCGACTACGCCCTGCTCTACCGTGGCGCCATGCAGCTGGTGGATGCCGACTACGGCCCAGGCAACGCGCCGAGTGTGATCGCCAATCGACTCTCGTACTTCTTGAACTTGAACGGTCCGAGCTTGACGTTCGACACGGCATGCTCCTCGTCGCTGGTGGCACTGCAAGCCGCATGTCGCAGCCTGCGCCTCGGCGAGACGACCACGTGCATCGTCGGGGGCGTCAACGCGGTGCTATCGCCCGAGGCGACAATCTTCTTCTCGAAGGCGCGAGCTCTGGCCCGCGACGGTCGCTGCAAGACCTTCGATGCCCGTGCCGACGGCTTCGTGCGCAGCGAGGGCTGCGGCGCCATTCTACTCAAGCCGCTGTCGCGCGCGCTTGCCGACGGAGACCGCGTCTACGCCGTCGTGGCTGGCAGCGCAGTCAACCACGACGGCGCCTCGAATGGGCTCTTGGCCCCGAGCGGAGCCGCGCAGCAGCGTTTGATATCGCGGGCGCTGGCGGATGCGAAGCTGTGCGTGGACGACCTCGACTACATCGAAGCCCACGGCGTCGGTGCCAAGCTCGCCGATCTCGTCGAAGCGCGCGCGATCGGCGCGCTGATGCAGGCGCGAACCGTGAACGCGCCGTGCTTGGTCGGATCCGTCAAGACCAACCTGGGTCACCTCGAAGCCGCGTCGGGTATGGCGGGCGTGATCAAGACAGCGCTTGCGCTCCGCCACGAGGAGATCCCTCCGCACCTGCATCTGCAGAACGTGGACCCCGAGCTGGACACGCCAGCGCTGCGTCTCTCGATACCGACCGTGCCGACCGCGTGGGCCCGCAGCCAGCGTCCCCGCTTCGCCGGCGTGAGCGCGTTCGGCCTCGGCGGGTGCAACGCCCACGTCGTACTCGGCGAGGCGCCGGCCCTCGCGGTCGCGCCGGCTGCGGGTGCAGGGTCGCAGCAGCACGAGCGGCCCGTGCACGTGCTCACCTTGCATGCCCGCGATCTGGAGTCGCTGGCACGGCTCGCCGCATGTCACGCGCGACAGTTGGAACGTGCTCCGCTCGCAGACATTTGCTTCACCGCCAACACCGGACGCGCGCGCCTTCCGTATCGAGCAGCGTTTGTTGCGACCCATGTCGACGATCTCGGGAACACGCTACGGCGCTTCGCAGACACGGCTGCGCCAGTCACGCCGTTGCGCACGGTGCGGAAACCACGGCTGGCGCTGTCGTTCCCCGAACACGCCGCGCCGATGGCCGATGCGCGCGCCTTCTACGACACGCAGCCCGAATTTCGCGCCGCCCTCGACCACGCGGCCACCGTGCTCTGCACCACCGCCACAGTCTTCTTCGCGGACAGCGCCGGCGCCGCCCCAATCGACCCGCAGGTCCGATGCGCCGTCGTGCAATACGGTCTGCTCTGCCTATTACGTTCCTGGGGCGTAGTTCCCGACATCGTGCTGGGACAAGGCGTCGGCGAGCTCGTCGCAGCTGTGGGCTGCGGCGTGCTCGAGCCGAGCGACGCGTTGCGCTTGGTCCACCACCGCGCGCAAGTCTTGCGGTCTCTCGTGCCGACCGGCCTCGTCACGCGCAGCCTACACGCGTTCAAGACCGAGCTCCAAGCCGCCACCTATCAACCGACCAAGCTCACGTTCGTTTCCGGAGCATCCGGCTGCGCGTTCGCGCCTGGAAACGTTCCAGCTTACGCGCATTGGCTCGACCATCTCTATCATGCCCCCATGGAAGTCGACGGCCGACCCGCCCTGCTCGCTCTGCATCCCGACCTCACCCTCGAGCTCGGGCCGAACACCAGCTACCGCAGCCTTGCCGACGGCCTCGCCACCCTGTACACGCTCGGCGCACCGGTCGACTGGCACGCATTCGACGCCCCTTTCGCCCGCCGCAAAGTCCCCATACCCAGCTACCCCTTTGCCCGCCAGCGCTGCTGGCTGGACTTTCCAACTGACACCGCCGCCGGCGCCATGCGCGCTCCCCGCGCCTCCAGCCTCGACCACCCCCTGCTGCAACGCATGACCAGCACCCCGGGCCAATCGACAACCGTCCGCAAGGCCCCCGAAGACAAGACCGGCTAGACTCCCGACCCAAGGTGGCGTCCGTCGACCCGCCGAGCCGGGTCCGAGGAAGTTCACG
>JADGRE010000016.1 GCA_017881185.1 Pseudomonadota bacterium | reverse complement strand
GGTGTTACCGTGGTGCGCGCGTACAGTGGTCGCGAGGCGATCGCTAGTGTGCGGCAGGAGCGGCCGGACTTGATCGTGCTCGATCTGATGATGCCGGAGATGAGCGGCTTCGACGTGGTGATGGCGCTCCAGGCGCAGCCCGACTCTGCGGACATTCCGATCATGGTGGTCACCGCCAAGCAGGTCACCGCCGAGGACCGCGCCAAGCTAAATGGCCATGTGGCGACGATCATGGAAAAGACCGCCTTCGACCATGACCGCTTTGCGGCCGAAATCCGGCGGGCCCTGTCACGCCACAGAGCGGTCGCCTGACATGGCGAAAGTGCTCATCATCGAGGACAACGCCACCAACATGGCGTTGTCGGTGTTTCTGCTGCGGTCGGCGGGCCACACCGTGCTCACCGCTACGGATGCAGAGGCCGGGCTGACGTTGGCACGCGATGACCACCCCGCGCTGATCCTGATGGATATCCAGCTTCCCGGCATGGACGGCCTCCAAGCCACTGTGCTGCTCAAGCGGGACGACGCGACGCGCACCATTCCGGTGATCGCGCTCACGGCCCTGGCGATGAAGGGTGACGAGGAGCGGATTCGAGCCGCAGGCTGTGATGGCTACATCGCGAAGCCCATGCGCTATCAAGAATTTCTGGCGTCGGTCGCGACTCAGCTGGCCCGAGCATGAACGCGCCATGAACCCGAGCCCCGACAATGCCGAGGCGCCCACCGCACTGGTGGTGGAAGACGACCGCAAGTCGGCAGAGCTGCTCCGCGTGCAACTCGAAGCGGAGGGGTTCACGGTTGTGCACGCCGCGTCTGCGGAGACGGCGTTGGCCCTCGCGCTTCAACAGCCGCTGTCACTAATCACTCTGGACATCATGCTGCCCAATATGGATGGCTGGGAATTCCTGCGTCGCGTCAAGCAGGTGCCTGTGCTCAAATGCATCCCGGTCGTGGTCATTTCGATTGGCTCAGATCAGCATACGGGGTTTGCGCTTGGCGCAGCGGCGGTCATGCAAAAGCCCATATCTCGGCCAGAACTGCACGCGTCACTCGCTGAGCTGGATCTCCTGTATCGCGCCCAGGGCCAGAAGTTCAAAGTCCTCGTGGTGGATGACGACAGCAAGTCGGTGGAGCTGATCGCCGTCCGCATCCTGGATTTGGCCCGGCCGGCACCGTCGATGTGGTCGGATTCGACCACATTGGAGCTACTCGCCATCCGCATCCGGGGCTTGGCCGACACCGTCCGGCGGGCGTATGGCGGCCGCGAAGCCATTGCTGCTGCGCGGCAGGAGTTGCCGGACTTGATCGTGCTCGAGCTGATGATGCCGGACGTGGACGGCTTCGATGTGGTGGACGCGCTCCAGAAGCATCCCGACACCGCTCGCATTCCGATCCTGGTGGTCACCGCCAAGCAGATCACCGCTGAGGATCGCGCCAAGCTGAATGGCCGTGTGACGACGATCATGGGGAAGGCCGAATTCGACCAGGACGCTTTTGCGGCTGAGGTCCGCCGGGCCATGTCGGGTCGCCGATCGGTCGATTGACGTGATCCAAGCGGGACATCAACGAAGCGGCTGCGTTCGAACTTGGTGAGCTTTCAGATCGCTCAAACTCTCACGATGAGCAGCGGCACGCGCGTCCTGCTGACGGGCGGCGCGTTGCCCAAGAACGTCTTCTGGCAAGTCTCCGGCAAAGTGGTTCTCGGCACGACGGCTCACATGGAAGGCATCGTTCTTGGTCAAACGGCCATCACGCTCCAAACGGGCGCGTCGATCACGGGCAGGCTGCTGGCGCAGACTGCGGTCACGCTCGACGCCAGCACTGTGGTCGCACCCAGCCGGTAGTCGAGCACATCACGCACTTCCCCGCACGCGGGAACTCATGCATGAGTGTTTCGACGTCGCGTGACAGCTGGACTCGACTGTGGGCGCGTTGCTCGCAGTCGAGTCCACGCCTGCTTCTTCTGTATGCCTGAAGTTGGCTCGGCTTCTGCTGATGGACTTCCTGGCACGACAGTTGCTCTATATCGCAGCATGCTTCGTGGCGATTCTCGATCGCTTCTGGTTTCGTCCATCGTGCAGCGCAGACTGCTCGGCGCACTGGCGGCCTCATTCGCGCTCTGCGCGTTCCTGGTCCCCTGGTCTTCGTGCCGTGCGGTGTCTCGCTGGTCTTGGCGTCGTGGTTTGCGCTCCTGACGCGACCCTGGATGCTGTGGTTGTCGGAGCGCTTGCACGGTCGCACCACAGCAGCGGCCGTGGTCGCCTCCGTTGTGGTCATCGCGATCTTGGGTCGCCTGCTCCCAGATAGGCATCTCCAACGGTCCTGGCCAGTTCACGCCCGACCCGTCTCAAGTCAAGCTGCAGACCTACGGCGTACCTAACACGCTGCACGAGATCTACCGAGCAAGCGCGGCATGCAGGGCATGTACGACCGCGAGACCCTGCGACGCAGACGCTGCCAGCCACACCGGCCGCTCCAACCGTCGAAGATCCCCCAGCTCCGCTCTAGCCCCCACCGAAAACTCGTGCGAAAAGACGCTTCCAATGACTGACTACATCTACACGCTGCAGGGCGTCTCGAAGGTTCATCCGCCCGACAAGAAGGTGCTCTCGAACGTCTATCTGTCGTTCCTGCCGGGCGCGAAGATCGGCGTGCTCGGGCCCAACGGCTCCGGCAAGAGCTCGCTCTTGCGGCTGATGGCCGGTGTCGACAAAACCTTCACCGGTGAAGCTTGGGCCAAGCCTGGCACCACCATCGGCTTTCTGTCGCAGGAGCCGGAGCTCGGTGCGGGCAAGACGGTGCTCGGGTGCGTGGAAGAGGCGGTGGCGAGCACGCGCCAGTTGCTCACGCGCTTCGAAGAGCTGTCGATGAAGCTCGGCGAGGAGCTTTCGGAAGCCGAGATGAACAAGGTGATGGCCGAGCACGGCAAGATCCAAGATCAGATCGAGGCTTGCGATGGCTGGAACCTCGATCATCAGCTGGAGCTGGCGATGGACGCGCTGCGCCTGCCGCCGTCCGATGCGGATGTCACGCACTTGAGCGGCGGTGAGCGTCGGCGCGTGGCGCTGTGTCAGATTCTGCTGAAGCGTCCCGAGTTGCTGCTGCTCGATGAGCCGACCAACCATCTCGATGCCGAGTCGGTGGCGTGGCTCGAGCTGCACCTGGCGCACTATCCGGGCTGTGTCGTGGCGGTGACCCACGATCGCTACTTCCTCGACAACGTGGCCGAGTGGATTCTCGAGCTCGATCGCGGCGAGGCGTTTCCCTTCAAGGGCAACTACAGCTCGTGGCTCGAGCAGAAGCAGACGCGGCTGTCGCAGGAAGAGAAGCAAGAGTCGGCGCGGCAGCGCAAGCTCAAGCACGAGCTGGAGTGGGTGCGGGCTTCGCCGCGCGCGCGTCAGGCCAAGAGCAAGGCGCGTCTCCATGCCTACGACGACATGCTCAACGAGTCGACGAAAGCCAAGCGCGATCCGAACGAGATCTTCATTCCGCCCGGTCCGCGTTTGGGCGACTTGGTGGTGGAAGCCGAAGGCTTGCGCAAGGCTTATGGCGACAAGCTGCTCTACGACAATCTGAGCTTCAAGCTGCCCAAGAACGGCATCGTGGGCATCGTGGGGCCCAACGGCGCAGGCAAGACCACGCTGTTTCGGATGCTGGTCGGCACCGAGAAGCCTGACTCGGGCGTGCTGCGCGTGGGCGACACGGTGAAGATCGCGTACGTCGATCAGAGCCGCGATGCGCTCAACGGCGAGCGCCAAGTGTGGCAGGAGATCGCCGACGGCAAAGACACCGTGACGCTCGGCAAGCAAGAGGTGCCGGCGCGCGGCTATGTGTCGCTGTTCAACTTCAAGGGCAGCGATCAGCAGAAGCTGGTGAAGAACCTGTCGGGTGGTGAGCGCAACCGCGTGCACCTGGCGAAGCTGCTCAAGAGCGGCGGCAACTTGCTCTTGCTCGACGAGCCCACCAACGATCTCGACGTGGAGACGCTGCGCTCGCTCGAAGATGCGCTCTTGGGCTTTGCCGGTTGCGCGATCGTCATCAGCCACGATCGCTGGTTTCTGGATCGCATCGCGACGCACATGCTGGCGTTCGAAGGCGACAGCTCGGCGATCTGGTTCGAGGGCAGCTACCAGGACTACGAAGCGGATCGCAAGAAGCGCTTGGGTGATGAGGCCGAACGGCCACACCGCATCAAGTACAGAAAGCTGTGATGCCGTCACCGGCTGGTGTTGAGGCGTGAGCGTGCAGCGGCTGCCGATCGATGCGTTCTTGCCTGCGATCGTGGCGCAGCTGCGCGAGCGGGCGAGTCTCGTGCTCGTGGCGGAGCCGGGGGCGGGGAAGACTACGCGCTTGCCGGCGGCGATGCTCGAGGCGGGGTTTGCGGAGCAGGGGGAGATTCTGGTGCTCGAGCCGCGGCGCATCGCGGCGCGTATGGCGGCGCGGCGGGTGTCGAGCGAGCTGGGGGAAGAGGTCGGTGGGCGCATCGGTTATCAGGTGCGCTTCGAGGAAGCGGTGTCGGCGCGCACGCGCGTGCGCTTCATCACCGAGGGCATTCTCACGCGCAAGATCGTGCAGGACGCACAGCTGCGCGGCGTGGCTGCGGTGGTGCTCGACGAGTTTCACGAGCGGCACATCCATGGCGACGTGGGACTGGCGCTATTGCGTCGTCTGCAACGCCAGAGCCGTCCGGAGCTGCGCTTGGTGGTGATGAGTGCAACGCTCGATGCGGGGCCGCTGTCACGCTTCTTGGACGCGCCGATCGTGCAGGTGCCGGGACGGCCCTATGAAGTAAGCGTGGACTACGCCGAGCGCGTGGACGACACGAAGCTCGAGCTGCGCGTGGCGGGCGCGGCGCGGCGCTTGGTGCGCGAAGGGCTGCAGGGTGACGTGCTGGTGTTTCTGCCGGGCGCGGCGGAGATCCGGCGCACGCAGGAGGCGTGCGAAGCGCTGGCGCGCGAAGCGGGCCTCGAGATCGTGGTGTTGCATGGTGATTTGCCGGCGCGCGAGCAGGATCGCGCGCTGCAGCGCTCGTCGCGACGCAAGCTGATTCTCTCGACCAACGTGGCGGAGACCTCGCTGACCATCGAAGGTGTGGTCGCGGTGATCGACAGTGGGCTGGCGCGTGTCGCCGGGCACTCGCCGTTCTCGGGCCTGCCCACCCTGGTAACTGCGCCGATCGCGCGCTCGTCGGCGACGCAGCGCGCCGGTCGTGCCGGTCGCATGGGGCCGGGGCGTTGCCTGCGGCTGTACACCAAGCACGATCACGACAGTCGGCCCGAGCACGACAAGTCGGAGATTGCGCGCAGCGATCTCGCCGACACGGTGTTGGCGATCAAGAGCAGCGGCAACGAGCTGCAAGATGCGGATTGGCTCGAGCCGCCGCCGCAGAACGCGTGGCAAGCGGCGCTGGCGCTGCTGGACGGACTCGGTGCGCTGGAAGAAGGTGGTGCGCTCAGCGCGCTGGGCAAGCGCATGGCGCGTCAGCCGCTGCATCCACGCCTGTCGCGTTTGGTGCTCGAAGCGGTCGAACGCGGCGCGGGCGCTTCGGGCTGTGCGCTGGCGGCGTTGCTCGGCGAGCGTGACGTGCTGCTCACGGCGCGCTCTCGTTTCGACGACCGCAAGCATGATCACGGCACCGCAGACTCCGATCTGCTGTTTCGGCTGGAGTTGCTGGAAGCGGTGGGCGAATCCGCGGGTGCTTCGAGCTTGCGCGCGCATGACCTCGATCCGGGCGCGGTCGCCTCGGTTCGGCGCAGCCACGAACGGCTGTTGCGTAGCTTCGGTGACGCTTACGACGAGCACTCGCACAGCGATGAGCAGCGTCATCAAGCGCTGCTCCTGGCCACGCTCGCCGGCTTCTTCGACCGCGTGGCCAAGCGGCGCGCGCCCAAGAGCAACGATGTCGTGTTCGCTACCGGTGGCTCGGCGACGCTGTCGCCCAGCTGCGTGGTGCGCGATGCGCCGTACGTGGTGGTGGTGGACGCTTCCGAACAACGTGGCAGTCGGCGCGGCGTGGTCGCGCACTTGGTGAGCGCGGTGGAGCCGGAGTGGTTGCTCGAGCTCTTTCCGCGGCGCGTGCTCGACACCACCGAGCTGCGCTTCGATTCGAAGAGCGAACGCGTGGAAGCCGTGCAGACGCTCTCGTACGAGGGGCTCGAGCTCGACAAGGTGAGTCGCGCCGAGGTCAGCGGGCCAGACGTTGCGCGGGTGCTGCTGGAAGCAGCCAAGCACAAGGGCGTGGAGCAGTTCATCGATCGCGATGCGCTGCACGCGTTGCGTGAGCGGCTGGTGTTCGCGTCCAGCGTCGATCCGCGCATCGAGCCGTTGCCTGCGGACGCGGCCGAGCGGGCGCTCGCGGCGGCGTGCGAGGGTTGCAGCAGCTTCGCACAGCTGCGCGAGCAGCCACTCATGGACTTCGTGTATGCGCAGCTGCCCTCCACGCTGCGCTCGCGCATGTTCGAGCTGACTCCCGATGAGGTGGTGCTACCGCATGGCCGCAAGTTGCGCGTGCATTACGAGCGCGACAAACCGCCGTGGGTGGAGTCGAGGTTGCAAGACTTCTTCGGCATGCGTGATGGGCCGCGCATCGGCGGCAAGGCGCTGGTGCTACACTTGCTCGCGCCCAACCAGCGCGCAGTGCAGGTGACAAGTGACCTCGCAGGGTTCTGGCAGCGCCATTACCCCGAGCTGCGGCGCGAGCTGTCGCGGCGCTATCCGAGGCACGCCTGGCCGGACGATCCGCTCACGGCCGTTCCGGACAATCCCAAGCGGCGTCCGCGCTGACGCTTGCGCTGCAGTCCTCAGTCGGTTGTCAGTTGCGCACTGCCGTATACCGAGAGCGGTGCGCCCGGGCCGAGGAAGCGCGGGTTCTTGGCATAGGGCAAGACTTGGCTCCCATCGCCGAGCAACATAGGAAGGGGGGGGCCGGCGGCGTCAACGAAAATACTGGTTTCCGAGCGCGTGCGGCTCGCAGCTATCGGCGCTCTGCGCGACGCACGGCAAAGCGTGACGCCATTTCAGGCGTATTGGCATTATGCTGGGCTCCGCGATGCAACAGTCCTCTCGCCGCAGCGCGTTGTTCCGGCTCAGGTTGTTCCGGCTCAGGTTGTTCCGGCTCACGCCGTTCCGGCTCACGCTGTGCGCATGCGTTGCGCTCGTGCTGTGGGTTGGCTGCAGCAGTGCGTCGGGGCCCGCTGCAAGCAGGGCGTCTACCGACGCTTCGATCGAGGCGGGCATCGATGCCGCCATCAGCAACGCACCGCTGCCGAGCGCCGTAGACTCCGTGTTCGCGTCGCGTTGCCGAAAGTGTCACGGCACCCCGCAGCACATGGGTGCACCGTTTCCACTGCTGACCTGGCAGAACACGCAGATGCTCGTGCCCAACAACCCGAGGCACTTGCACGTCTACGAAGCCATGAAGCTGCGGATCAACGATCCCAACTTCCCCATGCCTCCCGACGGCAATCCTTTCACCGCGAGCGACCGCAAGGTACTCAACGACTGGCTCGACGCTGGCGCTCCGCCCGGGCCTTGACTGCCCCCGCCAGCCGCAGCTTATGCCCTCACTTCTTGCGCTTCTTCTTGCCCTGTTTGCCCGACTGCGGCGCTTGGCTCGGCGTCGTGCCACCCGCGCTCGTGGTGTCTTGCGTGCCTGCCGGCGGCGTGTCGCTGCCATTCACGTAGATGGTGGCCGCGGGCCCTGCTTTGATGCGGTAGGCCACGACCAAGCCGGCGATGAGCATGACGAGCGCACCGTACTGGCCCGGCGTGAAGCCGAAGTAGCGCACGTCGCCGCCGTGGATGGGCACCTCGCGCAGGTAGTCGAGGAAGAAGCGCGTCGGCGCGTAGAAGATGGGGATGAACGCCATGAAGAAGCCGCGCGGCAGCGCCAGCCTGCCCAGCGCGAGGTTCGCGCCCACGGCGGCCGCGCTCCACAACACCTCGTAGAAACCCAGGTCGTGTCGTGGCAGGCCCTGCTCGTTGTAGTTGTCGACGGCCAGGAAGAAATGGCTCACGAGCCCCGGATGGTCGTGCACCACGAAGCAGCCCATGCGACCGAAGAACCACGCGAAGGGAAATGCGAAGCAGAACAGGTCGCCCATCACCGTGATCGACACGCCCTTCTTGTGACGAAACAAGAACGCCGCGCCCACGCCCCCGAGAAAGCCCATGAACGACGACAAGCCCATGTAGCGCTCGGTGAAGAGCTTGGGCTGCTTCACCATCTCCACGAACTCGTCCCAGTCGTAGACCGGCTTGTTGAGCACGTACGCGCAGGCCAGGCCGATGCCGATGGTGTACACGAGGAAGTCCGCGATCAATCGCGGGTCGACGCCGGTGCGCTGTGCACGCCACTCGGCCACGCGCGTGCCGAGCAAGATCCCGAGCGCGACCAGAATGCCGAAGGGCTGGATCTCCAGCTTGCCGACGATGGGCCAGCCGTGGAGTTGGAACCAGGGAATCAAGAGCAGGTTGAACACGGGCGCGGACTATACACCGAGACTCGCCCCGGTCGATGCGCTTGGCTATGCTCGCGGCCGAGCGCTGCTTTGGCGCAACGCCTCGGCTTTTTTCCGACTAACGCCCGCCCGCCCCGCCACATGACCGCCAGCGACCATCCGCAGCACGTAGCCGCAGCGCCCGCTGCCGCCCCCGACTCGCCAGCCCACCCGGAGGTCGTGCTGGCGGAAGACTCTCTGGCGGATCGTGTGCTGTCGGTGGGCCTGTGGGGCGCCGGTCTGGCTTGGCTCGCGCCGATGATGGCATTGCAGATGACACTGCATCGCAGCGTCGGGCCCGAGCGCATCCAGTGGCTCGAGCGCCTGTACACCCGCGGGCAAGTGCTGCTCACCGGCTCGCGTTGGCGCAGCGTGGTCGACCCCGCCATCGACCCGGCGCGCCCGTACATGTTCTTGCAGAACCACGTCAACCACCTGGACCACTGCACGATGTACGGCGCCACCTCGCACTTCAAGCAAGGCGTCGAGCTGGCCGACCACTTCTCGTATCCCATCTACGGAGCGTTCATGCGTAGCCGCGGCACGGTGCCCGTGCATCGCACGAGCCCGCGCGATTTCTTCCGCTTGCGCGACGACATGGCGCAGGTGTTCGAGCGTGGTCAGTCGCTCCTGGTGTTCCCCGAAGGCACGCGCACCTTGACGGGCAAGCTGGGCACACTGCAGCCAGGCGTGTTTCGCATCGCGCAGGAGCTCGGCGCGCCGATCGTGCCCGTCACCGTCACGGGCATGTACCGCGTCATGCGCAAGGGCTCGCTGCTCATTCGCCCCGGCTACGACGTGACCGTCTACTGCGATGCACCGATCGAGACCCAGGGCACCGGTCGTCGCGACTTGCCCGCGATCGTGGAGAAGGTGCGTTCCGTCATGACGCTTCGGCTCGATGCGTACTGGGAACAGAGTGAGCCGCGGCCGCGCTGGCGGCGTCGCTGAAGTGCGGGTGCAGCGTGGTCGGGCCGTCGCCGAACGCCTTGCGCCACGCCCGCGTTCGGCACGCCGAGTGTGGCGGGATTGTCACGGTGTGAAGCCACGGCCGCCCACGGCGGCAGTTGAGCACGCGTTCGGGTCCATGTAACTGCAGGTGTTTCCCGTGTTGCCGAGGGGGCAGCGGTTTGGCGCGGCGCTTGCTATGCTTTGATACGGGTGGCCGAAGTTGCTCGGGTTTCGAGCCGCTTCTCCTATTAGAAGGAGCTTCGATGACGCAGTCCTGGAAGAACGCGACGGGTGCGGGTTTGGCGTTGCTGCTGATGGCGGCGCAGCTCGGCAGCGCACAGGCCCAGACGGCGGCGTCCGGTGGCGCCAGTGTCAAGCTCAATGCCCCAGCCGTGCCGTCAGCTGCAACTATGCCTGCAGCCACGTCTGCGGCCACGCCCAGCGCACCAGCGTCGGCTGCCGTGCCAGCTCCCGTGTCAGCTGCTCCCGTCCCAGCTCCTACGGCCGCCCCCGCACCCAGCCCCGGCGCGCCGCCATCAGCGGCAGTCGCCGCGCCTGCACCAGTTGCGGCCGGCCTGGTCGATCCGGCGCTCGAACCGTCGTTCTGCGTGCTCGGTGTCGCCGACGGCATCCCGCCGAGCGATGCCATGACCGCCGCTGCGCTGGTCTGCGAGGCCTTGCGCGAACAACACGCCAACATCGATTCGCGCCCGCTCACCGAGCCGCCCATGCCGGGCCGCGGCTCCGCCTACCGCGTCGACCTACTCCCGCTCGGCGAAGCGCTCGTGCTGCGCGTCGCGTTCGAAGAGCCGGTCGGCCGGGTGCAGAGCGCCCGCAGCATGCAGCTGGCGCGGCTCGAAGAGGTCGCCATCGCGGCGCCACGCATCGCCGACTCGCTGCTCACGGGCACGCCGCTGGCGCAGACCGCCAAGGTGAACACGCTGGTCGGCTCGGAGACGCGCCACTATGCCAAGCGCTACGGCGAAGTGAAGCTGGGCGTGGGCTTCTTCGGCTTCGCCATACCCGGCAGCGACGTGCTCGGCGGCTACGGCATCCACGGCCAGCTCTACTACGAGACCGAGAGCTACGCGGTGGGCGGTGAGCTGCGCCTCGGTGGCTCGTCCGCTGGCTCCGGCGACGCATCCATGGAGAGCTTCTCGCTCGGCGCCCGTTACTTCCTGAGCGCGCACGACATCACGCCCTTCGTGGGCGGCGGTGCAGGTGTACTCTGGTTGTCGTACGTCGAGCAGGGGTCGCCTGTGCTCTCGGGCTCAGGCTTCAGTGCCGGCTACAACGACCAGCGCGACTACAGCGGCAGCGGCCTCGCGCTGCACGCCGAGGTCGGCGTCGAATTCCTGCGCCTGCACGACTCGCGCTTCGATGCCCTGCTGCGCTTCGACGCGCCTGTCTACTCGGTCGAGGCCTACAGCGCCACGGGCACGCACAAGCGTTACGCGCTGCCGATTTCGTTGATGGCCGCGTACTCGTTCTGAGACAGCGTGGTGTGTGCGGCGCGCACTGCGGAGCACACCGCGGCGGCTTTGCATGCACAGCAGGGCCACCCCATGCACCGAGCCCACCACGCGCGTGAGCCCGGCGCCGAGCGCGGCCTGCCCGTAGCTCGGGGCGTAGAACCGCACGCGCAGCGCGCGCTTCAGCGGCGCGGTGGCGTGCGTTTCTTCTGCCCGCTCGGCGTGAGCTTCTGCGGGTCGTCGACAGCCAGGTGAATCACGCCGTCTCCGAAGCGGTCGCGCAGTGCGTCGAGCGCGGGTCCCAGGCGCTTGCGCCGCGTATCGGGCTCTTGGGCGAAGAGCTCGAGCTGCTGGTGGTGTTGGGCGGCCAAGCCGCTCGTCGACACGCCGAGCAGGCGCACCGGCTCGCTGATCTTGGCTGCGTCCCACAGGTCGATCGCGACCCGGCGGATCACCGCTGCGTCGTCGGTCGGCTCGGGCAGCGTGCGACTGCGCGTGAGCAAGGGATAGCTAGGCTCCTCTTGGGTGCCACCGCGGGTGCGCGACACGCGTGAGCCACGCGCGCGCCCCAGCTTGATCTTCAGCGTGACCGTGCTGGCGTGCAGGCCATCGTAGCGCAGGCGCCTGGCCACCGCGGCCGCATGGCTGGTCAGCGTCCGCGTCACCACCCCACGATCGCTCACGTCGCGCTCGAAGGTGTTCTCCTCGCCACAGCTCTTCTGCTCACGCGCGCTCTCCACCGGTCGCTCATCTTCGCCGCGCGCCAGCTTCTGCAGCTCGCTGGCGTGCGCACCGACGCATCGTTGCAGCTTACGCAGGTCCGCGTTGACGAGCGAGCCGATGGTCTCGAAGCCCGCCGCGCGCAGCGTCTTCTCCGCGACCGGCCCCACGCCCCACAGCCAGCGCACCGGCAGTGGGTCGAGCAAGGCACGGGTCTCGGCATCCGGAACCCAGCGCAGCCCGTCGGGCTTGCCCAGCGAGCAGGCGATCTTCGCGACCAGCTTCGAGCTGGCGATACCGCACGAAACCGTCAGCTGCGTCGCTTCCTTCACGCGCGCCTTGAGTCGCTGCGCGAGCTGCACCGGCGTCCCGAACAGGCCCTCGGTCCCGCTGATGTCCAAGAAAGCTTCGTCGAGCGCTAGTGGCTCGATGACGGGCGTGAACTCCTCGAACACCGCGTGCACCTGCGCCGACACGCTCGCGTACTTGTCCATGTCCGCCGGCAAGAACACTCCACTGGGGCACAGCTCGCGCGCCCGAAACCCCGGCATCGCGCTCTTCACCCCAAAGGTGCGCGCCTCATACGAAGCCGCCGCGACCACGCCACGCGCGGAAGTAGCCCCCACGATGACCGGCTTGCCACGCAGCTCCGGTCGATCGCGCTGCTCGATCGACGCATAGAAAGCATCCATGTCGGCATGCAGCACAGTACGCACGCGGTCGAGTATAGCGGACGGGCGAGTTGAACGAGCTGGTGGCGAACGGTGCGCGAGTGAGCATTCATCGCGATCGCAACCTGCCGGGGCGTGCTGGGAGGGCGGGTCGCTCTCGGGCTCGGCAGAGCGACCTGCCAACCCCAAGCGCCCCGGCAGCTTGCGTTTGTGCTGACCGCTCTCGTCTACTGCACCAGTACCCGCAACTCTTCCGGCCAGCCCGCCGTCCCCGGTTCCAGCTGCACGCCGCACGAGTTGAGCACCATGGACACCAGCGTGTACTGCCCGACCGTGAACAAGAGGTCCAGCATCTGCTCTTCCCCGTACTGCGCGCGCAGCGCCTGCCACGTGGCGTCCGACACGAAGCTGTCTTCGTGCAGCTCATCGGCAGCGCGTAGCAGCGCGGCCTCGAACGCGCTCCAGCCGGGCGCGTCGGGCCCAAGACCAATGCGCACCAGCTCGGCATCGCTGATCCCCGCGAGCTTGCCGATGACCGCGTGCTGTCCCCACTCGTACTCCGAGCGGCACAGAAAGCCGGTACGCAGAATGAGCAGCTCCCGCTCGCGGTGCGACAAGCTGGACTTCGCCATCACGTGCGTGCCGAACACCAGCCAACGCTTGGCGAGCTTCGCGTGGCGCGCGACCGTGCGGTACACGTTCAGGATGGGGCCCATGCTGCCCGCGCTGCCGGCGCTCACGTACCTGCGCAGCTCCTCGGGGATCTGCTCGGTCGGCAGTGGCTCGATGCGCGGTTGTGTGAGTCTCATGCCGCGCTCAGCTGCTCCGGCGCGGCGGTGGCGGCGTGCTGTGCGCGCGCGTCACGGCCTCGGTGAGTGACCGCAGCGAACCGAGCTCGATGTACACGTAGACGCCGAAGCCGAGCGACATGAGCGCGCACAGCACGGGCAGCACCGGGATCTGCGCGACCGCCGTGAGCGCGATGATGTCCAGAATCACCGCCCCGAACGGCAAGATCGAAAGCGCCGTGAGATCGAATGCCCGCGGTCCCAAGCCCACGCGCGGCAAGTCATCGTTGTCGCTCGAGCCGAAGGGGTTGTAGCTGACGCTGACGCGGCGAATGCGAAAGAGCAGCAGCACGAGCAAGATGGGGAAGACCAGCGGCAGGAAGTGCAACAAGGTCATGCCGCCGAGCTTCACGACGCCCAGCTGCACGTACTGGTACTGCCAGGTGAAGCGCTTCTGCACGGCGCGCACGGCTTCGTCGGGCGTCTCGTCCTTCACTTCGTCCCACAGGTCGGCCGCGCGCGTGGCGGCAAACGCCGTGCCTTGCAGCGCCGGCAAGCTGGCTTGCCGCACGTCGAGGGACACGGGGACGAGCAAGCTGAGCGGCGCGCCGGAGGCCGGTTCGAGCTGGATCTCGGCCGCGGCCCACGCGGCGTCTTCGGCGTCGGCAGGGGCCTCTTGTTTGAAGCTGCCCGCCTTCTTGGCGATGGTCTCGTAGTGCGTTTGCTTCTGGTCGAGGTCGCTCTGGCGCTCGGCCAGCGTGGCTTTGGCGTCTTTGCGGGATTGGTCGGCCTTGAGGATGGCTTTCCAGGTGGCTTTCCATTTCTTGCGCGCCTCGAAGAGCTCTTCGGCCGCCGTCAGCTGCGCCGTGGCGAGCTTGAAGGCGGCATCTGCGGCCAGCGTTTCGGCGCGCGCCTTGGTCACTTCCTTGTCGAGCGCCACGTCGTCGGCGCTTACCTTGGCAGGCAAGAGTCGAACGCTGGTCAGCACGGCACTGGCCATTGGGGGCTGTCGCGACAGCCGCCAAGCGATGGCGTCCGCGAGCTCCGCCGGTCGCAGCACGCCGATGGGCAGCGTGCTCAGCGCGGCACCGCGCTCGAGCACTTGGGCGAGCGTACGCAGGCTGATGTGTGTCCGGGGCAACACCGGCGCGGCGCCCGGCTTGCTGCGAACGCTGACCACCCCCGGCCCCGCGACCCGCTTGGCGATCTCGTCGAGCTTCACCGAGCCCTGGCTCTGCGCGTAGCCGAGCAGGGACGCCTCGAGCTCCTTCTGCTTGAAGCCGGAGCGAAACACCGTGAGCTCTTCCAGCGCGCTCATGTAGTCGCGGTTACGGCCGCGCGGGAACGCCAGCACGCACAGCGCGATCGATGCTGCCACCAGCATCCAGAGCATTCGCTGTACCGCCAGCAGGCGTGCTTTCATCGCGTGGCCAAACTCCGTTGTCGCATGCGGCGAGTGCGGCCGCGTGGGCGAAGCGGCGATTCTAGCCGTGAGCTGCACGCGCGCTCAAGGGGACCGCCACAAACGCCTCACGAAACCACTACTTGCACGTGAGATCCTCATGCATGCTGGCGCCGTGTCCCAGCGTCTAGCGACACCGCGCGCATCGATTGCGTGGATTTTTGCCGTGGCACTTGCGTGCGCGCTCGGTAGCGCGAGCGCTGCACACGCGCAAGATCGCTTCTTCGGCGCCGACAAGGCTGCGCATTTCGCCCTCAGCAGCTACTTCGCGGTCGGCAGCTACTCGCTCGCTCGTGCAGCCGGTGGCTCGCGCCTGTCGTGTTTGCTCGCGGGGCTCGGGGTGCCGCTCGCGCTCGGCGCGGGCAAAGAGCTCTACGATTCCGTTAGCGGCGGCGACGCCTCGATTCGCGACTTCGCCTGGGACGCCCTGGGCGCCGTGTTCGGTTTGGCGGTGGCGTGGCTGGTCGGCGAGGTGTTGTGGCCGCCTCTGGCTCGCAGCGCTGCGCGCGGCGACCCCGCAGCGGCCGCAGCCACAGGCACGCCCGCGAGCAGCGCCTACTTCTTCTTCACGAAGTAGCGACCGAAGGGCAGCGCGTTCAGCCGCTGGTCGCGATAGAAATTGCGCACGAACTCACGCGCCTCGTGGTTGGTCTCGTCGAAGGTCAGCGCCTTCTCGTACTCTTGTATCGCAGTCTTGCCGTCGTTCTTCGCGAGCGCGAGGCGTGCGCCGCACATGGCTTGCCACTTGAGCGCCTGCGGGTCTCCTGGGTTGCCTGCGATCATCTCGCGCACGACTTTGAGCGCTTGGTCGTAGCGCTTGTGCGCGAAGTGCGTCACCACCACTTTGAGCTGAGTGGGGTCGGTCGGTTTGGCTGCAGCTGCGGGCTTCTCCGAAGCGGCCTTGGCATTGGCCGCCGGTGCCGGTCGGCTGCTGCCGCTCTGGGTTGCCGGAGCGGCCAAGCTGCTGCGACTGTCGGAGCGCTTCTTGTCTGCGTCCGGTCGCACCGAGAACTGCTGGTCCTCTGGGTGCACCGACTTCTGTTCGCCATCCAGCGTGTTCTTCAGCTTGTCCTGCGTCGCGCTCGTCTTCACCGCGCCATCGCGGGTGCTGCGCTTGGGGTCTTGCTCCACTGCAGCGCGTGAGGTCACGGTGCTGGTCTGCATCGCCGCCTGGCGTTGCGCCGGTCGTGCAGCAGTTGCTGCGCCCGTGCTCGCACTTGCCGCCGGCTTGCTCGCGGGCGCGGTGGCCGCGTGCTCCATCATCGTGCGCGCCAAGCTCGCGTTCGGATCACCACTGGCGCCCTGCCAGCGCGCGAACTCGATGAGCTGCGCGATCTGGCGCTTGCGCTCCGCGTCCATCTCGATGAACTCGATGCCGGCGCCCGCCTTCTTGTTCTCGCGCTGCGCTTGCTCCGCCGTGATCACGTGCACGACGCGACCACGCAGCGCGATTGCGGTCGCCTCCGGCAGCTGCAATCGAATATCGATCGTGCTCATCAGGGGCGGCGCGTCGTCCGTGAGGATGAACATGCCGCCCTGGCCGATGTCGCCCGCGTACAACGCGACGAAGTCGTGCCAACTCTCGCAGCTCACCAGCAGCGGCTGCTCCGCTGGGTAACGCTGACTTCTTCGTGCGGCGTCCATCAACGGGTCCTAACAGCATACCACGCTCGGGGGGCTCGCCGGACCAGCTTGTGCTGGAGTTTCAAGCACTTGGATCCCACTCGGCCGCACGCCGCACACATCTACCCGTATGATCCAAAGATCGTCCTTCGAGAGTGGCTCACCGCTGGCACAGCCTGGCACAGCGCCAAGTGCTTGAAATCACCGACATGGCGCGTGGCACATTGGTTGCTTATCTTGGGGTCAGGGGATTGGCGGCTCGCTCGCCGCGGAGGCAACGGTCATGGGTGCATTCAAACGATGGCAACTGGTTACGACGGTCAGCCTGGGCATGGCGGCTGTCGGTTGTTTCTCGAACACCAGCAGCGGCGGCAACAGCAGCGCGGGCGGCAGCAGCTCGCACGGTGCGCCGACACCGCTGCCCGGTACCAAGGTCGCGGCCGTCGCCACGCTCTTGCAAGCCACTGATTGCGGCGACCTGCTCGGCAGGATCCGCACAGACATCACCGCGAAGATCGACGCGCAGGCGGTGCTGCTCAAGAAGGGCGAGCAGTATGCGCAGTACGCCGGCAACGTGTACGCGGTACGCGGGGGCGTCGCGGACAGCGCGGGCCCCAGCAGCTTCAACGCCAGCAGCGGCGCACCGTCGAGCAGCGGTGCTGCGGGTGGCACCGGGTCCGTGCCCGCCTCGTCTGGCAATGGCGCCAGCGCGGGTACCGGCGGCGCCACGACCACAGGCACTGGCGGCGCGACCAAAGACACCGGTGGTGGCGCGCCCACCGGTCACTCCGACACCAACACTCAGATCAAGGGCGTCGACGAAGCCGACATCGTGAAGACCGACGAAAAGGGCGAGCACATCTACCTGATCCACGGCAACACGCTCTTCGCGCTCAAGTCATGGCCCCCGGCTTCCACGCAGATTCAGAGCTCGCAGGTCATCGAAGGCACGGCCAACGAGATGTTCGTGGCGAGCGGCAAGGCGGTGGTGTTCTCCACGCTGTGGAACCAGGGCGACATCGTTCCGCTCAAGCAGACCGGCGCGCAGACCCTGGGGTATCAGGGTGGCGGCGGCTTCGGCGACTACTACTACCAGCCGTACTACTACGGTGCGCCCTTCACCAAGATCACCACGCTCGACGTCACCGGCAGCACGCCGAAGGTCGAGCGCGAGCTGTACATCGAGGGCAACTACCTGTCGTCGCGTCGCCATGGCAACACCGTACGTACGGTCGTGCAGGGCGGCTTCCACACGCCCCCGGTGTTCCAGGCGTACATCGAGTACAAAGATCCGTGGGGCAAAGCCTACCCGCAAGCAGAGATCGACGCTCAGGTCGATGACTGGCGCGATCGCTTGGTAACTGCCATCGACAAGACGCAGATCTCCGACTGGGTGCCGGTCGATCACGAACGCATCAACGGCCATATCGTCGACGCCATGCCGCGCTGCGTGGACTTCTACGCTCCGCCGCCGGCGCTCACCGCCTACGGCCTCACCAACGTGGTGTCGTTCGATCTGACCGACCCCAAGAGCGCGCTGGGCGGCGCGATCGTGCTCGGCAATGCCGATACGGTCTACGCCAACGACAGCACGCTGGTGCTTGCGCAGCAAGACTGGCGCTACGAGACGCACTTCCTGCAGCGCGAGCAGACCACGCTGCACGTGTTCGATCTCACGGACACCAAGACCACGTACAAGGCGTCGGGCTTCGCGCCGGGCCACGTGCTCAACCAGTTCTCGATCGACGAGCTGGCCGGCAGCGTGCGCATCGCGACCACGCAGAACATCTGGCAAGACTGGGTCACCATCTTGCCGCTCAATTCGGACGTGAAAGACGTGCCGATGGCCGACACGCGCATGCACACGGACAACCGCGTGCTCACGCTTGCTGCCGATGGCGACACCTTGAAGCGCACGGGCATCACGCCGCCGCTGGGTGTGGATGGCGAGCAGATCAAGTCTGCTCGCTTCGTCGACGAGCGCGGCTACGTCACCACTGCGCGTCAGACCGATCCGCTGTCGGTGATCGATCTCGCCGATCCGAAGAACCCCAAGGTGCTCGGTGAGCTCGACATCCCCGGCTTCAGTGACTACATGCACCCGCTCGATGCGGGGCACCTGCTCACCATCGGTCGCAACACCGACCCCACGACCGGCCGCGACATCGGCTTGTTCTTGCAGATCTTCGACGTCAGCGATGGCGCGCACCCGATGAAGACCTTCTCGTTCGACTATTCGCCGAACGGCTGGTCGCAAGCCAACAGCAACCATAAGGCCTTCACCTACTGGGTGCCCAATGGCCAGACCGACGGCCTCTTGGCGATTCCCTACGTGCAGTACGGCGCGGGCTTCATGAGCAGCCTCGACGTGTTCCGTGTGTCGACCAGCAAGATCGTGAAGCTCGGCTCGATCGACCACACCACGCTGTTCAGCAGCGGCTGTTACGACATGTACGGCAATCAGTCGCCGTACTATTACCAGAACTACTACTGCCAGCAGCCGGAAGTGCGGCGCGGTCTGTTCATCCAGGACAAGACCGACACCTACGTCTACTCGATCAGCTACGCCGGCGTGCTCGTGAACTCGCTGGCTGATCTCATGCAGAACCTCGCGATGGTGGCCTTGCCCTCGCCCGACAACGCGGATCACCGCGAGAATCCGGTGCTCGGCACGAGCGGCGGCGGCAGTGCGCCGAGCATGGGCACGGGTGGCGCTACGGGGACCAGCAGCGGTAGCGCGGGCGTGGGTGCGATTCCCAATCCGAAGCCTCTGCCCGCGGCCGACGGTGGCATGGCGCCCACGCCGCCTGCGGCAGATGCCGGCGTGGCGGGCAGTGGCGGCTGAGTCTGCAGCTCAACGCTGCGCACGCGAGTCTGCTGCCGCAGGCGCCGAGCCCTTCGGCGCTTGCGGCGCAGGCGTTTGCGCTTGTAAGCGTCGCGCCGCCCGATCGAGCGCGTCGTCGAGCTGCCAGCTGTCGTAGCCGACCAACGCGCTGCCATCGATCTCGGAGGTCGGCACCGAGGTCATCGGGTTGATGCGGGTCGCGCTCGATGTCGGCTCTAGGTGAGCGCGCGTCGGCCCAGATCAGCACGCGCCCAATCACACACGAAACACCAGGCTGTCGCGTAACAGCTGCCGTCCCCAGCCAACACCAGATTGTGTTTCGCGCAAAGCCCTGCCATGCGATCGCGCCGACATCCCCAGGTTTCGGCCACGGCGAGCACCGGCGCATGCGGGGCGCGCAAGCTCATGGTCGCCGGATGCGGGTGCGCCTGCCAAGCGGTGCGGTTGAAGATGTGGTCCATTCGCGGTGCATCACGCCGTGGTGGCATGCGGGCGTGGCCTGCGGACCCGCGAGCGCGTACCATGCCCGCAGGTGATCGATGAGCGAGCAACCCGCGGCCGGCGCCGCACCCACCGCCCCGGATGGCGAGCCGGTCTCGGTCGCAGCCCCGCACAGTCCGCTCAGCCCGGCGCAACTGGCGCAGCTCACGGCGGCCGATCAGCGCATACGCAGCATCGACGGTGCGATCAAGCTCGCGGCCTGGAACGGCTACAGCTTGCTCGTCGGTGCTTGCCTGTCCGGGCTCTTCTCGTTAGGCGACGCCTGGGGCCTCTTGTCCGCGGCACTCCTAGGGGGCTTCGGCTTTGCAGAGCTGTTGGGGCGCAAACGCTTGCAGCGCCACGATCGCCGCGCTCCGCTGTGGTTGTGCGTCAACCAGCTGCTCTTGCTGGGCGCGATGCTGGCGTACTCCGGATTCCATCTGTATGTCTCCCTGTCATCTGGAAGCCTCGTAGACCAGGCGCTGCACGAGCATCCCGAGCTCCACGGTGCGCTCTCCTCCATCGACGATCCGCAGGTGGGCGACTTGGCGCAGGACATGGGCACCATGTTCCACACCGGCGTGATCATCGCGTACGCGGCGCTGATGGTGTCGTCGCTGCTCTTTCAGGGTGGCAGCGCGCTCTACTACTACTCGCGCAAGAAGCATCTCGACGCGTTCTTGCGCGACACGCCAGCCTGGGTGCTCGAGGTGCGCAACGCCCGCGGTTGAACAGCTGGCCGGCGCTCTTGGCCTTGGGTTGCGCACAGCTCGTCGGCTGCTCGTCCACGAACGTCGCGCGTACGCCTGCCGTCGTGGCACCAAGGCCGAGCGCTGCAGCTGCGCCGAGCGCTGCCGATGCAGGCGGGGCGCAGGCCACGGCGTCGAGCGATCCGGTGCAAGAGGCCCCGCCCGCACCACCCGCGGCACCGCGCGAGCTGCACGCGTTCAGTAGCGAGGAGAACGCGCGCATCCGTGCGGTTCAGCACTTCGTGCAGCGCGCAGCGCGCAAGCAGGGCGTGGACCCGACGCTCGTCAATGCCGTGATCTGGATCGAGAGCAACTTCCAGCCGCGCGCGCACGGACAACTGGGGCCGCGTGGCCTGATGCAGCTGATGCCACGCACCGCGCGCTATGCTGCGCGCGAGCTGCACCGCAAGTACCGACCGTACGACGCGGACTTCAACATCCAGGCCGGCACCTTCTACCTCGGTCGCATGTTGGCGTTGTTCCACGGTGACGTGAAGCTCGCGCTGGCCGCGTACAACGCCGGTCCCGCGCCCGCGATCGCAGCGCGTGATTCGGGCGCGCCCTTGCCAGGCCAGATTCAAGACTACGTCGATTCCGTGCTGATGGCGCAGCGCGCGTTCCAGCAGCGCGACTTCGGCGTGGCAGCCGAGCATCACAAGCGCCGCCAGCCGGCAGCTGCACCCGAGCATGCTGCACCGGCAGCAGCGTCGGCGTCACCACCGCCAGCAGCTTCAGCCTCAGAGTCTGCGTCTTCGTCACCGTGACGCTTTGCGCGCCGCGTCTTCGGCGATCGCCCGCTTGAGCGGCTCGAGCTCGGGCGGCGAGTTGGGCAACACCCAGTGGCGTGAAAATAGCACGTCGAAGAAGCCGGGGTCCGAGCCGTCCTGGGCGATCCAGCTCAGCTGTGACAACACGTGCTCGCTGCTGTTGAGCGGGTCGGGCAAGGGCAGCACGTGCAACACGGCGCCGAACGGGAAGCTGCTCATCAGCTCGGCAAAGCGCTGGGCGTCATCGCCATGCGCGACGATGCCTTCCGGCCAGTACTCGGTGACGACGTAGTCCGCGCGCGCGAGGGTCTCGATCGCGCCCTCGAACACCTGCACCTCCGAGCCCTGCGCGTCGACCTTCATCACGATCGGCCGTGGCAGCTGTCGCCCGCGCAGCACGTCGTCCAGCCGCTCGGCGGGCACTTCGATCACTCGGCGCTCTCCGCTGTCAGCTGCATCAGATTGCAGGCGATGATCGCCGAGGTTCGTGTCCGACAACGCCAGGCGCAGCCGCGCCGGCTGCGAATAGCACGCGGTGGCCCGCCGCTCGATGCGCGAGCCGAGGCCATGCCGCGCCACGTTGCGCTCGAGATAGAACAGGTTGGTCGGCTCCGGCTCGAAGGCGATGCCCAGGCTGCCGCTGCGCTCGACCACCGGCACCACCACGAGGCCGATGTTCGCGCCGACGTCGATGAAGGTGCCCGGGCCGTCGCCAAACAGCCGGTCGACCACGAGCGACACCAGGCCCTTGGCCCAGGTGCCCAGCGTCCGGTACTCGGCCATCACGACCTGGTCGCGGGTCGAGCCCTCGAACAGCCCATAGCTGCCGTCCGCCAGCACGAGATCCGGCGGCTCGCCGGACGCCAAGGGCAAGGTACCGGAATCGTTGGAATCACTCGGCATGCTGGCAGTGGCATAGCGGAGGTTGCGCGCCTGTGCCAGCCACAAGATTCCCGACAATCCCGCTCAAGAATCTCGGATTCCTCTTGCCGTTTGCTGGGACTTTGGTATTCCGCCAGGACGGGTCACGGCCCGGACTCACGGGACGCCTATGCAAGCCACGCAAGCCACGCAACTCACGCACGTCACGATGGTCAAGAAGCGGCTGGGCAACGGCGACGACTGCCGCAAGTGCGTGCAGGCCGAAGGCGTGTTGCGCGGCCACGGCCTGTGGGAGCGTATCGACCGCATCGTGTGGGCCGTGGAAGGTGAGCCTCACTCCGAAGGCATGCAGCTGGGTGCGCGCTTCGGCGTGGCGGCTGCGCCCTTCTTCGTGGTGCGCGACGATCGCGGCCACGAGCAGGTCGTCGAGAGCACCATCAAGCTCGTGCGCTCGCTCGCTCGGTCGGTCGAGCGCGTGGTCGAATCGCCGCCGCCGTCAGCTGCAGACAGCCCGCTGACCGCCGTAGAGCTCGCTGAGCTCGCGCTCAAGCTCGCAGCCAGCGAGCCTCTCGACATCGTGCGCTTCGCTCTCGAGCGTTGGGGCAGCGACTGCGCCATCGCCTGGAGCGGCGCCGAAGACGTCGTGCTCATCGATCTCGCGGTGCGCGCCGGCTTCACCCCCTCGGTGTTCTGCCTCGACACCGGACGCTTGCACCCCGAGACCTACCGTTTCATCGACAAGGTGCGCACGCACTACGGTCTGTCGATCGATCTGATCAGCCCCGACGCGCGCGCGCTGCAAGCCTTCGTGCGCAAGAAGGGTCTGTTCAGCTTCTACGAAGACGGCCATCAAGAGTGCTGCGCCGTGCGCAAGGTCGAGCCCTTGCGGCGCACGCTCGCCGGCTACCACGCGTGGATGACGGGCCAGCGCAAAGACCAGAGCCCCGCGACGCGCGCGCAGGTGCCCGTGCTGCAGCTCGACGCCGGCTTCACGGGCAAGAGCGGCGCGCTCGTCAAGCTCAACCCGCTGTCGCACTGGAGCTCGGCGCAGGTCTGGAAGTACATCCGCGACAACGACGTGCCGTACAACCCGCTGCACGAGCGTGGTTTCGTGTCGATAGGTTGCGAGCCGTGCACGCGCGCGGTCACGCCGGGTCAGCACGAGCGCGAGGGTCGCTGGTGGTGGGAGGCTGCCACCCAGAAGGAATGCGGTCTGCACTGCGTCGGGCCCAAGCTCGTGTGATGGCTCAGTGCAGCCAGCGTTCGAGCATTTGCCGCAAATCGCCGCGGTTGAACGGCTTGCCCACGTAGTCGTCCATGCCCACGTCCAGGCAGTGCTGGCGCTCTTCGGGTAGGACCGACGCCGTCAGTGCGATGATGGTGGTGTGCTTGCCGTTCTGTTCGCGCTCGCGCAGCGCGCGCGTGGCGTCGTAGCCGCTGAGCTTGGGCATGTGGCAATCCATGAACACGAGATCGAAGTCGTGCTGTTCCAGCTGCTCGAGCGCGTCGCAACCGTCGGCCGCTTCTGCCACCTCGCAACCCAGATACTGCAGAAGCTTGAGCGTGAGCGCACGGTTCTCTTCGTTGTCTTCCACGAGCAAGACCTTCGCGGAGAACTTGCGCTCGGGCTCGTCGTCGGCTTCCGGCGGCAGCGAGCGTGCCCCTTCTTCGACCGGCAAAGGCAAGCTGACCGTGAAGGTGGAGCCCTTGCGCGCTTCGCTGTGCAGCGCGATCGCGCCGCCCATCAGCCGCACCAGCTGACTCGAGATCGCCAAGCCCAAGCCCGTGCCGCCGTAGCGGCGCGTGGTGGAGGTGTCTGCCTGCGTGAAGGCATCGAACACGCGGCTCTGGTGCTCGGGCGCGATGCCGATGCCGGTGTCGATCACCGCGAAGGCCACCACGTAGTGCCCGATGCCTGCAGGCGTGGCCGACGCGCGCAAGGTCACGCTGCCTTGGTGGGTGAACTTGATGGCGTTGCCGATCAGGTTCACCAGCACCTGTTTGATGCGCGTCGGGTCACCGCGGAAGCGCGCCGGCGTGCCGGGGGCCACCTCGATGTGCAGCTCGATGTTCTTCTGCCTGGCCTTCACCTCGAGCATTTCGTGCACTTCGGCCGCGAGCTCGTTCACGTCGAAGCGCACCTCTTCGATGGAGAGCTGACCCGCTTCGATCTTCGAAAAATCCAGGATGTCGTTGACCAGCTGCAACAATGTGTTGCCCGAGCGCGCTACCGTGTCGGCGTAGTCGCGCTGCGTGGCGTCGAGCTCGGTCATCTGCAAGAGCTCGGTCATGCCCAGCATCGCCGTCATCGGCGTGCGGATCTCGTGGCTCATGTTCGCCAGGAACTCCGCCTTGGCCTTGACGGCCACCAGCGCTTCGGCGTTGGCGGCCTGCAGGTACTGCTTGAACGCCTGGTCGCGCAGGTACATGCGCTGTAGGTTGCGTTGGCTGCGGATGCGCAGGTAGAGCACGAAGCCGCCGAAGAGTGTGGCTTGCACCAGCGCCATCCCGAAGTGGTACCAGCCGATCTCCTGCCGTCGCCCACCCGCGACCCACAACCAGCCGCCGAGCGATACCGCTGACAAGAGCGAGAACCAACGTGCGGACAAGAGCAGACAGCCGAAGCCGATCTGCGCGATCATCAAGTTGGTGGTCTGACGCGGCTCGCCGGAGCTGACCAGCAGCACGAGGCAGTTCACGATCACCGCGAGGCCAATGGTGGCGGCGACGGGATGCGCGAAGCGCGCCGGCAGCTTGTTGCGCTCGAACCACACCGCCACCGCCAGCAAGCCGAACGAGAACAGGCCGGTCGATAGCGGGATGAGCGCGCCCGAGGACAGCCGCACCGTCAGCGGACCGAGTGCGATGCTCAAGGTTTCGCCCGTGCTCGGTGAGCTCGCCAACTGGTGGCCGTACCAAATGCTGAGCAGCGCATAGAAGAGCGCGAGTCCGACGCAGATCGGTCGCATGGACTCGGCGAGCATCGCGTTCATGGCGCCGCGCACGGCGCTCTCGGCGACTTCGGACTGCGCGAACGTCCCTGCGACGGTCGGAATTTTGGGCGGATCAACCATGAAGCGGGCAACGGGCAGTGCCCCGCTCATTTTATAGATTTTTCGGACAGATTTGGAAATTGCAGGAGTGATTTACGCGCGTTGCGCGATCGACACGGCCTACTTGCGTTTGCCGGCGTGCGCGCTGGCGGTGCTTGCCCAGGCGTCCGGCACGACCAACTCGGAACACATACAACTACCTGTCCAACTCGGCTCGGGTGCTTGCGTGTCGCGCCAGCCGTCGGGCGTGACGAGCTCGGCGTTGGTGGCGGCGTCGCTCGCCCAGCTGCAGTGCTTGCCGGAGCTACGCACCTCCCAGCCAGCGGGGGTGATGATCTCGGTGAGGAACACGCTCGGGTCGGTGGCCTGTGCGCGCTCGGTGATGCCCGCAAGCGCCAGCGCGCACACGCCCGCGCGCAGCAAGCTGCGCAGCGTGCAGCTGCCGGTGGCGCGGGCGCAAGGCGAGAGCTGCATCTTCAGCCAGTGTGCATTGTCGTGCGCCGCGCGCCAAGTCGATAGCTTTTCCATGCCAGATGCTCCGCCGGGAGGTTTGTTTGAGGTCTATTCGGCGCTGGCCCGCCCGGGTTGCGTGTGCAGCGTGCAGTACGTGTTTGCGCAGGCACGCGTACCTCTCTTGACCCCACTGGACGGGCATCGCATCGTTGCTGCCGCTCGTAAGGAGACCCACGTATGCGTCTTGCAGCTCTGATTTTGGCAGCCGCTGCTGCTGTCGTGGCCGGGTTGGGCTGCGAGGACAGCTTGGGCACCTGCGACATGACCGCCGCAACTGCGGTCGTCTACACGCCGGACGGAGTGCCGTACTACGAAGGCCAAGCGCTCATCTACCAATCGTGCGCGGGTTCGTTCTGTCACGCTGCAGGCGCCAATGGCGTCGCGCGCTACGGTGCACCGCACGGCGCGAACCTCGACGTCACCGTGCTCACGGCGACCTCGGTCGATCATGACCGCGCGGTGCTGCAAGCCGGGCTTGCGAAGATCAAGCACGACCCCGAGGGCTTGTTCGATCGCGTGGAGTCGGGGCAGATGCCGCCGGGCAACGCGGGTCAAGCGGCGCAGCTGCCGATCGCCTGGCAGCGCGATCTAGGCGCCGGCATGCTCGGTGTGGCGTCGCTGCCGGCGGTCGGCAGCGCGCAGGGACAGAAGTTGCTGCGCAACTGGTTGGCCTGCAACGCACCGGTGGTCGCGGCGACGACCACGTACAGCAACGCGGCTGCGGCGACGGCCATCGGTGCCGTGTTGCCTGCACACGGCGTGGTGGTGACGGCGAGCTTTCAGTCGCTCTACGACAATCAGCTGAAGCCCAAGTGCGCCGCTTGCCACAACCTCGCGCCCAGCAATCCGTACGCGGGCCAGCAGCAGCTCGACTTCGGCACCGCGGATGCTGCGTACGCCAGTCTCGTCGGCAAGCCGGCGTTCGCGAGCGGCAAGTGCTCCGGCAAGGGCACGCTGGTCGTGGCTGGCAACTGTCAGGGTTCGCTGCTGTATCAGAAGCTGACGACGCCGGCTGCGATGCCCGTGTGCGGCGACGCCATGCCGCTCGGCGGTGCGCAGCTGTCGAGCGACGTGCTCGCGGCGGTGTGCACCTGGATCAACTCCGGCGCGGCGCGCTGAGCACGCATCGTCGTCGTTGTCGTCGGTGCGCGCGCCGCGCCGCGCAAGCTCAGATCTCTTCGCAAGAGCTCTCTTGCGGCCCGCAGCGGAAGCGCACGTGCATGTGCTGCGTGTGACCGTGTGCATGGCGCACGATGGCCAGGCGCGCGCGCCGCGGATACTGCAGCACGGAGTCGAGCTCGGCTTCCGACGCGCCGGCTTGCTTGGCCGCCTTGTAGAGCAGCTGCTGGCGCTGGCGCGACAAGAAGATGTAACGGATCTCGCCGGTGCCGACCAACGCGTGGATCAGTTGCCAGGTGGCGGCCCAGTCGATGTACGCGACGGCACCCGATTGCAGTGGCAACGCGATGTCGACGTCGCGGCCGCTGCGATGCGAGTGGTGGGGTCCGAAGCGTCCGCCGCGGCGCACGCTCATGTCCTCGATGAGCAGCTCGCGGCTGAAGCTGCTGTCGTGCCGGAACGCGGCGATGCCGCGCTGCAACGCTGCGATGGCGTGGCTGCTGCCGTAGGCGCGCTCGGGATCGCGCAGCGTGTAGAGCGCGTCGTTTCTCGGGATCTGCACCCCGCCCACCAAGTGACCGTGGGCCGGGCCGCCGACGCTCTGGGCGGCCTCTGGCAGGGTGCCGCTTCGCGCGTCGTCGTCATTGTTCTCGTCGTAGCCGTCGTCGTAGCCGTCGCCTGCGTCGTTGCTGGCAGGCGCCGGCGTGGGCTCGGACCAGACCAGGATTTCTTGGCCCACGCGCAGCGGTGAGCCGTCGGCGTGGTTCCAGACGTGCTGCAGGTCGTGCTGCGGTACGTGAAAGCGTTCGGCGATGCGCGCCCAGGAGTCGCCTTCGCGCACGGCGTAGTGGACCTTCTGGCGCTGGCGCTCGGGCAGCTGGGTCTGCACGCGCAGCTTCTGGCCGGAGCGGTAGTGCGGATGCTCGGCATCGAGCTTGTTCCAGCGTGCGATCGACGCCGTGGAGACCGCGTAGCGGTCGGCGATCTCGGCCAGGCGCTCGCCCGGCAACACCTCGTGCTGGATCCACTGCGCGGCCGGCGGCTTGGTCGAGGCGACCATGTTGCCAGCCGGGGGAGCTGCGTACGCGCTGTGCACAGCACCGAAGCTCGTCGCGCCAAAGCTCACGCCTGCGAGCAACAGTGCGGCGACACCAGCGCCAGCACGCCCGAACAGCGGCATCGAGTTTCGCAGGGACGAGTCGGACACTACTGCCATGGACCTCAGCTACGGTCGGCGAGGCATCCAAGTGGTGCGCTCGCGCGGGGGGAGTGAGCCTAGCATCGTGTCGCGGCTCGACAAAACCGCCCCAAACAGGGACGTAGCGCTCGGTGAGGCGCCTGACCGACGTAGTGCCCGGCATCGTGTAGTTGCAGACCCAGAACTCTTTGTAGCCGCTTCCGGAGCTGCCGCACGAGGCCACGCCGCAGCCGAGCATGCTCGTGGCGCGCCAGACGAGCTGCGTGTAGTGCCCGCAACCATTGGTGAATTTCTGTGCCGCGCAGGTCGCGTCGCTCGGGCCCGTCGCGCTCCGAAATCCACTCGCTCAGGGTATTGAGATCGGCTCTGGGTTCCGCCGCGCTCGACGCAAGGCTCACAGCGACAGCGGTGTAGGTGAAGGCCGCGCTTGACCTGTCTGCGTCGCGCCGGACAATGTGGACATGACGCTGCTCGATCATTTGCCCGACACGGTCTCCATCTACGAGGTGGGTCCACGCGACGGACTGCAGAACGAAGCGGCGACCGTCGGCACGGTGCGCAAGCTGCGCTTGATCGAGGCGCTGATCGCCGCGGGCTGCACGCGCGTGGAGATGACGAGCTTCGTCTCGCCGCACTGGATCCCGCAGCTGGCGGACGCCGACAACCTCGCGCAATTGCTCGAGGCGCGCGAAGGCGTATCGCTGAGCGCGCTGTGCCCGAATCTGCAAGGCCTCGAGCGTGCGCGGGCCGCGGGTCTGCGCGAGGTGGCGGTGTTCTTGAGCGCCAGCGAGACGCACAACCGGCGCAACATCAACAAGTCGGTCGACGAAGCGGTCGCGGTGTTTGCGGAGCTCGTGCCGCAGGCACTCTCCCACGGCATGCGTGTGCGCGGTTACGTGTCGACGGTGTGGGGTTGCCCGTACGAGGGCGATGTCGATCCGCGGCGCGCGCTGGCGCTGGCCCAGCGTCTGCTCGCGCTCGGTTGCTACGAGATTTCGCTCGGCGACACGCTGGGTGTGGGCACTCCGGTGCAGACGCAACGCATCTTGAAGCTGATGCTGTCCGAGATTGCAGCTGACAAGCTCGCCATGCACATGCACGACACGCGCGGCCAGGCGCTGGCCAACGTGCTGATCGGCCTGGCGATGGGTATCCGCACCTTCGATGCAGCGATCGCGGGCCTCGGTGGTTGTCCGTACGCGCCGGGTGCCTCGGGGAACCTGGCGACCGAGGATCTCGTGTACATGCTGCACCACATGGGCATCTCGACCGGCATCGATCTCGAGAAGCTGTGGGACGCCGGGCGCGTGGCGGAGGCGATCGTGAGGCGTGAGCTGCCGGGGCGAGTGCACCGGGCGGGGCTGCGATCGCTGGCTGGGTGAACGAGAGAAGCGGGGCGCGCACTTGGCGCGACGAGACGAGATCTGCTTGCGTGGCGTGCGGATAGGTCTTCTCGCTACCCAGGCCGCCTCTCTTTGCAAGCGGATCGTCCCCCGCACGCAGCCCGGTCCCCCAGCACGCCGTTCGCCACGACAAGTCTCTCTCACTCAGCGAAACTGATCAGTCGCCGTGATCAAATGGTGCACGATTTCGGGTTCGAAGGCCGAGTGGCCAGCGGTTTGCGCCACGCAGAGCACGGCTTCGGGCCAGGCGCGGTGCAGTGCCCAGGCGGTTTCCATCGGGCACACGATGTCGTAGCGGCCTTGCACGATCACGCCGGGGATGTGGCGGATGGCGGCGACGTCGTCGAGCAACTGCGTTTCGCGCTCGAAGAAGCCCTTGTTCACGAAGTAGTGGCACTCGATGCGCGCGAACGCCAAGGCGAAGTCGTCGCGGCCCATCGAGTTGCGCATCTCGGGGCTGGGACGCAGCGTGCTCGTGACGGCTTCCCACAGGCTCCAGGCTTTGGCTGCTGCCAGGCGCGTCTGTGCATCGTCACTCGTCAGGCGTTTGTGATACGCGTGTAATAGGTCGCCGCGTTCGCCTTCGGGGATGGGGGCGAGGTAGTGCTCCCAGGCTTCGGGGAATACGCGGCCGGCACCATCTTGATAGAACCAGCTGATCTCGCGGTCGCGCAGCGTGAAGATGCCACGCAACACCAGCTCGCTGACCCGCACCGGATGCTTCTGCGCGTACGCCAGGGCGAGCGTGCTGCCCCACGAGCCACCGAACACTTGCCAGCGCTCGATGCCCAGATGCATGCGCAGCCGCTCCATGTCGGCCACGAGATCCCAGGTGGTGTTGCGCTCGAGGCAAGCGTGCGGCGTGCTCTTGCCGCAACCGCGCTGATCGAACAGCACGATGCGGTAGCGCGCGGGGTCCCAGAAGCGTGCCTGTGCAGGTGTGGTGCCGCCGCCGGGGCCGCCGTGCACGAACAGCGCAGGCTTGCCCTGCGGGTTGCCGTACTGCTCGTAATAGAGCTCGTGCAGGTCGTCCACGCGCAAGCGGCTGCGATCGTAGGGCGCGATCTCCGGGTAGGGGCCGCGCATGGGTTGCAGGTCGTGCATCGGTGGAAGCTTCGTGCCTAGTCTACAGCGTCTCGAGCGCGTAGCGCACGGCTTGTGAGCGCTCGTGCAGGAAAAGCCCGCCGCCGCAGCTGCTAAATGCCGGAGAAAGCCGCTTTTTGTAGAAGCTCGCGGGGCGCAAGTAGACCTGGCCATCGGTGCGCCGCTGGTCGCAGGCTTCTTCCCAGTCTTCGCGCGTGAGGGCCTCGAGGTAGAGCGCGCCGCGGCACAGCTTGGCCAGATTTTCGAGCGCAGCCTGTGCGCTCGGCCGGTCGAGGTACTGCAGCACGCCCTTGCAGATGACGAGGTCGTAGCGCTTGCGCGACTTCCAGCTGGCCGCCGAGCCTTGCTGCCAACCGTAGCGTTCGCACAGGTATGCGCTGTGCTCCACGCCGGTGTAGCTGACAGCTGGAAACTCGCGCGCGAACACCTTGCGCAAGTGGCCCAGGCCGCAGCCGAGGTCCAGTACTTCGCGCACGGGCTGGCCGAGGTAGCGCATGTACGCCGCCACGAAGTGCCCCAGGCGCGCGGCGTCTTCGGCGCTCTCCACGCGCGTGCTCGGGTTCTCGTAGTAGCGCCGGTAGTAGCGCGCGTCGAACGCGAAGGAGTGCTTGGTCTCAGACGCCTTGGGCATGCGCTCCCCAGATGTACTTGTGCAGTTGCAGCTGCACGCGCACGGGCAGCTCGTCTTCCAGCGCCCAGGCCACCAGCTCTTTGGGATCGAGCTCGCCGTGCACGGGGCTCAGCAGCACGGCGTTGACGCGCGCTTCCGGGTGCTCGCGTGTGATCAGCGCGCGTGCCCACTCGTAGTCGCGGCGATCGGCGAGCACCAGCTTGAGCTCGTCGGTCTTGCGCAAGAGCGCGAGGTTCTCGTAGCGGTTCCGGTGCGATTCGTCGCTGCCCGGGGCCTTCATGTCCACGATGCGGTGCACTCGCGGGTCGATCTCGGCGATGTCGCGCTCGCCGCTGGTCTCGACCAGCGTGATCTTGCCGGCGTCGCACAGCTCGCGCAGCAGCGGCAAGGTCGCGGCCTGCAGGAGTGGTTCGCCGCCCGTCACCAGCACCAGCGGCGTGCGCAACGCGAGCGCCTCGGCGAGCACCTGCGCGCGTGGCATGCGCTTGCCGCCGGTGAAGGCCTGCGGCGTGTCGCACCAGCGGCAGCGCAGGTTGCAGCCCGACAGCCGCACCAGCGTGCAGGGCATGCCCGCGAAGCTGGTCTCGCCCTGGACCGAGCGGTAGATCTCGTGAATGACCAGGCTGTCGGTGCTCATGCAAGCTCAGTGTTGCGCCGCCTGGGACAGGTGTGCCACGCGGCAGTAGATGCGCGAAGACTGCGTGCGGCTCCAGCTGGCGAGCGCGGCGCGCAGCCGAGCCTGCACGGGACGCCCAGCGTCTGCAAGGTCATGCAGCTCGTCCGGGTCGTTAACTCGGTCGTAGAGCTCTTCGTTGCCCGTCACTTGATTGACGATCAGGCGGTAGCGCGCGCTCACGACCGACACCTTGGGTAAGTAGTCCTGCGTGCCTTGCTGCACGAGCGTGATGCGTTTGACCAGCTCTTCGAGCGTGCCGATGGGCTCGCGTGCCAGATCGAAGAGCGCGTTGCCGCGCACCGGGAAGGCTTCGCTCACGGCGTAGCGCTCGGGTTCGGCGACGGCGGCAGGCCTGGGCAGTAAGCTGCGCGCGTCGGTTGCTGGTGCGGGAACGCCGGCCCATTGCAGCACCGTCGGCGAGATGTCGGCGATGCTCGCGAGCGCCTCGGAGCTGCCGGCGGCGATGCCGGGCGCGTGCACCAGCAGCGGGATGTCGGTGAGCCAGCGGTTGAGATACACGTGATGACCGTGGTGGCCGCGCTCGCCGAGCGCTTCGCCGTGGTCGGCGAACACGATCACGAGCGAGCTCGCCCAATAGCTCGAGCTGCGCAGGTAGCGAAACAAGTTGCCCAGCTCGTGGTCGATCGTGCTGGCGTCGCGCAAGTAGGTGGTGCGCACATCCAGGCCGCCGTGCCACGCGTTGTCGAGCGATTGATGGGTTTCGTAGTAGTGAACCCAGGCGAACACGCTGTCGCCGCGGGTGCGCGCCCACTCCAGCCTGGCGATCATGGAGCGGGTCTGCTCCGCGGCGTTCGGACCGCGCTGCAAGTCGGCGGTCTGCGTGAACAGGCGCGGCACGATCGGCTTGCTGAACCAGCGGTTGTCCGGGAGCGACACCAGCTGCTTGCTGAAGCGCGGACGCGTACGCGTGAACAGGTTGTCGGGCGGCGTCGGCGCGAACAGAATCTCGCTCGGACCGTAGCCGGTGAGCGCCGAGCCCAGTGCGAACAAGGTCGCCGGGTAGGTGGTGACGGCGCGCTCGAAACGCAGGCTTTCGCCCGCGAATCGCTGCAGCTCCGGCATCACGGGTTGGCCGTGGCGCAGGGCGCCGAGCACGTCTTTGCGCAGGGCGTCTACGCTCACCAAGATCACGTGGCGGCGCTGTTGCGGCGTGACGAGGCTCGCACGCAGTGCAGCCGTATTCGGCGCCGGCTCGTCGCTACAGCGGAAGCGCTCGGGATGCGAGACGTCGAGGTTCGCGTAGGCCGGCGCATGATGCGCACCCACCGCGAGATCGGTGAGCCCGGCGAGGTCGCCCATGCGCACGAACACCGTCTGCGCATGTTTGACGGAGTGCGGGCTGGCCTGCACGAGCAACCCCAGCGCCAGAGCCGCGGCACACAGCGACAGGGCGCGAGCGCGCGCCGGCAAGCGACGCTGCAGCGCGTAAGCCAGAGTGCTGCTGAGCAGCCACAGACTGGGCAAGAGGAAGCGCGCAAAGAAGGTGTACTGGCGCAGGCGCTGGCCCATTTGTCCGCGCAAGATGACCAGTGCTGCCACGCACAGGGCCGCGCGCAGCAGGTTGCGCATCGGCAGCGTGAAGCGCGTGCTTGTAGCAGGCGCACGCAAGCCCGGCGCGCGACACAGCCACAAGTGGAAGCGCCACAAAGTCAGGTTTGCGAGCAAGAGACCGACGAAGAGCCCGACGCGCAGTGGGATTGCGATGGCCGAGTCGATGATCTGGTTGCCCGTGCTGAGCAGGTACGCCTGCTGCCAGGTCGGCATCGCCAGCCCCAGCACGAGCGCGGTGCCGAAGTACAGGTCGCCCCGCCGCGAGCTGCGAAGCAGCGCACCGCGCAGCAGGTGTGCCAGCACGAGCATGCCACCTGCACGCATGGCGTAGGCGAGCGCATTGCGTGTCAGGTACGCGAGCGCACCGCGCAGCTCGAGCTCCGAGACCAGGTCGGGCAGCTCGACCGCTTGCAACGCCAACCATGCGAGCGCGGCGACCGCCACGTACTCGCCCACGCCCGCGGTCGCGCGTAACCATGTCGGTCGCAGGCTCTGGGCCGGCGGCGCTCCCGGGGGCTGGTTCACGCGGCGGACCATAACACGTGGCCCGCGCAACGCTCGGCGTGGCCCACGGCACGCAAGTGGGCGAATTCGCAGGTGTGGCCGGACCAGGCTTGCGCGCGCTCGCAGCCGCCCGCTTTCCGCGTTGACGCTCGGCCGGGGGCGTGTATTGTCATCGCGCTTCGTAAGGAGGAGTGGCCGAGTGGCCTATGGCGGCGGACTTGAAATCCGTTGAGCTCGCAAGGGCTCCAGGGGTTCGAATCCCTTCTCCTCCGCTAGGTCACATGGTGGTCACATACCCGCGCAGCAGCCTTCGGCTCTGCGCGTAACTGAGTACAGAGCTCCTCCCCCGCTTTACCTTTCAGGAGACGACGATGAGCAACGCGGTCGAGACCATTCTCTCGCACTATGCCTCCGAGACGCCCGGCGTCATTGCCAACCTGCGTCGCATGATGAACACCGGCTCGCTCGCGGGCACCGGCAAGTTCGTGATTCTGCCGGTCGACCAGGGCTTCGAGCACGGCCCGGCACGTTCCTTCGCGCCGAACCCGGCCGGCTACGACCCGAGCTACCACCCGAGCCTCGCCGTGGAAGCCGGCTGCAACGCCTACGCCGCGCCACTGGGCTTCATCGAAGGCTGCGCGCGCGAGTACGCGGGCCGCTTGCCGTTGATCTTGAAGGTCAACAGCAGCGATTCGGTGGGCGGCCCGAGTGAGCCCCTCTCGGCCGTGACCGGCTCGGTGAAAGACGCGCTGCGTCTGGGCTGCTCAGCGATCGGCTTCACCATCTACCCGGGTTCGAGCAACCGCAACGCCATGTACGAAGAGATCCGGGAGCTCATCTGTGAAGCACGCGAGGCCGGCTTGCCCACTGTGATGTGGTCGTATCCGCGCGGCGGCAAGCTCAGCAAAGAAGGCGAGACGGGGCTCGACATCAGCGCCTATGCCGCGCACATCGCTTGCCAGCTGGGCGCGCACATCGTGAAGGTGAAGCCGCCGAGCGCGCACATCGAGCACAGCGAAGCCAAGAAGCACTACGAGAAGATCCCCTCGGCCACACTCGCCGAGCGTGTTCGCCACGTCGTACAAGCCGCATTCAACGGTAAGCGCATCGTCATCTTCTCGGGCGGCCCCGCCAAGGGTACCGAAGAAGTGCTGGCCGAGCTGCGCGAGCTGCACAAGGGCGGCGCGAGCGGCACCATCATGGGCCGCAACTCGTTCCAGCGTTCGAGGGCCGACGGCGCCGCGTTGCTGAAGTCGGCGATCGAGATCTTCAAGAGCTGAGAGCGCGGTGGCGCGTACTCACTGCATGTGCTGCGCTGCCCAGCAATTGGCAGCGGTCTTGCACGTCTTGATGGCCGCGATCGCGGCGTGCAGCTTGGTCACTCGCGCGGCCGCAAGCCCTGCCGCGGTGTTTGCGAGCTCATATGGGTCGGTCTTGCGGTCGTGGTACTCGGTTTCGCCGCCGACGTATTCCACGTACACGCTATCCACACTGCGAAGCGCGTCGTAGGTCGGCGGGTTCTTGACGACGCCGGTATCGGCATCCGGGTCCGCCGGATCGAACTTGGGGTCGTGGTGCTCGATCAGCGCCACGTTCCGCCAGTCCCCGATATTCTCGCCGTGGAGCAGCTGAACCAAGCTGTGTCCGTTTACGGTGGACGGCACGGTCGCTTGTCCGAGCTCCGCGAAGGTGGAACACAGATCGATGTTCTGCGCGATCTGGTCGATCTGGATCCCGGCCGGCACCCCAGGGCCCGTCACGATCAGCGGGACGTGGATATCCGTGTTGAATGCGGTCATCTTGCCCGGAGGCTGCGAGTGCTCGCCCATGTGATAGCCGTTGTCGGAGGCGAAGAAGATGTACGTGTCTTTGTCGTGCCCTGTCGCCGTCAGCTGCTGCTGAAGCGCGCCGATCATTTCATCGACTGCCTGCACGGCCTGTGCGCGCATTCGGAAGTGTTTGTTGATGGCCGTCAGCTGCGCCGGAGTCAACGCAGGTAACGCCTGCAGCCACGCAGGATCCGTCGACGTCGGCCGCGCTTTGAACGCAGGCGTCGCCGGATACCTGAGCCCCGGAAACAGCGCTGCATGGCGCGGCGCCGGGATGTACGGCGCGTGCGGCGCAAAGCTCGCGATCTCCATCAGAAACGGCTTGTCCGACGGCTGCTTGATGAAGGCTTGCCCGAGTCCGGACACGACATCCGTCAGGTAGTCGGCTGCCGTGCTGCCGTAGTGCACGACCTTGGCGTTCTGATTCAAGTCGTAGTTGAACTCGGGGTAGCCCGAGCCCGCGACATCCCACTCGCTCCAGCCCATGGCGGCGGTGTTCGCCGTCGGTTCGTAGCCGTTGAGAAACTTTCCCAACATGGCAGTGCGGTAGCCACTGCTCTGCAACGCCACGGCGAAGGTCTGCGGATCGTTGCCCTTGTTCAGGTAGGTCGCATAGCCGCCGTCAGTGCCGGTGTTGGTGAACACACCGCTGTTGTGTGGGTACTTGCCGGTGAACATCGAGGTGCGCGACGGGCAGCACAACGAGTCCGTCACGAAGTAGTTCGCGAAGGTCGCGCCGTCGTGCTGCATCTGCTGCACGTGCGGCATGTACTTCAGCAGGTTCATCGAGAGGTCGTCTGCCAGCACGAAGATGATGTTGGGCCGAGCTGCCGAAGTGCCCGCATCGCCTCCTGTGCTTGCCGTCGACGAAGTGCCTGCAGCACCGGTCGCCAATGTGCCGCCTGCACCGGCAGTCGATGCGGCACCGCCGCCATCCAAGGTCGACCCCGCCGCGCCGCCCGCGCCGGCCAGACCCATCGTAGGCGACCGCGGGTTCGTGCCGCTGCACGACACGAACAGCAGCGCCAGCGCCAGCGCGCTGAAGCGCGGGAGAGAACAGCGATTCTGGAACGAAGTGTCTGTAGGGACGCTCATGGCTTGGTCTCCATCGACGGACGCGGGCAACTGACTTCCGTTGCAAACCGGCCAACGCTGCAGATGTTCCACTGGATCGCTGGAAATTGCTGTTCTTGACCCCACGGGTGGTCGCACACCTTGTGCACCTGAGCGGCGCGAAACCGGTTGGACGCTGCACACGGGCTTGCGAAAAACGCTCGATCGAAGGCTTCAACCGGCTGTAATCGCTGGCGAATCTGCACAGGGTTCGGCAGGTCTGTGGCGCCCAGGCAGCTTGGCCGCTTGGCACGGCGCAACGACGCAACTATACCTCGCGTGGTCGCGCGGCAGCGTCGGCCGCAGCAGAGGCTTTACATGACAATGCGCGCTTGGTTTCACCGCATGAGCTTGCTTGGCGTCAGTTGTTTCGCCGCCGGCATGCTCGGCTCGTGTGACAGGTCCTCGACCCACGGCTCCGCGCGCGACGCGGCCGCGCTGGATGCCGCGCGCGATGGCAGTAGCCCGCCCGCAGCAGCGTGCAAGCAAGACGGCGACTGCGACGACGGGACCTATTGCGACGGCGTGGAGCGCTGCACGCAGGGACTGTGCGCGCCGGGCAAGCCCGTGAAGTGCGACGACGGGATTGCGTGCACGACCGACAGTTGCTCGGAGGCCAAGCACGCGTGCGCATTCCTGGCGCCCGATCGCGACGCCGACGGGCACTACGACAGCGCGTGCAAAGGCAAAGACGGCAAGCCGCTGGGCGATGATTGCGATGACAGCGATGGCCATCGCTTCCCAGGCAACATCGAAGTGTGCGATCCCAAGCACCACGACGAGGATTGTGATCCGAAGACGATCGGCGCCAAGGACAGCGATGCTGACGGCTTCGTGGACGCGCGGTGTTGCGACCCCGAGAGCGACGCGCCCAACGCCAAGCTGCACTGCGGCGACGACTGCGACGACTTGAAGAAGAACGTGAACCCCAAGGCGACCGAAGCCTGCGATGGTTTCGACAACAACTGCAACGGCGAGACCGACGAAGGCGTGACGGTCATGATGTATCCGGACCGCGACTTCGACGGTCGCGGCTCGAACAAGCTCGACAAGAGCTGGAACTGCAAGGGCGTGAAGTCGGAGTACCTGCAACGCGTGCCGAAGAAGGTGTGCGCAGGAGAAAAAGGCTACTCGCCGTTCGGCGACGACTGCAACGATTGCGATCCGAACATCTACCCGGGACAGCTCGAGATCTGCGACGGCAAGGACAACGATTGCAACGGCCGCGTCGACGAGCGTCACGACGAGGCGCAATGGTATCCGGATGTCGACGGCGACAGCTTCGGCGATCTGAACGCGGTCTCACCGGACGTAGTGAAAAGCTGCGAACCCGTGAAGAATCACGTCCTGATCGCGACCGACTGCGACGATCACGACGCCGCACGCAATCCGGCCGCGGATGAAGTCTGCGACGGCAAAGACAACGACTGCCGCAACGGGGCGGATTACAAGATCCACACCAACGACTTCGAAGACGACGACGGTGATCACATCGCGGACTTTCAGTGCGGGGCCGGGGCCACCGATTGCGACGACAACGATCCGACCACTGGCAGCGGTGACGTGGAGATCTGCGACCAGCGCGACAACGACTGCGACGGGGCGGTGGACGAGGGCGTGACCTCGACCGTGTGGTACGCGGATCGCGATGGCGACGGCTATGGCGACGATACCGCGCCGGAGCAAGTGTATTGCGGTGTCATCCCCGGACGAACGGCGCTGCCCGGTGACTGCGACGACACCAACCCCAGCATCCATCCGCACGCGGTCGAGATCTGCGACAACATCAACCAAGACTGCGACTCGCAAACCGACGAGTCCCCGGCCGATGCGCAGTGCTCTTTTCCACACGCCTCGGCGTATTGTGCGCGTGGCAGCTGTCGGGTCGACCTGTGCAACTCGGGCTATCACGACTGCGACGGCGACCCGAGCAACGGCTGCGAGGCGCACGTGACGTCGTGCTCGGGCGTGACCAGCGGAAGCGGTGGGTCTGGCGGCAGTGGTGGCGGTGGTACGGGCGGCACCCCGGGACCGATCCTGCCGATCGATTGTCAGACGGGCACGATGACCAGCGGTGACGTCATGATCACAGGGACAGACTTCTCTGCGCTCAAGGGCGTGCACTGTCTGAACGGTAGCCTTCACATCACCGGCATCGGCACCACGGATCTCGCGCCACTCAGCGCGCTGCAGTGGATCGGCGGTGGCCTGACGATCGATTCGAACGCCCAGCTCGTAACGTTGGTAGGGCTCGACAACCTCACGACGATTCGAGGCGGTCTCTACATCAGCTCCAACGGCGCGCTCAAGAACGTCGACGGGCTCGACGCGCTCACCACGCTCGGTGGAACGCTGACGCTCTACAACAACGTCAGCGTGCTCAACCTGAGTGGCCTCGACGCGCTCACCTCGGTGCCCGGCAACGTCGACATCGAGTACTCCAGCTCGCTGTACAGCCTGGCGCTGCCGAGCTTACAGCAGATCGGCGGGTCACTCACCCTCTACAACGACCCGGGTATCTTGTTGATCGACGGCTTCGGTGCGGTCCAGAAGATCGGCGGCAACGTATCGATTCAGACCAACAGCTCGGTGGGCGACATCACCGGCTTCGCGTCGCTCACCCAGGTGGGGGGCTACGTGGACATCTTCGCCAACGGCGCCCTCACCAAAGTCCAGGGCTTCGCGTCGCTCACGGATGTGGGCGCCAACGTGCGCATCTACAACAACGCACGGCTGGCGGCGCTGCCGGGCTTCGGCAACCTCAACTGGGTGCGCAGCACGCTCGAGATTCACGACAACCACGATCTGACCACCATCGCCGGCTTCGGCAAGCTCACCCGCGTGAGCGGCGACATGTTGATCTACAACAATACGTTGCTCACGACTTTAGCCGGATTTGCCAAGCTCAACACGCTGGATGCCAACCTCACGATTCAAAGCAACCCCCAGCTCGCCAGCATCACGGGCTTCGCGGCGTTGCAGACCGTACAGGGCAAGCTTACCGTCAGCACGAACGACGCGCTGGCCGCCATCGACGGCATGGGAGCTTTGCAGAGCGTCGGCGATGCGCTGAGCATTCAGGACAACGTCGCGCTGGCTTCAATAAGCGGGCTCAATTCCGGCACGTTTCTGCGGCTGGGGAACACGCTCGCGATCGCGAGCAACGTGAACCTGTCACGCTGTCAGGTCGACGTGTTGCATGCACGCCTCGTCAACGCCGCGATTGCCTTCACGGGCGTCGACCAGAGCTGCTGCAACCAAGGTTGCGCCAGTTGTTTCGGCGCGGGCTGCGACGGAACCATCGGGGGCACCGGAGGAACGCAAGGACAAAGCGGCGTCTACACGGGTGATGTGACGATCAACACTGCGGCCGACTTGGCGATCTTTGCCAACGTGGTCCAGATCGTCGGCAACCTCAACGTGAACAGCACGACGTTGCCGAACCTCGGCGGCCTTGCGAACTTGCAGCAGGTCACCGGCACCATCCACATTGCGTCGAACGCGTCGATGACCTCGCTCATGGGTCTGGGCGCGCTCACGACCGTGGGTGGAACCCTCAACCTCGACAGCAACGCCGCCCTCACCAGCATTGCGGCCCTGTCATCGCTCACCAGCGTCGGCGGACAGCTGCGCCTGTACAACAACACCGCACTTGCGTCGCTGGCGGGTCTGCAGAAGCTCGTCACGATCGGTGGAGGGCTGGACCTCGAGTACGGCAGCGCGCTCACACAGGTAGACGACCTGAGCAGCCTGCAGACCATCGGCGGCGCGCTCGAGGTCTACAACAACGCGATCACGCACCTCGACACCTGGGCGGCGCTCACCAGCATCGGCGGCATCATAGAGATCCAGGGCAACGGCGCGCTGGTTTCGATCAGCGGCTTCGCCGCCCTGACGAACGCCGGCTCGGACCTCCGCATCTTCAGCAATGCGTCGCTCGGCACGATCGACGGCTTCGGCATGTTGACCAAGCTGAACGCCGGCAACCTGCAAATCCACGACGACGCCAACTTGACGCACATCGGCGGCTTCGGTGCGTTGCAGACGCTGCCGGGCACGCTCGAAATCTACCAGGACGGCTCGCTCAATCCGCTGGACGGCTTCGCCAACCTCACCAGCGTCGGCTCCAACTTATCGATCTACAACATGGGTTCGCTTGCCAGCGTGACGGGCTTCGCCAAGCTCGCGGCAGTGCACGGTGTGCTGTCTCTGACGGGGGATTCTGCGCTGACGCACCTTTCCGGCTTCGCGCTGCTCAATCACGTCTACGGCGACTTCACGTTGGCCAGCAACGCTGCGCTGATCGACGTCTCCGGCTTCCCTGCGCTGCATGCCATCGATGGGGTCATGACGGTCTCCGACAACGCCTCGCTCACCAGCTTCGACGGCATCAGCACACTGGCCACGGTCGGCAAGGACCTCGTGATCGCCCGCAACCCGGTGCTTACCGACATCGATGGCTTGTCGTCGGGCACACTCACCAGCATCCACAACAACCTCCAGATCACCGTGAATCCGTTGCTGCTGCGCTGTCGCGTGGACGTGTTCAAGAACCTGCTCGCTGCCGCCTCTCCCGGGCTCTCGGGAACGGACTTGGACAGCGCGAACGCCGGCTGCACGACCTGCGCCGCCAAGACCTGCCAGAGCGGCTCCGGCACCACCAACGGGCAGAGCGGCGTGTACCTGGGATCGATCAGCTTGAGTGGCAACACCGTCAAAGCCAGCGATCTTGCGCTCTTCAGGTACGTCACCAGCACCTCCGGCAACGTGAACATCGACTCCACGGCACTCACCACGCTCAACGGGCTCGATCAATTACAGCATGTGGGCGGCCAGCTGCGCCTCTACAACAACACTGGGCTGGCGACGATCGGCTCGCTGTCGAAGCTCACGGCTGTCGATGGCAGCGTCGACATCGAATACAACTCGTTCACCAGTCTCGGCGGGCTCGCGAATCTGACGGGCATCGGCAGCTTCTTGACCGTCTACGACAACGGCGCACTGACCGACCTCGACGGTCTGTCCAAGCTCGTGAGCATCGGCGGCGCTCTCAACCTAAGCTCGAACCCCGCGCTGACAAGCATCGACGGCATCGTGGCGACCGCCACCGGCCACCTCGTTACGCTGGGGGGCGTGCTCACCGTACAAAATAGCGGCCTGACCCAGTGCGCGCCGGCCGCGCTCGTCGCCGCCCTGCAAGCACACGGCTACGCGGGATCGACGACGATCACTGGGAACGTAGCCTGCGCCAAGACCTGCGTCGGAACACTGTGTCAGTAGCCAGCGGCGGGATCAGTTGAGTAGGCGCGATGGGATGAGCGTGTTGGGACCGGCAAGTAGGCGCTTCATCCATTCAATGGTAGACATTATCGGGCGACGTCCAGCCCCGTCGCTCGAGGTGCCTCGCCATGTTCGCCGCATTGAGGTCTTCTTTCTACGCTCGCTTCGTGTGCGTGGGCGCCAGCCTGCTGGTCGGATGCAGCAACACAGCCAACGGCAGTGTGGACGCGGGGCGACCCGTGAAGGATGCGGCCGTCGGCGGCGGCGTGAGTGGCGCCGACGCGAGCGATGCGCCTGATGGGGGCACGCCCAGCGGCCACGACGGCGGGGTCCGCGACGCTGCACCGACGCCGCACGATGCCGCCACGCCATCCGACGGCAGCAGCGCGCGGGACGCCGGCAGCGTGATGCCCTCTGCAGAGGTCGTGCCGATGGTCAATGCGGCACAGCCCGCCGTCGCACGCGGTTCGAGTTACCGCGGCTTCACGGAGCGCTTCAACCGCTACTACACAGATGCCACGTGGCACCCGAGCACCACGCTCTATGTGAGCCCAAGCGGCGCGGGCGATGGTCACAGCATGGGCTCGCCGAGCAGCGTGCAAACGGCACTCGACGCGGCTGCCCCGGGCACACGCATCTACTTTCTGTCCGGGACCTACAACGGTTGCTTCGAGCTGCAGAGCGACAGGAGTGGAACCTACGACGCGCCGATCGTGCTCGAGGGCCAGCGCTCCACCTCGGGCGCTCTCAGCGTACGCATCAATTGCTGCGCCACGGGCAGGCAGACTTGCATCAACCTCGAGGCGGCGAGCTACGTGGCCGTGGACGGCTTCGAGCTGGTGGGCGGGCTCTACGGCGTGCGTGCGGTGGGCGCCGACTACGCCGCCACGCAGCACCAGCGCGGTGTGGCCGTGCTCGACTGCGACGGACACGGACAGATGCGCGACCCGTTCTTCACCGGCGCTTCCGACTGGTACGTGATCGAGCGGTCACTGGGCCATGACTCTGGCAGCGGTGATGGCCACGGCATCTATCTCTCGAACGGCAGCGACTGGAACATCGTGCGCGGCAACGAGCTGTGGAACGACTACAGCGCCGACTTTCAGATCAACGCGGACCCGCAGTCGACCTGCACGGACGTCGGCATCGACGTGGCCTCGGCAGACTGCGACGCGCTCGCGGGCTCGCCCGGCGACGGTGGCCGCGGCGCCAGCGACTTCATGCTGGTCGAGGGCAATTTCTTCCACGATGGCCTGGCCCAGGGCGCCAACTTCACCTCGGCCCGGCACTCGATCGTGCGCAACAACATCTTCGCGAAGTACGCCAAGCACGGTGTGAGCTTCTGGCAGGAGACCACCAACCCCAAGCTCGGCGCCAGCGACAACCAGGTGCTGCACAACCTGTTCGTCGCGACGGTGGCCAACCGGCAGATGCTGCAGTTCGTGGTGGACTCCGACCGAAACGAAGTCGACAACAACGTGTTCGTCGGCGTCGGTGCAGGCATGTTGGCGATGGAGGTCGACACCAGCGTCTCGGCCAACGCGTACCACCACAACCAGTACATCAACGCCGCGCTGAACGGTCGCAGCCCGGGCGCGGACGAACAGGTGAGCGCGACCCTGGACATGAGCTGGTTCACCGCGTTTCCGTCCGCAGCGAGCCGCGATCCGAACGCCTGGTCGCCGGCGGCGAGTGCCCCGTTCCTCGACCAGGGCGCGCTGTTGCCGAACGCCACGCTCGACCGCGCCAGCAAGCCGCGTGCTGCACCGACCGACCTCGGACCCTTCGAACGTTGAGGCCAAGCGTGCCGATGAAGAGCACGCAACTCGCCGGGTCGGTTGGCTTCGCGTGCCCGCCCTGAGGTGCACTGGACGCGCGCTACATGAAGAGCTCGGGCAAGTGTCCCGAGACTTCGCCGAAGCTGTCGCCGCTGAAGCCCGCCGCTTGCATGGCGCTGAGCAAGCATTGCCCCGGATGCGCGCCGCTCGTCGGGATGTGGCGCCCGGGCTTGAGCCCACCGGCGCGCCCGCCCACCAGCAGGATCATGTCTTCGACCGAGTGCGTCTTGGGCGTCGTGTCCGTGGGTGTGTTCAGGTGACGGCCGTGGCCGGCTTCCGGCATGAACACGATTGCGCTGTTATCGAGCACGTTGCCGGCGCCTTCAGGTGTGCTCCTGAGCTTGTCTAGCAGGTACGCGTAGTGACTGATGTGCCATTGCAGACACAGGCTGACGGGTAACTGTCCACGGAACTGCGCGTCGCCGTTGTGCCCCACCTCGTGCAAGTCCGCGAGGAACGGCCGGTCGAGCTTGATCGGTGAGTCGAGGTTGCCGGTGATCGGGTGCACGTTCATGTGCGCTTGAAACGTGGTGATCTGCAGCGTGGCGGCGCGCGTCAGATCGCAGACGAACGCCATGTGGATCAGGTCGGCCATGATCTGTGCGCGCTCGTGCTCGCCGCTGTAGCCGGTGTTGGTGGCGATCACGTCCGAGCCCGCGCCGGCGTTGTCGCCGCCGACTGCAGGATCTGCGCCGGGATCGGCGGGCTTCATGCATTGGCCACTCGCCATCGGTGGCATCTGCGAGATGCGGGTTTCGAGCGCGCGGATCTCGTCGAAGTGTCGCTGCAAGCGCACGCGGTCGGCCGCGCCCACCATGCCGAGCACACCTGCGCGCTTCTGCGTGATCAAGTCGAGCACCGAGCGGCGCGAGCGCTGTTGAAAGTCGAAGAGCGCCGCGCCGCTGTCCGATTTGGGCATGAAGTTGCCGAAGATCGACTGGTACGCAGTCTGCGGGCTGTCTTGTGCTTCGATCGGATCGCCGTCGCCCCGATACGACATGCGATGTCGTCCCGAGAAGTCGTAGCCCGTCAGGTAGAACGTGGGTTGCGCGCGCAGCACGAGCGACGAGAGGTTGGTCTTGCCTTGGTTGAGCGTGGCGATGACCTGATCAGAAGTTGGGCCGCGCGCGGTGAACTCGCTCGACAGCGAGCGCATGCCCGACAAGAGCGGGCTTGCACCGCCACCATGGAAGTCTCGGAACGCGCCGCCAGGCGGAACGCTGGCAGGAGCCGCCGAGTTGACGTCGTACGGAATACGCATGCCCGACACGAGCGAGAAGTCGTTCTGCAACATCGCGAGCGGGCGCAGCGGTGTGGTCAGGGTGTAGCCCGCGCCCGACTGCGGCGGCACGATGTAGTGACCGGCTTGCGTAAGGTTCTGGCCGTTGACCTTCTGCTCGTCGTGCGCGTAGTCGTCGCCACCGAGCGCTTGGCCCGCGAACACGATCGCGTAGCGTTTGGGTAACGGCGTGACGCTTTGTGCGAACGCCGTGCCGTGATCGTTCAGCATGCAGTCGAGCAGGGGCAGGCCGACCACCGCGCCCCCGAGGCCGCGCAATACCGTCCTTCGTTGCAGCTTACGATATTCCTTCATTGGGGCTCCAAGCGGCGTGCGAACGCATCGCTCTCGACGATCGCCAAGAGCAGCTCACGCAGGGAGTGGCCTTTGCTCGCGAACTCTCGGGTGAGCGCATCGGCTTCATCGAGCTCGTTACCGGCGAGCGGCCGGCCGATCACATAGTGCATGAGCTGCTGCACGAGACATGGCGCGACCAAGTCTTTGTCCACGAGCAGCTTGCCCAGCTCGGCAGGGCCCGAGAATTTACCAACGCCTACGATCTCGCCTTGGCCTGCAATTGGGCACTGCGTCAGACCGTCATCGTGCGTGCGGTAGACGCCGGCGTTGTCGTAGCGCTCGAGGCCGAAGCCGATGCCGTCGGTCAAGCTGTGGCAGCCGGCGCAGGCGGTGCTTGCGCGGTGCTGCGAGTAGCGGTCGATCTTGCATACGGCATTCTGGTCGCCGGTCGGTGGCTTGTCAGCTGCCACGGTAGGTGGTGGCGGCTTGATCGTCTGGCACAGAAGGCGCGTGCGCACGAAGATGCCGCGTTGCGTCGGGCTCGTGTCGCTGAATTTGCTGAACGCCGACAGCACGCTGCCTTGCGAGAGAATGCCGGCGCGCCCCGAGCTGCCGTAGCTCACCCAGCCGGGGCTCGTCTTGGGGTGGGGCAGGTCGTAGTGGTCTGCCAGGAAATTGTCCACGTAGGTCTCGCCAAAGCCGAACACGTTCAAGTAGCTCTGTGGCTGCCCCCACACCACGCGATCGATCAGCGCAGCGGTCTCGGTTTGGAACGCCGCCGCCAGCTGCGCGCTCTGCGGGATCTTGCGGTAGCCGAGCCACATGGCGTGGAAGCGGTGCAGCTGCGCCTTGGCGCGTGCATCGTTCAGCATACGGTCGGCTGCGCTGCGGCGCGTTTTGGCAGTTTGCAGCTTACCGGCGTTGGCGTCTGCCAGCAGTGCGGCGTCTGGCGGTCCGCCCCACAGCAGGTAGCTCATGCGCACGGCGATCTGATCATCGTTCAGCGTGAACACGCGTGGGTCGCTGGTTTGCTTGCCGGTTTCGATGCGGTACAGGAGCTCGGGATCTTGAATCAGCGAGCGCACGAGCAAGTTGACCGCGGTGTAGAAGTCGTGCGTGGCACCGGGTGTGACCTCGGTCGCGAATGACAGCAGCGTCATGTACGAGTCGGCCTCGCCCGCCGCCAGTGGCCTGCGGAACGCGCGCGTCACGAGCTTGTCGACGACTTGCTTGAAGCACGCGCTGTCGCCTGCAGACGTCGGCGTACATGGCACGAGCTTGCTGCGCAGCTGGGGGTCGGTCGTCACGCGCGTCGCGACGTCGTTGGCGAGCACCTCGAGCGAGTCGATCAGCGCGCCTGACGCGAGCTGCGTCGTGTAGTCGTTGTCGTACGGCACGAACAGGTCTTCCGCGAGCAGCTTGCTCGCGGGTGCCGTGGTGTCGCCGAACACATCGCGTAAGGTGTTGTCGAGCTCGGCGCGCGAGAGTCTGCGCGCTTCGCTGGCAGAGCCGACGTACGGCCCAGTCTGTGTACCGGCGTCACCGCCGTGGCGATTCGGCATCGCCCCGTCGCCGTAATTCCAGCTGGCGCCACCGTCGGTCCCATCACGGAAAGCCGAGCTCCGGCTGGGCTCCCCGATGCGCCCGGACCCGCAAGCACACACGTCGGCACACAGGCCCGCTGCGAGGAGCAGCTGCCAGCGCCACGTCCGCGAACGGTTACGTAGGGCCCCTAACATGCGAGAGTGAGTACATCGACGCTGCCGGGACGGCTCAGCGGATTGCGGTCACGCGCGCCGGCGATCGAGCGTGCGACTTCTACGGCAGGCACGGTCCGGCACAGGTCATGTCCACGCGAGGGGCCCGGTCGCACAGGTTTCACTGGCGAGGCCCGGCAAATCCACTAAAGTCCCGGGCATGTTTCGCTTCGTGGCGCTCTTACTGTTCTTGTCGATGACCGGCTGCATGTAGTCGGTGCGAAGCAGAGCGCACCGGCAGGTGGCAGACCTGCGCAGCGCAGACCGACCGGCGTCTAGCCCGACGCCTGCTGCTGATGCGCCGGTGCAGATCTCGCCGGAACAATTCTGAACGTTACGGCCGTGGAGCGCAGGGTCCACTCGTCTTCGAGCCCGAGGCGCCCGGGCTTGGCCGGCCGGAGCCTTTGCGTCCGGCGCCAGGTCACGCTACGCAGCCGGCGTGCTTCCCTGGAAAGAGCTAGCGACCACGGTGGCGCCCGACGGGGTGCACCTTGAGCTGCGGCGTCGCGGGCACGAGTACCTGATCCGCGCGGGCGGCATCGAGCTGATGTCGAACGGCGATGAGAGCTCGTCGCGTGCGCTCGGCACGCTCGGCTGTGAGCATCTGGCAGGCGTGCGCAACGCACGTGTGCTGGTCGGCGGACTCGGCATGGGCTACACGCTGCGCGCGGCGCTCGATGCGGTGGACGCTTCGAGCGTGGTCGAGATCGCGGAGCTCGTGCCCGCCGTGGTGGAATGGAATCTTGGCCCGCTCGCGGAGCTCGCAGCGCGTCCGTTGCAGGACCCACGCGCGGAGCTTCACCTGAGCGACGTGCGCGTCCGCATCGGCGCTGCGCCCGGCCGCTACCACGCGATCCTGCTCGACGTCGACAACGGCCCGAGCGCACTCGCGCACAAGGTCAACAACGCCCTGTACAGCGGCCGCGGCCTCGAGCGCGCGTGGAGCGCGCTGCAACCTGGCGGTGTGCTCGGCGTGTGGTCGATCTCGGACGACCATCTCTTCACCGAGCGCTTGAAGCGCCAGGGTTTCGAGGTGCGCGTGGAGCGGGTGCATGGC
>JADGRE010000284.1 GCA_017881185.1 Pseudomonadota bacterium | reverse complement strand
GACCTGTTGCGTCGTTCGCTTGAGAGCGCCCGCAGCAACTGTCCGCGCGGGCGCACCGGCGTACGCGTGCATGGGACGATTTGGCGAGCATCAGCACGTTCGCCTCACCGTTCGGCCTCAACATTCGTTTCAGTGGCCGGCGTCGGTCACCGTGGTCGTGATGGTGGTGCAATGATTGGTGCAGTTGCCGCGGTCGCTGGTGCACGAAGCCTTGCAGGTGTTGTCCTTGCACTTAGCGGTACAGGTGAGGTTGTTGTCATCGCAGACCTTCACGCATGAAGTCTGGCTGTTGCTACTGCTGCCGGTATCGCTCGTGCAGCCGAGTAGCCCGTAACCGCAGAGCAGGCAGACACTGATGAGCCTTTTCATGGTCGCATCCTTCGATCGCGCGTTGGTTTTGCTCGCGCTGGCCCGATGCAACGCAACCGTCGTGCCAACGCCGGAGGCCAACGATGGTTCAGTTCTTGCAGAAGCCACGCCCAGAGGTCACCCCATGAACCAGATCAAAGAAAAGCTCAGCGGTAGAGTGCTCGTGCCAGCGCTGTTGTGGATGGCGGGAGTCCCCTTCGGCTTCGTGTTCATCCTGTGGCTGCTGTTCTTCCGCGGTCACTGAGGTCGCTTTCGTTCGCGGCGGCACGCTTGGTGCGTCACTCAGAATCAGACGGCGCGACCGATGACCAGAGCACCTTGAACGGGCTCTTTGCGGGCGGTAGGCGACATTAACGCCACCGAGTCCGCCAGCCGCCCCGCGCCGCGTCACCCGCCTGAGCAGCTACCCCCTGGCGGCGGACGACGAGATGCGGGGCGGCGCCATCGAGGTCGCGCGGGGCGCTCTCGCGTGCCGTCCTGCCACTGTGTGACAACTTGGCGTTCGGCCCGCGCGCTCCGTCGCGACAAAACCCCGCGATATCGCGGGGCGACAAGCCTGGGCCCGCTTCCTGCATGGCTGTGCGATGGAGGATTCCTATGGCGCGCATCGAAATCGAAGAGCCGCAAACCGCACCCGTGATCGCCAGTCACGCGCTGCTGCGCATCGCCCTGGGCGGCGTCGTCCTGCTGCAAGTCGCAGCTCGCGCAATCCGATACACGGCGTGGCGCGAGCGGGTCGTAGGGCTCGGCATCGGCACGGCGCGTCTCGACGCTTCCGTGATCGCGCGCGCGTCTTTGCTCGTTGCTGCGTTGCTGGGCATCTGTCTGATTCTGGGACTGCTGACGCGTCTCGCCGCGCTCGGCGTGATCGGCGCCGCAACCGCGGCCCTCGCCCTTCTGCTGCCCAACGCCAACATGCTTTTCAATCCGACCTTCGAGCTGGCCTGCCTGATGATCGCCGGCGCGCTGTATCTGTTCACGAACGGCGCTGGCACCTTCAGCCTGGACACGGCCCGTCGCCGCCGGGCTCGTCGCAGAGCGATCGAGCACGACGCGATCTGGAACAGTGCGCCGTACAGCGAGCCACCCGCTTCGTCACGCAGTCGCTGAGTGCGGGCAATCGTCGGGCTCGTAGGAAACTCGTAGGGGCTGATGGGCGTCGACCACGCAGCGCGCGCCACTTTTCCGCGCGGCAGAATGTCGAGAACCAGTGGCAGCTGACGACGCGATTGCCACACCATCATCGTTCGCCCCATCACCCGCAGCTTCTCCCGCCGGGCCTCACAGTTTCGCAACGGCTCCGGCCAGCACCAGCGCGGTGGTTCTACCCGCGCGCGCAGCGCAAGCGTTCCACCTAGGCCACGCACGTCCGACACCACGGGCCATTTCGCCCCACCAAGGCGGCCGGCGCACTCGCGGATCGCCATGCCCTCGCGGGGCGTCATTGCGGCAACTGCCCGGGCTCGTTTTGTGCATGCCTTGCACGTGTGCGAACGCGCCAATATTTCCTGATGTGTACGGTGTTGCTCGGCTGTTCGAGCTCACTGGACGCGCGTCTCGACGGGAAGGCCTGCTCGGCTCGCGGCGAGTGTCTGGCTGGCTTCGTGTGCAGTGCCGACGGTCGCTGCGTTCGGCCGGAGGTCGCAAGCGACAGCGCAGCGGATGCCGTGGGTTCCACGCCGGAGCTCGAGCAGGACGCTAGCGCACCGCTGCGGGTCGGAACCCAGACGTCGGCGGTGATCGCGAGCGACGCCGCCTTCGATGCCCAGCCCGAAGACGGGATGCCGGCCGGCTGCGCGGCACCGGCGATGAGCTGCGGCCAGTCGTGCGTGGACGTGGCATCGAACCCCGACCACTGCGGTCGCTGCGACCTGCGTTGCGAAGCACCGCCGAACGCGGAGCCCGCCTGCGTCCACGGCAGCTGCGACTACGTGTGCGGGACCAGCTTCGTGCGCTGCGGCGCGGCCTGCATCCACGTCGAGCGCGACGTGGCCGACTGCGGCGCGTGCGGCGCCGCCTGCCCGCACCTTGGACCACTCACGGCGCTCTGCGACGCCGGCAGCTGCACACCGCTGTGTAAGCCCGGGAAAGTCGCCTGCAACGGGGCCTGCGTCGATCTCGCAAAAGATCACTTCAACTGCGGCCAGTGTGGCCGCGTGTGCGCCGGTAAGTGCGATCGAGGCGCGTGCGATCCACACGGTGGACAAGGCCAGGGCTGAGGGCGTGGTCGTGGCCGAGCCTGCGTGGCTTCCGGACTCAGCCACCATCGACACGGACATTCCTGCGCGCCTTTGGCTTGAACGACGTGCTGCTCCCGCGCAGACCCAACAGCAGACGACCAACGTCTTGTGCGCGCGGTCGTGCACCCAGCTGCGCGCTCACGATCGCCTTCAGCTCAGCCGTGGTCTTCTTGGGATGAGCCACGATGAGCGGCATCCGGGAATCTTCTCGCGAAGGACTGCCGTGCCACGAATGATAGGGCGAGGCGAAGTAGTAGCGGTCCTCTGGCTGTTCGCGATCACCGTTGTGCGCCAGTAGCAGCACGTCGCCCGCACGCTCGCCGTGCGGTCCCGCGGCGAGATCATGCAACCGCGAGGCGAACGCGATGTACGTCGGATGCGGGTGAGCTTCGAGATACGCTTCGAGCGGCTCGGTCTTGCCATCACCGACATAGACCTCGTAGGGCAGATCGTCTTCAGCCACCGGCACGGGCTTGCGCGTCAACACCAGGTCCAGCGTTCCCTTCATGCCGGCGGCGAGCGCGCCGTCCAGGTTGTTGCGGAAGAAGGCTTCCGCAGCCGGTAGTACATCCGCCTCGTAGCGCGGTGGTCGCGTCCAGTCACAGGCCGTGGCGCCATCCGCGCAGGTCGAGCGGTCGGCCAAGTACAGGTACGCGACGGCGCCCTGGTAAGCCAGCACGCTCTGATACGGGTCGGTGTCTTTCACCTCGCCTTCGAACGGCCGCACGCGATAGCCGGCCTTCTGCAAAACGGCAGGCGGGTCGTTGGCGTCCGTGGTCGACAGCGCGTGCGCGTCGTCCTTGAGGACTTGCGTGTGACCGTGATCACTCACCAGCACCACGTAGCGATCCTCGAGCGCATGCTTCTCGAGCAAGCGTTTGTGCAGCGTGCCTAGCGCGGGATCGATGATCTCTCGCAGGTAGCTGCGTCGCGATACGTCCGGCGCTTGCGCCGAGATGTGCGCCCAGTTGTCCGTGCCGAACAAGTAGAGCGTGAGCACGTCGGGCACGGGATGTTCGCCGAGCTGCTCTACCACCACCTGGACATCCTCGGTGTCGAGATCGGCCCAGACGCCACGCGGTAGATTCTTGTCCGTGTGCCCCGAGAGAAAGGCTTCGAGGGCCGAGCCGAGCACACCGCGTCGAGTCATCAGCAGCCGGTCCGCGCCGTTGTAGAACTGGCTCATCGACACCCAGATGTCGATGTTCGGTTCCTGCTTGCGCATGGTCTCGTAGATCGTGGGCACGCACAGAAACTGGTGCGCGTAGCCTTCGGTGAACACCTTCAGCGCTTTGTCTGCCGCGTGCACGCTGACGGGGATCGGCGCAGCGAACTGCTTCTTTTCGCGGACGAAGAACTCGTTGCCGGAAAAGCCGTGCTCTGCAGGTGCGACGCCGGTGAAGATGCTGGCCCACGCCACGCCCGTGGTGGAAGGCACGGTGGTCAGGACTTCGGGGGCGAAGTACGCGTGCGTGAAACCGGCGTCTGCTTTGCCGAGCAGCGCAGAGAGCTCGGGAAGCTCTCCGTCGGTCAGCATCGAATACAGCAGGTCTCGGCCGATGCCGTCGACCGCCAAGATGAGCAGTGTCGAGCGAGAAGAGGCGTCGGATGCGGCGTCTGAAGCGCGCGTACGCAGGGTTCGGCTGTCGCCCTCGCCGACCACCTTGACGAGCTGGGAGAAGGCGCTGCACGCAGTCAACACCACGCTCGCCGCTGCGAACCACCAGCTGCGCACGGCTCGTTGGGCGACGGTTCGAGTCAAGGGGCGACCAAGCTCCGCGACGCGGGGAACGGGACGCTTGCTACATAAGCACGCGGATGGCGCGTGTGGCCAGAGACACGCAGGCTGCTGCTCGGGGTCGACGAGGACGAGGCGGCAGAGCGCCGTCAGGTGCGCTACTGTCTCGACGACGTCACCCGCCCGCTGAGCCAAAGCATGCGTCGAACCCCCTCCGCTATCTTGCCCAAGCAGTTGCTGGCTGCACATGCGCAAGCCAAGCCGGCGATCCACGCCTCAGCCGCGCTCGTCGAGTCTGCGGCCAGCGACGTTGCCGCCGTCTACGCGCGCTTCCACACTCGCCCCTCGGGATTGACCAGCGACGAGGCCGCCGTGCGTCTCGCCGAGCACGGTCCCAACGTGCTGCAGAAGGACCACCGCCCGAGCTTCTTCAAGCTGCTCTGGCATGCGCTGCTCAACCCGCTCGTCATCCTGTTGGCTGCGCTCGCAACCGTCTCGTTTGCGACCGGCGATGCTCGCGCCGGCAGCATGATGGTGGCGATGATCGCGCTGAGCGTGGGCCTCAAGCTGGTCCAGGAGGCCAAGGCCGACACGGCCGCGGCGAAGCTCAAAGCGATGATCTCCGTGAATGCGAGCGTGGTTCGCGACGGTGCAGTGAAGGAGCTCCGGGTCGAAGAGCTCGTGCCAGGTGACGTGGTTCACCTGGCCGCGGGCGACATGATCCCCGGCGATGTGCGGGTCGTCGATGCCAAGGATCTGTTCGTGATCCAGGGGTCGCTCACGGGCGAGAGCTTTCCGGTCGAGAAATTCGCCGTCGAGAGGAGCGCGGCGACGACCGCACCGCTCGAGCTCACGAGCATTGCGTTCCTCGGCACTAGCGTGGGTAGCGGCTCGGCCTTGGCCGTCGTCGTGGCCACCGGCAAAGCCACGTACCTGGGTGGCATGGCCGAGTCGCTGCAGACGCCGGTCGCGCAGACGGCGTTCGATCGTGGCATCGCCAGTTTCACGTGGCTGATGCTCGAGTTCATGGCCGTGATGGTACCGCTGGTGTTTCTCATCAATGGCCTGACCAAAGGCACCTGGAAAGAAGCCTTCTTCTTCGCCCTCGCCGTGGCCGTGGGCCTGACGCCCGAGATGCTGCCGATGATCGTGACGGTCTGCCTGTCGAAGGGCGCGGTCGCGATGGGCAAGAAGAAGGTGATCGTCAAACGCATCAACGCGATCCAGAACCTGGGCGCCATGAACATCCTGTGCACCGACAAGACGGGCACGCTCACGATGGACAAGATCATCCTCGAGCGGCACTGCGACGTGGCGCTGCGCGAAGACGAGGGCGTGCTCGCGCTTGCGTACGTCAACAGCCACTTCCAGACCGGTCTCAAGAACGTGATGGATCGTGCGGTGCTCGCGCACGAAGAGACCCACGCGCACGCGCGCATTCCAGACCTCGTGAAAGTCGACGAGATCCCGTTCGACTTCGAGCGACGCATCATGTCGGTCATCGTCCGCACGCCCGAGGGCAAAGACCGCATCATCGCCAAAGGAGCGCCCGAGGCCATCTTCGACAAGTGCGCGAGCTT
>JADGRE010000283.1 GCA_017881185.1 Pseudomonadota bacterium | reverse complement strand
GCACTGCCGATTGGGCAGGTTGACATTTCGATTGTGCACAATCTAGTGTCGCGCGGCCGGTTGCCGCAGCCCATGCGGGATCCATCACGCGCTGGGATCAGCAAAGCAGGAGCAGCGGATGATCATCAAGAGACAGGTTCTCGGTCTGGTGGCTTGGTCTTTGGCGTGCGGCAGCGCGCTTGGCCAGGTTGGCCAGGCACATGCGCACTTCAAGTTGCTCGCGCCGGCCTCGTGGCTGAACGAAGGCACCGACGGGGCTCCTCAAAAGGGTGGGCCGTGCGGGCCGGGCGGTTACGACAACGTCTATCCCACACCGACCAGCATGAAGGTCACCGAGTTTCATGCGGGCGACACCATCGACGTGCAGTGGGTCGATACCGTTGCGCACCCGGGCTACTTCCGGATCGCGCTCGCGCCCGACCGCACGCAGCTCGTGAACCCGACCATCACGCAAGACGGCAGCTGCAACTTCGACGAGACCATGGTGCCCAAGACCGCACAGGGCAACGTGCTCGCGGATGGCATCTCGTTTCGTTCGCGCGTGGGCTTCAGCGATGCCGCGGGCAAGATGTTTTCACAGAAGGTCACCTTGCCCAATACGCCTTGCGACAAATGCACGCTGCAGGTGATGCAGATCATGGAGAACGACCTCCAGTCGCTCTCCAAGTGCTACTACTTTCATTGCGCCGACATCAAGATCCTGCCAGCGGCAGGTGGCGCCGGTACCAGCGGTGGCAGTGCAGGTAGCGCGGGGTCCGCCGGCACAGGTGGGAACGTTACAGCTGACGGCGGGCTGGCGGGCGTGAGCGGCGGTGCAGGCGCAGGTAGCGCCGGCGCAGCGGCGGCGGGCAGCTCGGGCGCGGTGGGCGTGGCTGGAGCGAACGGCGGCGCTGCGGGCATCGGTGGCGCGGGTACCGGCGGTGGCGCGGGTGTCACTGGGGCGGCCGGCATGGGCACGAGCCTGGGCAACGACACAGCGCACGTCGGCACCAGCAAGAGCAGTTGCGCCGTCCGCCGCCCAGGCGAGCGCTCGCACGAGGCTGGTTCGGCGTTGTTCGCGCTCGCTGCGCTCGCGCTGCTGCGCCGACGCCACTGCCGAACCAGCTGAGCTTTCATCCGCAGCAGGGGACGCAATGGCACAGCACGCAGGTGTGACGCTCGATCCGCAGCCGACCGACGCCTTACTCGAGCTCGACAATCAGCTTTGTTTTGCGCTGCACGTCGCGGGGCGCCAGGTCGTCAAAGCGTATCGGCCGGTGCTGGCGGAGCTCGGCCTCACGCACCCTCAGTACCTGGTGATGCTCGTGCTGTGGGCGTGGGCACGCGAACGCAAGGAGCGACCTACGGTGCGCGCGCTCGGTGAGCGACTGGTGTTGGACTCCGGCACTCTCACGCCCTTGCTCAAGCGCCTGCAAGGCAGGGGTCTCATCACGCGCACGCGCGCACGCGACGACGAGCGCGAGCTGTTCGTGCGGCTGACCAGGGCCGGCGCAGCGCTCAGGAAGCGCGCGCACGAGGTCCCCATCACGCTGCTCCAGCAATCGCCGATCCCGGTAGGCGAGCTGATCAGCTTGCGCGATCAACTGCGTCGTTTTCGCGGCAACTGGTGCTGAGCTTCGCGGAACCTGGTCTCCGACGCGGCTCCGTAGGAGCCAGCGGGTGGCCGGGTATGGCGAGGTTCGGCGTCCAACGGCCTCCGCCGCCCGCCCATGGGGTTGATGTCGGCTGCCGAGCTGGGCTAGTACGTGGGCCGGCCGGCGCGCGTCGGCAGTGTCGAAAGGATCGTGGAGCATGACTGACGAGCTGTTCTCGGTGAAAGGCAAGCGCATCTTCGTGACCGGTGGCGGCTCGGGCATCGGTCGCATGATCACCGAGGGCTTGGCCTCACGCGGCGCGCGGGTGTTCACCTGCGGGCGCAAGAAAGACGCGCTCGACAGCTTGGTCGCCGACCTCAAGGGCAAGCACGGCTTCGACGTCACGGCAGAGCAGGCCGACCTGTCGCGCGTCGACGAGGTGCAGCGCATCTGCGCGCGGCTGTCGCAGCTCTGGGGCGGCGAGCTCGACGTGCTGGTGAACAACGCGGGCGCCACCTGGGGCGGCACGCTCGACGAGTATCCCGAGAGCGGCTGGGACAAGGTGTTCGACCTCGACGTGAAGTCGCTGTTCTTCGTCACGCAAAAGTGTCTGCCGATGCTGCGCAAGACCGGCAAGCGTCCGGATGCTCCGGCGCGCGTAATCAACATCGGCTCGATCTCGGGCATCGACTATCCGATGGACGACGCCTGGGCGTATCACCCTGCAAAGGCTGCCGTGCATCACCTCACCTTCACGCTGGCCAAGAAGCTCGTGAAGGATGGCATCACCGTCAACGCCATCGCGCCTGGCTTGTTCCCGAGCAAGATGACGGCGTTCATGATGCCCGGCGGCGACGACAGTGCCGTCGCTGGCGCCGTGCCCATGGGCCGCACCGGTCGGCCGGGCGACATCGTGGGCACCGTGGTCTATCTGGCGTCGCAGGCGGGCAGCTTCACCACGGGCGCGCTCATCAAGGTCGACGGCGGTTCGGCGTTGGGCTTGCTATGAGCGCAGAGCGCACTGTGATTACCAACGTGCTCGCGCAGCGCTACGCGAGCGCGCAGATGCGCGAGCTGTGGTCTGCCGAGCACAAGGTGGTGCTGGAGCGCCGCCTGTGGATCGCCGTGATGCGCGCACAGCGGCAGCTCGGCATCGACGTGCCCGAGGCGGCCATCGCCGCGTACGAGGCGGCGGTCAACCAGGTCGACCTCGCGTCGATCCGCGCGCGCGAGCGGGTGACGCGTCACGACGTCAAGGCGCGCATCGAGGAGTTCTGCGCGCTGGCGGGTCACGAGCACATCCACAAGGGCATGACCTCGCGCGACCTGACCGAGAACGTCGAGCAGATGCAGCTGCGCGACGGCTTGGTCTTGCTGCGCGATCGCATGGTGGCCGCGCTCGCGCGCTTGGCAGAGTTGGCCGCGCAGCACGAGACGCGCGTGCTCACCGGTCGCAGCCACAACGTGCCGGCGCAGGCGACCACGCTCGGCAAGCGCTTCGCCAATGCGGGCGAAGAGCTGCTGCAGGCCCTGGGGCGCATCGAGGCGCTGCTCGCGGGCTATCCGCTGCGCGGGCTCAAGGGTCCGGTCGGCACGCAACAAGACCAGCTCGACTTGCTCGGTGGCGACCTGCGCAAGGTCGCGCAGCTGGAGGCGGCGGTGGCCAAGCACCTGGGCTTCGCCAAGCTGCTGAGCAACGTGGGGCAGGTGTATCCGCGCTCGCTCGACTTCGATGTGGTGAGCGCGCTCTTGCAAGCGGTTGCGGGGCCTTCGAGCTTGGCCACGACGCTGCGGCTCATGGCTGGGCAGGAGCTCGTGACCGAGGGCTTCAAGGCCGGGCAAGTGGGCTCCTCCGCAATGCCCCACAAGATGAACACGCGCTCGTGCGAGCGCATCAACGGCTTCAAGCACATCGTCGCCGGCTACGTCACCATGCTGAGCGGGCTCGCCGGCGACCAGTGGAACGAAGGCGACGTCAGCTGCTCGGTGGTGCGGCGCGTGGCCTTGCCCGACGCTTTCTTCGCGACCGACGGTGCGTTTCAGACACTGCTCAACGTGCTCGCCGAGTTCGGCGCCTTCCCGGCGGTGATCGAGCGCGAGCTGCGTCGCTACCTGCCGTTCTTGGCCACGACCAAGGTGCTGATGGCGGCCGTGCGCGCGGGCGTGGGCCGCGAGCAGGCGCACGAAGCCATCAAAGAGCACGCTGTCGCAGTGGCGCTCGGCATGCGTCAGGCTGGTCACGACGACAACGACTTGTTGCAGCGTCTGGCGGGCGATGCGCGTTTGGGGCTGAGCTTGCCTGCGCTGCAGGCTGCGCTCGGCAACCCGCTCGATTTCGTCGGCGCGGCGCCCACGCAGACCCAAGCGTTCGTGGAGCAGGTGCAAGCGGTGGTGCAGAAATATCCGCAGGCCGCACGCTACCAGGCCGAGCCCATGCTCTGACGCACGGGTGCGTGTCTACGAGAGTGCGTACCTGGGCTGCCCGGGCAGCCGGCACACGAGAGTACGTGGTGTCACACGGCGCCACACTCAGAGGCGTTCGACGAGCACTGCGTTGGCCTCGCCACCACCGATGCACAGCGTGGCCACGCCCATTTGCCCCTGCTTCGCCGGCAACGCATGCAGCAAGGTGGTGAGAATGCGCGCACCCGAGGCGCCGATCGGGTGTCCGAGCGCGACCGCGCCGCCGCGTACGTTTACGCGGGACGCATCGAGCCCTGCGAGCTTCGTGCAGGCGAGCGCGACCACGGCGAAGGCTTCGTTGATCTCGTAGAGTGCGACCTTCGCCTTGGGAACCTGTGCGCGGGCCAGCACTTTGTCGATGGCGTGCACGGGTGCAGTCGGGAAGCGCACGGGCTCCTGCGCGTGATGCGCGTAGCTGACGATGCGTGCCAGCGGCGACAGGCCATGCTGCTTCACGGCCTGCGCACTGGCGAGCAGCAGGGCTGCGGCCCCGTCGTTGATCTTCGAGGCGTTGGCTGCCGTGATGGTGCCGTCTTTTCGGAACGCCGGCGGCAGCTGCGCAAGCTTGCTGGGGTCGCCACGCTGGGGCTCTTCGTCTTGGTCGATGCGCACTTCGCCCTTGCGCGTGGTGAGGGTGACGGGCGCGATCTCCGCCGTGAACGCGCCCGCTTGCTGCGCAGCGCGCGCCCTGCCGTACGACAGGGCTGCGAACGCGTCCTGCGCTGCGCGATCGATGCCGTGTTCTTGCGCGCAACGCTCGGCAGCTTCGGCCATGTGGAAGTTCCCGTACGGGTCCCACAGCCCATCGATGATCATTGAGTCGACCAGCTCGCCATGACCGAGGCGATAACCGCCGCGGGCCTTGGTCAGCAAGTACGGCGCGCGGCTCATGGACTCCATGCCGCCTGCGACGCACAGCTGCGCGTCACCGAGCGCGATGGCGCGCGCCGCGGCGATGACGGCTTCGAGGCCCGAGCCGCACACCTTGCTGATGGTGAGCGCCGGCGCGTGCACGCCGATGCCTGCGCCGAGCGCTGCCTGCCGGGCGGGCGCTTGTCCGAGCCCCGCCGACAGCACGTTGCCCATGTACACTTGTCCCACCGCGTCCGGTGTCAGCTGCGCACGCTGCAACGCCGCGCGGATGGCCGTGCTGCCGAGCTGCGTGGCGGGCACTTCGGCCAGCGCACCCATGAAGGCGCCCACCGGGGTGCGCGCCGCGCTGACGATGAAGACTTCGCTCTGGCCCATGGTGACGCTTCCTCAGCGCGCGGGCCCGCGTTGCGCAGCTTCGCGCTCGCGCAGCACGCGCTCGACGGTGTCCACGATGGCGACCGTGCGCGGATCGAGCTCGACGTTCACGCGGTCGCCGACTTGCTTGTTGCTGAAATTGGTGAGGCGCAGCGTCTCGGGGATGAGATGCACTTCGAAGCTTTCGCTGCCCACGGGATCGCCGATGGTCAAGCTCGAGCCATCGAGCGCGACGAAGCCCTTGGGCAGGAGATATTTCAGCCACGCGGGCGGGACACCGATGCTGAGGTCGAGCTGCTGGCCGACTTGCTTGCGAGCCAGCACGCTGCCGGTTCCGATGACGTGCCCGAAGACGTCGTGGCCGCCCAGCTCATCACCGACGCGACAGCTGCGCTCCACGCTGACGCGCTGGCCGACGCGCAGCTGCCCGAGGGTGGTGCGGTCGAGCGTTTCTGCGATGGCGTCGAAGCTCACGCGCGTGCCCGCCATGCCCACGACGGTCAAACACACCCCATCGACGCTGATGCTGGCGCCGAGGCTCACGCCCTGCGCGAGCTCGGTCGGAAGCTCGACCGACAAGCGCGTGGCGCCGGGCTGCGCGTGCAGCGCGACGACCGGGAACAAGCCGCGCGTGATGCCTGAATACATGG
>JADGRE010000110.1 GCA_017881185.1 Pseudomonadota bacterium | reverse complement strand
GGCGACACAAGTGCCGGGCCGGCCCGCGGACACCGTGTGACAAAACGTCGCCGTGGCGCGCAGGTTGGGTGCGTTGTCGAAGCACGAGGCCAGCAGCTCGGTGATCTGCGCGAGGTCGAGCGGGCCAAGCTCCACGCGGTCGGCGTGCGCGCGCAACAGGCGCATCGCTGCCGCAGCCTCGTCCGGCAGGGGCAGAGCGTGACTCACCACGAGCACGAGCGAGCGGTGTTCGGTCATCCGCAAGAGGCGCGCGACCAAGGCCAGCGCGGGCGCGGAGTACACGTGCGCATCGTCGATGAGGACTACGATCGTGCGCTCCCTGAGTACGCCCCGCAAGTCCTTGAGGACGGCGGCCTCACCCGGGGTGACCTGCGCGCTTTCGTCGATGCCGTCGCGCGCCGGCCGTTTGAGCGCGTCTTCCCGCAGCCCCGCACGCAGCGCGGTGACCAGCGAGCCTTCGTTCGCGCCGTCACCGGCATCGGCGCGCACGACAAGCGCGCCCGCGACCTGCGCTTCGAGCGAAAAAGCATCGAGGATGCGCGAGCGCCCCATGCCGGTTTGCCCCTCGATGAGAAGACAGCTCCCTTCTCTGCGCATGGCCCGCTCCACGCGGGTGCGGAAATCGCGCACTTCGTCCTCGCGACCGACAAGCCGCGGAGTGATCAAAAACGAGCGAGCGGCGGCCTCCGATGTCTGCGCCGGCAGCCCCGCCACTGCGCTGAGACGCGCAAACACGATGCCCGCGCTGACCGGACGCGCCAGCGCATTGAGGTCGAGCATCGACATCACCAGCTCATCGAGCGGCGCTGGCACGTCGGCGATGAGCGCCGATGGCGGCAGCGGCCGCGAACGCCAGACGTCGCGCAGCTCCCCCATGTGGCGCGCGGGGTACGCATGACGCCCGGTCAACAGGTGATAAGCCGTCGCGCCGAGCGAGTAGATGTCGGTGCGCTGATCGAGCGCGAGCTGATGGACCGTCTCCGGCGCCATGAACGCGGGCGTTCCCACGCACTCCTTGGTGACACCCATCGGCGTGAGGCTTCCGAAGTCGATCAGCTTGACGGTGCCGTCGGAAGCGTGCTGGATGTTGCGGCTCGTGACGTCGCGGTGCACGAGCTTGCGCGAGTGGATGAGCGCGAGCGCCGAAGCCACATCGCGTAGCACGGAGCACACCTGCCGCCACGGCATCGGCGCAAGCTGATGGGCGGTCGTCCCGGACAGCAGCTCCATCGTGTAGTAGGGCGCGCCGTCGATGCCGTAGTCGTACGCCGACACGATGTGCGGGTGGGCGAGGCTCTTGAGCGTGTGGAACTCGCGCTCGAACAAGCTGACGACGAGAGGCTGCTTTGCTGCCGACGCCGTCAGACACTTGAGCGCGAGCGTACGCGAAGAGATCCGGTCGAAAACCTGATGGACGACGCCCATGCCCCCCTCGCCGAGCTTGGCGTCGATTCGATACCGGCCATCGATGACTTGCGGCGCGCCCTCGGTCCCCATGAGTTCGATTGATGGTAGCCCAGAAATCCCCGGACGGACCCGATGATCGCCGACGCTGCGGGTAGGACACATTGAACGCCCCGCAACATGATCACCTCCGGCCTCGCGAAGCACCCCGTTGTCGGGTGACCCCAGGGCGCCAAGGGCGGATAGAGCTCGGATTTCCCTGTGCCAACACCTGAACACCCGACCAGCGGACATTTCTACTTGAGAGGCAATCGCAGGACATTTCTACTTGCGGATGACAAGTCTGTTCGGACGGCTTTTCCAGTCTTTCCCGCACGACAGATACCCCGTTCATGCTTCCTATAAGCCCAGTGACCCCCGGGCAAGCGTCACCACCGACGGGTGCGCCTCAGTTGCTGCCGGTGATTGTGATGGCAATGCAGCCGACCGCGCGCTCGAAGTCGCCATCGTGAATCAGGAACTGCGCGAGGTACGTGCCCGGTCCGAGCCCGAGCGCGTTCACGTCCCAGATGAATTCGGTGTTGAAGAACTGATCGAGCGGCGCCGACCCCGGGGGAGCCGGGTCGACCGCAGGACCCTTGGTGCCGCTGCTTCCGAGGTAGCAGCCGAGGGCATTCGGCGCGTTGTTGTAGTCGCCCTTGACCCACTGCGGGAAGTGAGGTGTGCCGCCTGTGTCCGCCGACATCGGCGCGATGTAGAGCGCCGGCTCGAGCAGGTAGTTGTCGATCGCCTTCGCCGTGCGATCGCCAGCCACAGTGATCTGCCCGGTCGTCGCATCGACCATTTCGCCAGTCGCAACGAACGCCGGGCACTCGTCGGTGATCCAGACCTTGATCTGGCCGTTGCTGCCGACGGTCTGGCCGGCGGTCGGCGAGTAGCCCGCGATGATCTTCGGCTCGGTGCTGACGGTTGGATCGGTGCACAGCTTGGGTGCGGGCGGAAGCGTCGGCACGCCAGCGTCGCAGCCCGGCCCGAACTCGCCCGCGCCGCACCCATGGCCGGCGTCCACTCCGCGATCACAGTTCGGCCCGAACTCACCCACGCCACAGCCACCGGGAATGGTGCAGGTCGTCATGGTCAGGCCGTTGCTGCCGATGCACGGCCCCCACAGCGGGAACTCGCCGGTGCCCTGACAGGTTTGATTGCCTGCGCCACAGCACGCACGCGTCATGCCGACTGGGCTGCAGCTGTCGCCCTGGCCCGTGGGGTTGGTGCTCGAGCGTGCACCTGCGCCTCCCGCCGTACCGGTGGAGTTGCCGCCAAGTCCGGCGCTGCCCGAACTGAGGGCGCCTGCGCCCAAACCGCCGCTTGCTGCGCTACCATTGGCGGCAGCCCCACCGCCTGTGCCGCTGCCTTTGCCCTTGCCACTGCCGTCGCTGCCGGCCGAACACGCACCAATTACGAACAACGCGCACACAATCCAGGCAACCCTCATGGCACACTCCTTGGGGCGCTAACGCCCATCGCGTGCAACAATCCCGGTTCGTTTACTTGGTGGCAAGTCCGGGCGCGATATGGCTCGCCCTGTCGTCCAAACACTTGCGGGAACGCAAGTGAACCTAAACCTGGTTCTGTCATGTGCTTCGACTCCTGCTCAGCATGCAGGCCTGCCGATCCGAACGCTGTGCGATCGGGCGTCTGGACTTGAACGGGCGACATCCTCGTCTCTTGGAGCGCGCCGCTGAAGCCACATGTACGAGTGCTACGGTCCCGCGTCGAGGACCCGCACGGCCATCAAGTCGGCCCACTGCCGGCGCTTGTGCGGCGGAACGGTGGAGTCGGTCGCCACGGCGTCCACGGGCTCAGCGGCTTGGGGCTCGCGACCGTAGGTAACCACGCGCTCGCGCCAGCGGGCGTGCGGGGAGATCACGCCGTGATAGACGATCAGGTTCTTGTGTGGTCGTGGCACGAGCGCGGCGAGCTTGGCGATGAAGTCCAGCGGCTCGTAGACGGGCCCTGCGTCATATAGTTTCGAGGGCTTCGGTTACTGGAAGTGACGGTGATGGCGCCGACCCGCCGGCGGGCGTCGCTGCTGAACGGCGATGTCGGGTTCCGAGGGCGAACGATCGAACGATCGGTGCCTTCCCTTGTCCGCCGGGTCCGCTCCGGGGCGGAAATGCCGCGGCTTGAAACCATCCTACTACGGTAGTATCGTTCCTACATGCCCAGAGGGAACCCCGCCATAAAGCTCGCCGTAACCGTGGACGCAGACGTTCATGCCAAGGTGCTCGATGCCGCAGAAGCCGAGGGGACGAGCGTTTCGGCGTGGATCACCAGGGCTGCGCGGCGCGCTCTGCTCGTGCGAGATGGGCTCGCCGCCGTTGCGGAATGGGAGGCAGAGCACGGCGCTTTGACACAAGCGGAGCTCGCAGCAGCACGCTCTCGCATCGAGCGAAGCGCGGCGCGGCGCAAGCGTTCGAGCCGATGAGACCGGTCGTGTACGATACGGGCGTGTTGATCGCCGCCGATCGATGCCAGCGTCGCACTTGGGCCGAGCACCGAGTTCGGCTGGAGGCGGGCGTCATCCCGCTGGTGCCGTCCCCCGTGGTCGCGCAGGCGAGCCGCTCTCCGAAGCAGGCACAGATGAGGCGTCTGCTTCGTGGGTGCGAAGTCGTCCCGTTCGACGAGGCGGCAGCCCACTTCGCCGGTTCATTGCTCGGCAAGACGCGCACGACAGACGTCGTCGACGCCGCCGTGGCCGTGCTGTCGATTCGGCACCGAGCGGATGTCGTCAGCGACGACGCCGAGGACATTCAACGGCTCCTGTCTATCGCGCGCGCGAAAGTGTCGATCATAGACTTGTGACGCCGGCTGATAGCGCCGATCCCGCCTGCGCGATTCCACATGCTGGTGTGCTCGCCCCCCATGCGAAGCTGGGCTCGCGCGCAGCCGGCCACCGAGGCAAAGCGCGGGAGCGACGCCCGCGCGTGCGATGGCGCCGGGTGTGGTGCACAGCTCGAGCAACCGTACCCCTTCGGGCATCACACCCCTTCGGGTGTCACACCCCTTCGGGTGTCACGAGGCGCGTCGAGGCGCGTCGAAGCGCGTCATGCGACCCTGGCAGTGAACTCAGACCGTCACATCGAGCGCGAACACATGGCGCAGCAGCCGCGCCCATGGGTGGCGACCTTTGTAAGCCGGGCTTTTGGCAGTGGCTGGGTCGCGCTGTGCAGCAGGCGCAGGCCGGAGCGGAACGTCGGCGGTGAACAGCGACAGCTGCACCGGTTGCGTGGGCGCGTCTGGTGGCGTTGGCACCACCAGCGAGCGCAGCTTCGCATGCGGTGCCAGCACATCTGGCCGTCAGGCTTGGCGACAGCATCCGTCGGCGTGTTGAACGAGAAGTACTGTGTGGCCCCAGTGCGCCAAGGGCGGATGAAGCTCAGGTTTCCCTGGGGCTCTGTCAAGCGACGACGGTCGAAGAGCGCGCCAGTGGCGGTCGGAGCGGCGGCGTAGCGTTGGAACCGAGGCGCCTGGGCTTGCACGTTAGCGCTCGCCCCCGCCCCTTCACTTCAGCAATGCGTAGACATTGACGGCGAAGAACGAGCCAAAGCGCACGTCTTCGGGGAACGCGGTCAGCGGCAGCGTGATCCTGGCGCCCGTGCCGGTGTTTGACGTCGAGCCGCCCCACGCGAAGGCTGGATGCGCGGCTGAGCCGCTTGCGATGGCGCGCGGCGACCGCGAGAGCAGGCCGATCCAGTAATAGCCCGGCGCGAGGTTGATGCAGCTGTCGACCTCGGCCTCGACGCGGCCAGCTTCGGCAACGCTTCGGACCACTGAGGTCTGCGCCAGCAGCGGACCCGGTCGCGACGCCATGCCGTTCCAGAAATCTTGGTACAAGCCCAATCCGACCTCGGTCTCGGGTGTGCCAGCATCTGCCGCTGCAGCGCGCGCAATCCAGCCGAAGCCGCGGAGCGCGGACGGTTGGTCGACGCGTACGCGCACCAGCACGAGGGTTCCAGACGGGAGCTGGAGCGTGTCGAGCAGGTCATCGTGCCAACCCGCTGACGCGGCGGCAGACTGTCCGCCGGGTTGTGTCAGCGTCGAGCGCGTCGTTGGTTGCGCACTGCTCAGGCTCATCACGACCATCGGCGAATTGTAGGTGCCCGTAGCGACGACGTTGCCGGCGGTGGAGACCGGGGCTCGCTTGTCCAGCGTCGAGGCGGCGACCCCTGCGAGCACGATCGCGCTCGAGCTCGGGTCGACAGCTACTGCCGTACCCAGCTCGACGAGCGATCCACCGAGCTTGCCAGCCCAAAGCGGCTCGCCGTCGCTGCTCAGGCGGGCTGCAAAGAATACGGGGTGCGCATCCGGGCCGAGCAAGTGACTAAGACCGCGCTCCGAAGCCGTTTGCAATTCGCCCTCATAGCTGCCGGTCAAGGCGACACTGTCTAAGGTCACTGCGATGTGTTCGACGAACTGGCCATTGTCACCGTCGAAGCGCCGCGTCCAGAGCGGCTCGCCGGTCACGGCAAATTTCGCCACGAAGCCGTCCTTATCATTGCGTGCGCCCGCAACGCCTAGCCGGCTGAAGACACCGCCCAGATAGATGTTTCCCGCCGGGTCGAGCGCGATGTCCGTCGCGCGCTCTTGTTTGGCGTCGTCAGCTGCAACATAGACCTGACTCCACTGCCGGATGCCTGACGAGTCGAGCTGCAGCAGCCACAGGCTTTGCGTGCTGGGTAGGTTGCCGAGGGTCTCGCCAACACCGGCGTCGTCCGAACCATCGACGCTGCCAAGCTCGATCGACCACTGCAGAAATGCGCCAGCGGCGATGATCGCGCCGCTTGCGTCCACTGCTACGCGGTCGATCTCGGCACCGGGATAGTTGCGCGTCCATCGATCTCGACCGTTGGCGTCGAGCGCTTGGATTCGTGCGCGAGACGTTGGCGCCGCGTATGTCAGCTCGTTGTTGGCTACGACGATGCGGCCTTGCGTATCCACGGCCACGTCGGGCTTCGAGACGGCGTACGCGTCCGGATCGAGGACGCGGCTCCACAGCGGGTGTCCGTCCGGGTCGAACTTCGCCACAAACGCAGCCATGGTGGAGCGCGCGGTGAGGGCCGTCGCTTCACCGGCGTCCAGCGCGTTGTCGGCCTCGTGCGCGAAGTCGATGGTTCCACTGAACGTACCGACCACGACGACATCGCCGTTCGGAGAAAGCGCAATGCCAGTGACCGACTGCCAGCCGCCGTCGCCGTAGCGGTGGATCCACGCGATCGAGCCGTCGACGCCGAGCTTCGCGATAAACGCATCGGGGCCACCGGTGCTCGACGCCTCGAACTCTTCTCCGACCACGTAGGCATTTCCGCTCGCATCCAGCGCGAGATCCATGGGTATGCCGTACGCCGTGCCGAGCGCCGTCTTCCAGCGCGTGAGCAGCACGCTATCGGTGGCGACGGCGGGCGGAGCAGGGCACATCTGCACGGGCGCTGCATCGAACGCAGTCGCATCGGGCGTGAGCGTCGCGGCATCGCTCGGCGAGCTGTGCGCGCCTGCGTCAGCTGCCGCGGTCTGCGTGCTTGCATCCTGCGGTGTGCGGGCTTGCGATTGCGGAACCCCGAGCGCCGTGCGCGAGCACGCGGCGAGCAGCAGTGCGCCCGCAAGCAGCATTCCCCGGCTCGGGATGGCAGAGATCATCTCGGTCAACGTCGTCTCACAGGCAGACGCGCATGTCGACCTCAGCTCATAGGAAGTTTGAAGGGGGTATCGTGCGTGGCCGGAGTCTCCATAACGCCCGAACCACGACATGAAGTTTGCGGCCCTGCTCAGCCATCTTCTGCGGCGGCAGCAAGAAAAGTCCTGGCAATAGTTCTACTATTGCTGCGGTTTTCCGGGCGCGCTCGCGTCTGCAACGAAATACTTGGACATCATCACGGTTTCAAACCGATCGGTGCTCTAGGTTCCCGGCCTAATCCGCTCTAAGGTATTTCGCCCATGCGCCTCCCTCGATCTTCTCCATTCGTTCTGCTCACGCTCTCGTGGCTTGCCTGTTCTGCCGGAGCTGGCGGAGGTCACGCGGGTGGTGCACCTATGGCCCAAGCTGGAACCGGAGGCACTTCCGCCAACGCAGGGAGCGTCGCGGGCTCGAGCGCAGGAGGTGCCGGTGCAGGTGGCAGCAGTGGTGGCCCCGGCGACGGCGGTGCAGGGAGTGCCGGCTTGGGCGGGCGCAACGTGGCGGGCGGGGGCGTCAGCGGCGGCGGAGGTGCGCCGGCTGCAGGGGGCAGTGGCGGAGTGCCCGCGGGTGGCGGCGCCGGAGACTGCGCGGGTGCCGTGCTCTGCGATCATTTCGAAGGCACGATGAACGCGGCATGGATGGTGCAGCCTGCCTCGGACCCAATGCCGACGCTCGACTCCGCCAAAGGGGCCAATGGTAGCAGCGGCTCACTCAAGGTCATCGGCACCTCGACGCAGGCATTTCTAACGTACCCGGTGCCAGGGCAGGCGTTTTACGTTCGGGCCTACATGAACTTCGAGACAGGAACGAAGGATCTGGCCGGACACGGTTGGTTCATCGTCGGCGCAGACAACGTCACGCAAGGCGGCGGGGCACAGATGCGTTTCGGTGCGAGCGGGAACCACGGCCATCGCGAGCTTGACTTCAACGTGTATGGTGGTGGTTGCAGCGGGGAGAAGACGCAATTCTCAGACGGCGCTAGCGACGGTGCGGCCGGTTGGAACAACACGCCCTTCCCGCAAACGAACCTCGCAGCCGACAAGTGGTACTGCATCGAAGCGTTCTTCAACGGCACCGGCCACGAATTCCAACTTTGGATCGACGAGACCGAGGTGCAGGGCCTACACGTTACGGAACAAACGATGTGTGCCGGCTGGGCACCACACTACACGCATGTGAAGATCGGCGCGGGCGCGAACTCCAATTTGGGCGCCATCTGGTACGACGATGTCGCGGTCTCCACGTCGCGAATCCATTGCAAGTAAACAGCAACGCATGGGCCGTGATCATTCGACGATGACATCGCAGGGAAAATTGAAAGCGATGTCGGTGGTTGCGGGATCGCGCCACACTTCACACGCGCTGCCAAAGAGTTGAAGCTCGGTTGGACTCGTCATGTTCCACCCGCTGGTGTTGGCAGCATCGAGAGGAATAACCTTTCCTTGCACCGCCACCGAGGCGAGGTCGAGCTGGCCGAGCGCCACCATGATGTGGCCCCCGAGATCGAACTTACAGCTCTTGACCCCGGCCAAGGCCTGCGCGAGCTGTGCGACGAGCTGGGTCTGATCGGCGGCACTCGGCATGTATGGCTTGGTCGGCCCGGGGGTCGCGCCATAGGTTCCAAGTGTCGTGCCGCGCGCGTCCGGCTTGGCGAGCGCTACGAGATCGCTCCGCCAGCCCGTCACGCCGCTGCATTGGTCGTAGAACGAAAACGCGTCGAGGCCCGGCTTCACGGGCGCCACGGTCGGCTCGCCTGCGCCAGCGTTCGCGTAGGCCTGCAGGATGCCCGGTGCGAGATCAAACAGTGCCGTCTGAATGCCGAGGACGATGGTCGAGATCCCAGCCGCCTTGTTCGTTTGCAGATAGGCGACGACGGAGTCCGGCGCGCAAAGCGAGTTGGAGTCGTCGCAATAGTCCGGCTGCCCGTCGGTGATCAAGATGATGTATTTGTCTCCAGGAGTCGGATCAGCCATCAAGGCCTTCCCCACTGCTTGAATCGATTCACTGGTCGGCGACTCGAACTTCATACCCGCCTGCGTAGTGTTGGGGGGAAATTTCAGAGCGTCGTACTTGGCCATGATGGCTGCGGCGTTATTCAAGTCGGGAGCGACACTGTCCGTCAGCATCCCCTGGATCGACGGGCAGGTGCCTTGAGCGGTTGGATCCGTACCCCAGAGGGTGGTGAACCCAAAGCGAACTTGCCCTTCGAGTGTTCCCACCACGCTTCGAACCGCTTCCTTCAAGTTGCTCCACGAGGTGTTGGCTGGCGTCGCACACACCGCCGAGCCCGTGTCCCCTGAAAGGCAGTGAAACATGCTGCCCGAACGATCGACGAGGAGGTACACCGTGGGAACCTTGGGCTCGAATTTCACCTCGAATTGCTGGCAACCGCCTCCATCGGGCCCCAGTCGCGACGGTAGCCCGCCCGCCTGGCCCCCGGAGCCCGTGCCAGCGCCCGAAGCCGCGACGTTCCCAAACGCGTCGCTCCCCCCGTTCCCCGCGTCGCTCGCCGTGGATGGTTTGACCCTCGCCGCACAGCTCACGCTCAACACGCCCAGCACGCAGACCAAGGACGACAAGGCCCGCTGCACCGAGGAGCGGACCGCAAACCGAGGACGCATGCACAGCATCGACCTACGAAGAATGGCAGAGGAAAGTGCAGAGGTCATCGTGGCTCCATTCTCGATTCTTGCTGGCCGCGCGGGGCTCGGCATGTGTCTCGGCATTGCGCACGGACTGCAGGGATCCACACCGCACAGGATAGCGGATCGCCGCAAGTCAATAAGGGGTATTCCCGGGCGAACTTCGGGTCAAAAACGAGGGCGGCCTCGACCCGATATCCCTCACTGTCCGTACACGACCTCGCGGTTCCACCGCTTCCACCCGAAGCCCGAGCGTTTCCGTTGCCGCATGGCAAACCGACGTACTTTGAGCTCCACGTTGTAACGCACCTTGGCGAATGCCCGGCTCGCGTGACCGACCCGAAAGTAGCTCACCCAGCCGCGCACGCCTCGACGCGGAGCGCGAGCAGGCACGCGGCGCAAGTCGACCAAGGACAAACGCTGACGCACGAGCCGCGCGACGTGGACTGCCCTTGCCGACGGTCCAGCGAAGCTCGTGTGGGTTCGACGACCATCCAGGACCGCCGAGCGGTGCGCCACCGCGGCACGCTCGCATAACGCCGACGCTTCGAGGCGGTTCTGGGCGTCAGCACACAGCGCGCGACGGAACCCATCCTAAGCCACTGAGCCATCGTTACGAGCGACCAAGAACCCGACGAGGGGAACAACTCCGAAGTGCGTGCTTTTGGCGATGAAGCACAGCGGGCGAGGCGAGGTGAGCGTTGTCACGTTGTTTTCGCGAGCGTGCGATGTGGTGCCGGCGCGTGGGCGGTGAACAGCGACAGCTGCACCGGCTGCGTGGGCACATCTGGTGGCGCTGGCACCATCAGCGAGCGCAGCTTCGCATGCGCTGCCAGCACACCATGAAACCGCAACAGATGAGCTCTCGGCGGCGGGATGGCAGTGACCAGTCGGGCGATGAAGTCCAGCGGTTCGAAGACGACCGAGGTGGTGCCGTCGCGCCACGGTTGCTTCAAGAGCAGCTGCAACCTACCGTCTGCAAGCTCATGCAGGCGCTCCTGGGCCAGCGGCAGACGCATCAGATAGCGGCACAGGCGTTCCAGCTGCTTCTTGTCGCGACCGTGCACGCTGGCGGAGGCATGGATGACGCGCTTCGTGACACCCGAAGGGGTGTTGACGCCGCGGGCCTCAGCCACCAGCCCACGCTCGGGGCCAGTGCCGGAGGCAGGCGCTGTACCGAGCAATCGAAGCACCGAATCTCTCCAAGGTCTCACTGCTCGAGGCGTACCGCGGGCTCGCGCCCAACGAGCCGGTGCCGGAAAGCATTCGCGCCGCGGTGATCCGCGCGGACCAAGCTGCCAAGCTCGGCACTGACAAGGCAAAAGGTGCAGCTGCGGTCGAGATCGAAAGCGCCGCCGTCAGCGGCAAGAATCTCGTGGCCGACGCGATCGACCACACGCGGGCCGACGGCATCGCCGTTTCGTCACAAGCGCTCAGCAGCGTGATCTCGGCGAACTGGTTCACGCAGCAGTACTGCAACGGCTTTTCCGGGGTGCAGGGCAGCTACTGCTACCTGGCGACCGGGGCCGGCACCTGGACCAAAGCCAACACCTATCGCTCGGCCGCTGTGATCTGCGGCGACACCGGTAGTGCCACGCTCAAGATGTGGCGCGATGGCTCCTTGCTGGTCAACGACACCGCTTCGTACGGCAACTGCCGACGCTGGCGCTGGAGCGGTGGCCAGGACTGGCTCGGCTTCCTGAACCGCGCAACGATCGAGAGGAGGGTCGACTGGGCGCAGCAGACGGCGCGCTTCGCCAGCTACTTCGTCTGGGATGATCGCTTCTACAGTGCTCCTCCCGGGTGGGTCTGAGCAGTTAGCACGGCGTCGTAGCCGCCGCCACGGACGCGCCACACCGCGTCCGTGGCGCAGCGCTTGGTCGTAAGTCGCCGCGCCGTTACTTCGCGCCGTACAGCACGAGCCTCGTGGCGTGGTCGACCACGCCCGCCACGATCTCCGGCGTTGCCACACCACCCGACCAACCGACCAGGTTCGCGAACCACACCATGATCAAGACGGTCGCGACCTGCTGCGCGACCGGGGCGCTGTAGCGCGGCTCGCGGCTGCGACCACGCAGGGCCTCGGCCGCCAACGCCGTCAGCTGCAGCTGGTACCGCATCAAGGTGCGCGTGCACTCCGGATCACCCGAAGCGGCGGCCCGCAAGATCGCACGCGCGAGGTGAGGCTTCGAAACGAAACGCTGGGTCGTCCGCGTGAAGAAGGCGTTGAGCCGCGCCTGGGGCGTGCGCCCCGAGATCGGCACGCGTTGTAGCTCACGTTCCAGCGCGTCCGCTTCGAGCTGCAGGGCCGCCACGAGCACCAACTCTTTGCTGCGAAAGCGGCTGTACAGCGTGCCCAGCGCCACCTCTGCCCGCGCTGCCAGGTCGCGCTGGCGCAAGGCGTCGAAGCCGCCTTGCTCGGCGAGCTCGATGGCGGCTTTCAGAATGCGCAGCTCCACTTGGTCCATGCGGCGAATGCTACACGTTGACGCACGTGCGTGGGCACTGCCGAACACCCCCAGGGGGGCTTGCCGCAACCAGCCCATTCGACTAGAACACGTTCTAGATGGGACGGGTCTTCGCCAGCGGCGGGCCCAGGCGGTGCTGTATGCGCACGATGCTTCGCATGGCGATTGTGTTCGGAGCGGCGTGCTGCTGCGCGAGCCTGCATGGCTGCAGTGCGAAGGCGCCTGCTGGCACGGGCACCAGCAGCGACACGGCAGGTGCCGGCGCACCGATCGGCGCCGACGCCGGCACGGCCGCTGCGAGCGGCAACGCTGCTGCCGGCGGCGCGAGCGCAGGCAACGGCAACGCAGCCAGCAGCAACCCCATCGACGCTGGCACGCGACCGAGCAGCCCGGGTGCCGACGCAAGCGCGTCGGGAGCAGCGGGCGCAGCGGGCACGGGCGGCAACCTGGCCGACGCCTCCACCGAGCTGAACCCACCGAGCCCATGCGGCGTGTTTCCAGCCGTCAAAGACCTCACGATGAATGGCAGCTTCACCAGCACCAACGCTGCCGAGGGCACCAACTGCCAGATCTATCGTCCGACCACGCTCGGCGACACCGGCGTGAAGCACCCGATCATTCTCTGGGGCAACGGCACGGGCGGACCCACCACCGTGTACGCGGCGGCGTTCGAGTACTGGGTCTCGCATGGCTTCATCGTCGCGGCCGGCAACTCCTCTAACGGGCAGGGCTCCGGCGCCGAGATGCTCGGTTGTCTCGACTACTTGATGAAGCAGAACACCACCAAGGGCAGCGTGTACGAAGGCAAGATCTGCAGCCGCGTCGGTGCATCGGGTCACTCCCAGGGCGGTGGCGGTGCCATCATGGCCGGCGTCGACACGCGACTGACAGCCACCGCGCCACTCATGCCGTACATCCAGCAAGGCTTCGGTGGCTTCGATCAGGCGTCAATCACCAAGCAGCATGGACCGATGCTGCTGCTGTCGGGCACTTCGGACACCATCGCAGTGCCCGCGCAGAACCAACAGCCGGTCTTCGACACGACGAACGTGCCGGTGTTCTGGGCCAACCTGATGGGCGGCGATCACGTCGCCGTCTCGCTCAACGGCATCACCACCTACCGCAACGTGATGTTGGCTTGGTACCGCTACCACTTGATGGGCGACGAAGCGTTCCACGACATGTTCTACGGCAAGAGCTGCAAGCTCTGCGGCGACTCGACGTGGATCGTGATGCGCAAGAGCATCAACTGATCGCACGCTGCGGATCGTTGAGCACCGCCTGAAAGCGCTGCGCGAGCTTGCCCGCTTGGTAGCCGTCGAGCAGGCGATGATCCAACGTGACGCCGAACGTCATGATCGGCCGCACCACGACCTGGCCGTCTTCCGCGACCGGTGCATCGCGGATGGCGCCCCCGGTGGCGCCAAGGGCGGATAAAGCTTGGATTTCCCTGGGGCTGTGTCAAGCGACGACGGTCGGGGAGCGCGGCGGCGCTCACAGCTGAGCAGCACGCAGCCATGCTCGAGCAGCCCGCAGCGCAAGTACTCTTGCACCTCGCGCATCAGGAAGCTCGGCAGCCCACCGGCCTCTTCGGCCTGCTCCACGAACGCGGGCCAGTGCGCGCTCAGCGTCCGATGCAGCAGCGTGTGCTCGGGCGCTCGCCGAGCGTAGCCATCGGCGCGTGCGGCAGTGGCGCACTGCGCTGCAGCGTGGCCCATGGTCAGGTGCGCAACGCAAGCCCGGGGCCGGTCGCTGCGCGCAGTGCTTACGCGGACTTGGCCTGCCCCTGGGCGGCGAACCGGCGACGCTCAGCGGCGGCCGCCGGACCGCCGGCGGTCGTTTCCGGGGCCCGGCGCAGGGGCACTCACGCGATGCCTTGGTGCGCTTTGCGGGGCAACCCTGGCCATGGCGATGGAACGCGCAGCGACAGTGCAGGGGGATCGCTCGGTGCTGGTCGAAGTGGCCCACGCGGACTACGAGCGCACGCGCGAGCTGCTGTCGCGCTTTGCGGAGATCGAGAAGTCGCCCGAGCACGTGCATACCTATCGCATCAGCGATCTGTCGTTGTGGAACGCCGCAGCGACTGGCATGAGCGCTGGGGATATCTTGGATGCGCTTCGGAGCGTGAGTCGCTTCGAGTTGCCCGGCCATCTCGAGCATGAGGTGCGAGACTGCATCGCGCGCTACGGGGTGTGCTCACTGCACGAGAGTCGCGACGACGACGCCCGGCTGCGACTTGCGGTACGCGATGCGTTCGTGCGTGAGCGCTTGGCCGGCGACAAGCGCGTCGCGCAGATGCTCTCGCCGTGCCCGGACGGCTTCTTCATCGAAACGCGCAACCGCGGCGCGATCAAGCAGGCACTACTCAAGATCGGTTTTCCAGTGACAGATCTTGCAGGGCTCAAGCCCGGTGCGCCGCTTGCCGTGGAGCTGCGAGGCGACCGCTTTACGCCTTATCCGTACCAAGACCAGGCGGCGGCAGCGTTCGCGCGGGCGGGAGGGCACGGCGTCGTCGTGCTGCCTTGCGGTGCGGGCAAGACGATCGTCGCGATGCTCGCGGTGCACGCGCTGCAAACGCAAACACTGATCATCACGACGGGTCGCGAGGCGTGCTCGCAATGGCGTCGCGAGCTGCTGCACAAGACCAACCTGGGTGAAGACGCGGTGCGCTGCTACGAGAGCAGGGCACCGCGCGTGAGCCCGGTCACCATCACGACGTACAGCATGCTCGCCTCCAAGGGTGGTACAGGAGCGACCGGGCATGTGCATTTCGACAGGCTCGCTCGCGAGCCCTTTGGCCTTGTGGTGTACGACGAGGTCCATCTGTTGCCTGCGCCGGTGTTTCGACTCACCGCTGAGCTGCAAGCACGCCGCCGGCTCGGGCTCACGGCGACCTTGGTGCGCGAGGACAAGCGAGAGGGCGACGTGTTCGCGCTGATTGGGCCCAAGCGCTACGACGTGCCTTGGCGACAGCTCGAGGCTTCTGGGCATATCGCGGCCGCGAACTGCTACGAGTTGCGGGTAGAGTTGCCTGACGCGCTGCGGGCGAGTTACGCCAACGCCGACGCGCGTGAGCAGCCCCGCCTCGCCGCGGAAAACCCGCTCAAGTTGCGCGCGCTGCAAGAGCTTGCCGAGCGCCACGCCGGCGATCGCTTGCTCGTGCTTGGCACCTATCTCGATTCGCTGAACACCGCTGGCAAACTGCTCGGCGCGCCGGTGATCAGCGGCGAGACACCGCACGCCGAGCGTGAACGTCACTACGCGGCGTTCCGAAGCGGCCAGCAGCGCAGGCTCTTGCTCTCGCGCGTGGGCAACTTCGCGATCGATTTGCCTGAAGCCAACGTGCTGGTGCAGCTCAGCGGCACGATGGGCTCGCGGCAAGAAGAAGCGCAGCGGCTGGGTCGCGTGTTGCGGCCCAAGCCTGGCGGCGCAGTGTTCTACTCGCTGGTTACGCGCGATACGGTCGACCAACAACACGCGCTGCACCGCCAGCTCTTTCTGACCGAGCAAGGGTATCGCTACTACATCGAGGATTGGGCTCCGAGCGCAGACGAGCCGGGAGAAGACAGTGATGTCCCACGACTTCATTGACGAGCGTTCAGTTCGTGCGCTGCCGCTCGATCAGCTCAGCCCGCTCGACCGCGGTGTGGTGAGCCAGCGGCTCGGTCTGGCGGGGACAGATGGCAACCAGCTTGCTCAGCGGCTTGCCGATCCTACGTTCTTGCGCGCGCTGCTCTTGCCGCTGCCCGCGCTGTGTCTGGTGGCGCTGGAGACGCTGATCGAAGGCGGAGGAATGCTGCGCGACGCCTCGCTGCGTGCACTCGTCGCTAAGCGAACGGGCTGCAGCAGGCCGCAGGTGGACGCCGCGATGTCGCGGTTGTTCGACAGCGGGCTGGTGCTTGGTTTGAGCCGTGCACCAGGGGCACCGGTCGGGCAAGTGGGCGTGCTCGCGCCTGTCGTTCGGCCGCTCTATGAGCTGCTGGCCGGGGTGAGTCTGCCCCATGATCCGCCGCCCAACGATCCCCCTGCTCGCGAGGCGCGACGCCGACATCGCGACTTGCTCGCGCTGGCGGCGTCGGCGGCGCATCGAAAGCCCCGGCTCACGCGGGCCGGGGTACCCGACCGCAGCTCGCTCAAGCGCCTTTCCAAGGGGCTCGGCGTAGAGCTCGAAGAAGTCGAACGCGCGCTGCTGCTAGCGCTACGGCTCGGTTGGATGGTCCGCAGTTACGACGGCCTCGCGCCCAGTGCGCCCGCATTGGTGAGGGCCGCGCAGGGGGATGTCTCCGGATCTAGCGACGGCGCGTTGCGCTGCGCGAGCCTGATCGAGAAGGATCGCTGGACCAGCGTAGAAGCGCTGACACGCGCGCTGTGGCGCGCTGAGCAGCACGGTTCTGCGTTCTACATGGAGGTGGTTCCCGTGCCCCAAGTCGAGGCAATTGCAGCGCAGCTCGCCGAGCTGCCCGCAGTGCAGCTGACGCAGCACGCCGGGGCGCAATGGGTGCGACGGGTGGCGTTGGCGGGTGCGGGTGGCGACGGCCACGTGACCCCGAGCTTCGAGGTGTTGCTGGGCCCCGAAGCGGAGCTTGCGACGGTCGTGCGCGTCGGGCTGTGCTGCGAGCTGCTACGCGTAGACCACGTGCTTAGCTTGCGGCTGACGCCGCAGTCGGTCGCGGTCGGCCTCGCATGCGGCCTCGATCCCAGCGAGCTGCGCAGTGCGCTCGCCGGCGTGGGTCCGCATGGGTTACCCGACAACGTCGCGTTCATGCTGGACGATTGGATCAAGACCAGCCGGCTCGCGCAGCTGCGACGCGGCACGTTCTTGTTCACCGACGACGCGACTGCAGACCGCATCGCGGCGGGGTTGGGCGATGATGTACTGAGTCGGCCCGCGCCCGGTGTGATCGAGCTGGATGCATCGATCGCGGGCTCGGCGCTGGAGAAGACACTCTCCAAAGCAGGGGTCGCGCTCCGTGCCTCCGGCAGCCTCGATGATCTCGACGGTCCGAGCCGCCTGGACCGGCATGCGGTAGCGCGACTTGCACGCGACGCTCGATCCGAGCGGCCGCTCTTGCCGTTGTCTGAACCCGACCCAGAGCTACGCGCCGCGGTGCTGCGCGCGCGACAGAGCAGCGACTACGGCGTCAAAGCCAGAGCGCCTGGCGAGAGCGACGACGGTGGCGATCAGGCGCTGCGCGAGATCGAAGACATGGCGCGCACTCAGGATGCACCCGCAGAGCTGTTCGAGCTGCTCGCCCTGTTGCGCAAATGGCAAAAGGCCATGCCCGGTGAGCTGAGCGCGTGCATCAAGCGCGTGCCGAAGTCCAAGCAGGAGCAAGCCCAGAGCGCGCTGGAGCTGCCAATGAACATCCTGCCGTGGCTGTTGCTCAACGAAAAGTGGCGCTCGCGCTCGCTCAAGATGGCGTCCGACGTGGAGGGCCTCAATCGGCAGGCCCAGGCGGTCTCCCAGGGCGGGCGCTTGCGACCGGAGGGTGATCGCGCGATCGCGCTGCTACAGAAACCGCAAGTCGTGGGAGCGATCGAGAGAGCGATTTCGACGCTTGCCGGCGGTGGCGCGGACGACGACACCGGCGAGTTCTGCGAGCAGTGCGGCCGCCACCATCGCGCCGACGAGATGCTGGACGGCGAATTCGACGAGCTGGACGATGACGACGAGCTCGCGGTCCATGCAGCAGCATTGGGGCGCCAGCCGTTGCCTGGCACGATGTCGCCGATCTCGTCAGAAGCCGCGCGCACGTTGATTAGCAACGCCGCCAAGGCCGAGCGACCGGTGCATATCGAGGTGAGCGATCGTGGTCACAGACGCGTGTACTCGGTGCTTCCCGAGGCACTGCGTCGCCGAGGCCGCGAGGAGGTCTTGCTCGCGACCGATCTCAAGTCGCTCTATTCACGCGTCTTCAGACTCGAAGACATCGCCGCCGCGCGCATCGACGCGGAGTGAGCGCTGCGCGAGCAAGGTGCCGAGCGGCACGGTCGTGCGTGCCGGGCTTGTGCTCGACCCGATCCGTTTGCAGTCACGCGCGGCTTCTAGAGAGTGCTGTGTCTCCGGACCTCTTGTACACCAAGCGTTTCAAATGCGCGCCACGCGAAACCCTTTCGGAATTCGGCAACGGCTCGTGCTTACGGCACGAGCGCCGGTG
>JADGRE010000282.1 GCA_017881185.1 Pseudomonadota bacterium | reverse complement strand
CGCTGCCGGCGTGTACTTCGGGATGTCACCGACCATCACGAGCGGCGCTCCCTTTAGAGAGCGGGCGGAGCAAGAGCGTGCCCAGTCTGCCAGCCGCCCCGCGCCGCGTCACCCGCCTGAGCAGCTACCCCTGGCGGCGGCCCGTCTTGGCGCCCCGATCCGGCGCGGGTATTACCACCGGTGCTGGGACCTCGTACGAATCGGGCGCGAGACGCAGCGGGACTTCGCTGACTTTGCCGGCGTCGTGCGCGTGCCCGTGTGCTTGCTCGTGCTCATCATTCACGCGTCGCATGCGCAGCAGCAGATCAGGGGCGTGATCGGCCGCGTTGAGCGCTTCGACCTGACTGATGCGTCCCGCGGAAGACAGCGCGAACAGCGAAGCGTCGAAGGTGCAGCAACCAGGACCCGCCTCCTCCCAACCATTCCCGAGCTTGGCGAGCTCGCCGCGAAGAATCAGGTCTTTGATCTGCGGCGTATCGAGGAGGAGCTCGACTGCGGCCACACGGCCTTGCGGCAATGCGGGGACCAAGCGTTGAGCGATCACGCCGCGCAGCGCTCGCGACAGCCGTACGCGGATCTCCGAATGACGCTCTTGGGGAAAGAAGCTGAGCACGCGATCGACGGCTTGCGTTGCGTTGCTCGCGTGCAGGGTGGAGAGGCATGCTTGGCCACTTTCGGCGAGGCCGAGCAGCGTCTCCATGGTCGGTGCATCGCGGATCTCGCTGACATAGATCAGGTCGGGAGTCTGGTTCGGCGCGTTGCGCAGTGCGTCCGCGTACGAGCACGTGTCCACGCCGATCTCGCGCTGCGTGACGACGCACTGCTTGTGCGCATGAACGAACTCGATCGGATCTTCAACCGTGAGGATGTGGCCAGCCTGGCTCGCATTGCGATGATCGAGCAGGGCCGCGAGCGTGGTGGACCGTCCGCTGCGTTTGTCACCGACGACCAGCACGAGCCCGCTGCGGACCAGCGCGAGCTTCGGAAGCTCCAAGAGCAGACCGAGCTCCTCGAGTGTCTTGATCCGCGTGTGCAAGCGACGCACGACCACGCTCGGCGTTCCGCGCTGAAAGAACAGGTTCGCCCTAAAGCGCACGTCATCGCTCCATGCGAAGGTGACGTTCATTTCGAAGGTGGCGCGAAACTCCATTCGCTGCGAAGCGCTCATCAGCGAGTCGGCCATGCTCGCGATCTCGTCCGCCGCAAGCGGCACGCGCGCAGGATAGCTGGCGTTGTCGACGCGAAACACCGGCGGGTGCCCCGCGGTCAAGTGCAGATCGGACGCCTCGATCTTGCCCATGTGCTCGAGCAAGGCGTGAAGGCCTTCGTGCAGCTCTCCTGCGCGGAGTGGCTCAGCCATATCAAGCACCCGACCCGGTTGCAGAGGTTTTGTGAAGCATCGTCAGCATCTCCGAGGACGGCATGCGCAGCCGCGCTTCGGCCAAGTCGATGACGCCACGCGTCACCAGGCTGACGAGCGCTGCCTCCATCGTTTGCATGCCGCTCTTGCCCGCCACCTGCATGCTCGAGGGGATCTGATGCGTCTTGCCTTCACGGATCAGATTGCGCACCGCCGGTGTGCCGACCAGGATCTCGAGCGCTGCGACTCGTCCGCCGCCGCGTTTCTTGACCAGCATCTGACTCACGACGCCGACGAGCGACTCCGACAACATGCCGCGGATCTGCCCGTGCTGCTCCGAGGGATAGATGTCGATGATGCGATCGACTGTCTTGGGCGCGCTCGAGGTGTGCATCGTCGCAAGCACCAAGTGGCCGGTTTCCGCCGCGGTCATGGCAAGCGAGGTGGTCTCGAGATCACGCAGCTCGCCTACCAAGATTACGTCCGGATCTTCACGCAGCGCGCTGCGCAGCGCTGCTGCGAACGAATGAGTCTGGCGACCGACTTCGCGCTGGTTGACGAGACAGCGCTTGGGCGTGTGCACGAACTCGATCGGGTCTTCGAGCGTGAGCAAGTGACCGGGCTGCGTCTCGTTGATGTGATCGATCATCGCGGCGAGCGTCGTGGTCTTGCCGCTTCCGGTCGGTCCCGTGATCAGCACCAGACCTTTTTCCACTTCGGCGAACTGACGCACGATATCCGGTAGGCCGAGATCGGCCATGCTCGGGATGCGATTGGAGATCGCGCGGAAGACCGCGCCGGCGCCGCGATTTTGCAGGAACGCATTGACGCGAAAGCGCAGGCCTTGATCGAGCGTATATGCGAAGTCGAGTTCGAGCGTATCGGCGAAGGCCCCGCGCTGCGCGTCGGTCATGATCTCCTGGATCATGCGCAATGCGTCTTCCTGCGACAGCATCGGGACTTCCACCCGCCGCAGATCGCCGTTCACACGCAGCAGCGGCGGTTGACCCGCGGACAGGTGCAGGTCGGATGCTCCCTGCTCCAAGGTGAAGCGCAGCAATTGAGAAAGGCTAGTCGGCATCAGCGCTCCTCGATGCAAAGCACATGGGCTTTGGCGATGTGATGCACGGCATCGCTCGCATGCAGGGAGAAGCTCAGTGAATCCTCGTTCAATACGTCCGTGACGCGCCCACGACCTTCGACGGCCACGTAACGCAGCTCCCCTTCGAGCACGATGCGGCTCAGCAAGGACACGCGAACCGCACGACGCTTGTGCGGCAACGCATCGCCCTCCGATCCGTCCTCGTCGCCCGCGTCGCGTACGATCACTGGCACGATCACGCACGCGAGCGCGCAACGCGCGTAGATCCGCGTCTTGCCACCTTCCTTGACAGGCACGAACCCCTCACGCGCCTCGAGTAGCTCCTCGATGGGCTGACCGGGACCACGGGAAAACACCACCTCGTGACGCGTTCCATCACTCAAGATCACCGTGGCCGCCAGCGAATCGACCGGCACCACAAAGGCGTTGGAGGCAACGAGGACCTCTTCTTGAAGCTCGGGCGGAGCTTCGGTCACGTACCTCGAGATGCGCTCTTCGAGTTCGGTCAGATTGCCGGGCCACGGGTACTGCTGCAGAGCCGCGGCCAACATGTCCGTGTTGACATGCCGTCCTAGGCGCCGGTTTGCCATCTCTGCGAAGTACTCGACGAGCTTCGGCACATCCTGTGCGCGATCGCGTAGCGGCGGCATCGCGATCATCACGCCGTCGAGTGTCGCCTGCAGTTCGGCCGCAACCGCGTTTGCTTCGGTTTCGTGGGGTGGCTCGATGTCGACGCTCACCAGCACCCGGACATCCGCGCGCTCGCCGTGATGCGCACCCAAGGCGACGCGATCCGAGAGGTCGCGCACGAGCGCGTCGCGCTGCGGACCGTCGAGCCGCTCTATTTCAGTGAGCAGCAAGGTCCCGCCTTCGGCGAGCGCCAGCATGCCGGAGGCGCTTTCCGTTCCAAACAGCACGCGATCGAGCCGATCCGAATCAACGCCAGCGCACCGCAAAGTCACGAGCGGCCTGCCTGCGCGGTTCGACATCGAGTGCAGCAGACGCGCGGTGGCCTCCTTGCCCGTGTTCCGCTCGCCCACGAGCAGCACCGCGACATCGCTCTGTGCGACGCGCTGGACCTGATCGATCACCGAACGCATCGGCTGTGAATCGCCGACCAACGCCGCTTGCGGGAGCCGCGCCTTGCCTGCGAGCGACGCGTCGAGCACAGCATTGGGCTCGCGGCCTTGCAGCGCGGCGCGAACCACGTGCTGAAGCTCCGCCTGATCGAAAGGCTTGCCGAGGAAGTCCGCAGCGCCCGCTCGCATGGCGCGTACGCAGTCTTGCGTCGAGCCACGCCCAGTCAGCACGATCACGGGCAACCAAGATCGCAGCTCGCGTACCGCGTGCAGAACCGCAAAGCCATCCGCGCCCGGCATGCTCAGGTCCGTGATCACGAGATCGATCGGCAGCTGAGAAAGCCGCGCTTGTGCATCGAGCCCATCGACCGCAGCGATGACCTCATAGCCCATCGCGCCGAGTATCCGCTCGAGGGCGGACCGCACCGGCTGCTCGTCATCCACGATCAGGACTCGCGTCATGATGGCTACGGTACCCACGAGAGTCGCGGCGCCGCTAGTCATTACTCGATCTTCGCGATGCGCGACGGGCGGTCGGGAGAACAGCGGCACACGTGCACACACGCCTCGCACACCCAGTTTAGGTGCGCCCGGCATGGGCATGGAATGGAGGTGGAAGTCCTCTGAGAAAGCAGGTCACAGCGATCTCAAGCAATGCTGCAAGGTGCCGACCGCGAGGAAGGCGCTGAAGGAAGCGGCAAGCACAACCCACGAGCCGACGAACAGCAACCGGATACAAGGCGGCGAGCGCCAGGGCGAGCGGGCCTATGACCGCGAAGCTCTCGTGACCAAAGGCAATCGACGTAGATCCGGCGGTTGCGTGGGGAAGTCCATGTTCTTACCCGGGGAGATCTCGCTTGTGCTTGAAAGGGCAACGCCGCACGGCGGCGCGAGAAGTCAACAGAGGCCGTAGTAGTCGGTGCAGCCGATGAAGGGCCGAACGTAGAGGAGGGCGAAACGCCCGTGAGTGTCGACGACGCAAGGCATCCGAAAACAGCGAACGAACCGCATCGGGGTGAAGCCCCGGTGAGCGCGTGCGCGGATGAAGCGCCGGCGGTGACGAACGGAAACGCGCGCCCAGGGAGCACCACGCATCTGATGGCAGAGGTGGTGCAGGCGGACAATGTGAGGCAGGCGCTCAAGAGAGTGGAGCAGAACAAGGGCAGCGGGGGCATCGATGGGATGAGCGTGCAGGAGCTTCGGCCACACCTGAAGCAGCACTGGCCGAGTATTCGGCAGAGGCTGCTGACGGGGACGTACCAGCCGCAAGCGGTGCGCAGGCACATGATACCGAAACCAGGCGGAGGGGAGCGCGAGCTAGGGATCCCCACCGTGCTGGATCGATTCATCCAGCAAGCGATTGTGCAAGTGTTGCAGCCGAGATTGGACCCAACATTTTCGGAGCACAGCTACGGCTTTCGCCCCAATCGACGAGCGCACGACGCGGTGAGCGCGGCGCAACGCTACGTCGAGCAAGGCAAGAGCTGGGTGGTGGACATCGACCTGGAGAAGTTCTTCGATCGAGTCAACCACGATGTGCTGATGGGAAGGTTGGCCAAGCGAATCGAGGACAAGTCGATGCTGCGTTTGATCCGCCGTTACCTGGAAGCTGGGGTGATGGCGGGTGGAGTGGTCATCGAGCGTCACGAGGGCACGCCGCAAGGCGGACCCTTGTCGCCGCTGTTGGCCAACGTGCTCTTGGACGAGGTGGACAAGGAGCTGGAGCGACGCGGACACGCATTCGTGCGCTACGCCGATGACGCCAATGTGTATGTGTCGTCGCGGCGAGCGGGCGAGCGCGTGATGGTATCGCTGCGCAAGCAGTACGCGAAGTTGCGGCTCCAAGTGAACGAAAGCAAGAGCACCGTGGCGCCGGTATGGGAGCGGAAGTTTCTGGGCTTCAGCTTTCAGCTCGACCGAGGCAACAAGGTCAAGCGCCGTGTCGCGGATGCTGCTATCGACACCATGAAGAAGCGGGTCCGCAAGCTCACCGGCCGCAACAGCGGTCGGAGCATGGCGAGCATCGTGCAGGAGCTGCGCGCGTATCTGCAGGGTTGGAAGGTGTACTTCCGCTTTGCCGAAGTGCGAGCGATCTTCGGCGAGCTCGACCGGTGGATCCGTCGACGACTGCGTGTGATCCAGCTCAGGCAGTGGAAGAGCGGCACGACGACCTTCGAGCGTCTGGTGGGGCGGGGCATCGCTCGACCCATCGCGACGCTGGTGGCGGCGCGCTCGCGGCGCTACTGGTGGATCACGCACCAACGCAGCATTTTCGTGGCTCTACCCGACGCGCTCTTCGACAGCATGGGGGTGCCTCGCCTGGCCCGCTAACCTCAACTCTGCGAACCGCCGTGTACGGATCCGTATGCACGGTGGTGTGGGAGGGGATCGGCGAGGCATTCCTCGCCG
>JADGRE010000109.1 GCA_017881185.1 Pseudomonadota bacterium | reverse complement strand
CACCATGTCAGCGTCGTGCTCGCCTGCTACGCCTTCCTGGTCGCCCAACACGTGCGATCTTTTCCCCCCTCGGCCAGACGCAAAGCTCGCCACCGCTCGTTCGCGCACGCGGCCTGAGCGCCACTTCCACGATTCGCTCATCACGCTGCGCATCGTGCTAGTCCGCGAGATACTCGTGCGCTGGCTGCCGCGCTGCCCATGCTGCCTGCGTGACTTCGAAACACCGGCGAGATCAGCCCAGTCGCCGTGACACCGAGAGACTTGGGATCAGTAGTACTACATGCCGGTGGCACGCAAATGGGGTGGTGCAATGTGACTACCAAGGGGGTGGCTGTTAGCAACCGAGGCTCGCGCGGGGCACGCCGGGTCAGGCGCGGCTCCGTGGGGGACTCCGCGTCACTTCGCCAGGATCCGCTCGAAATCTTCACCTCTCGCCAAGAGTGACCCACCTGTGCTCTCGAAAACTGACCCGGGTCACGATCGCGATCACGCGCTGATCGTGAGCGCGCAGCGGCCTGTTCGCAGACGGAGCACGAGCGCCGCCAGGGGGGTAGCTGCTCAGGCGGGTGACGCGGGGCGGCTGGCAGACTGGATGGTCTTTGTGCTGGCTACCGCCCTGAAGCGCCAGGTCGCGCACAAAGTAGCCGGATGTATGTGAGCCGTGACGAAGTACCAGGCCGCACGGTGTGGTAACCTGCACCACGAGAACGGGTACGTGTTCGTGAGTCGAAGAAGACCAGCGTTTTTCCCACGATTCACGCTGCTTTTGCTGGCGTGTCTCGCGCCGGGTCGCGTCTCGTTCGCCCAAGCGCCAGTCGAGCGTTCGCAGAGCGTGGCGGTGTTGCGTTCCAATGGCACGGGCGTATCTACAGAGCTTGCGGAGGCTGTCGATGCCGCATTGGCGGCTCAGTTGGCCGACATCGCGGGCATCGAGCGACCGACGATCTCACCCGTGGACTACGCCGAGATTCAGCTCACCGTCGGTTGCCAAGACCAGTCGCGCGCGTGTCTCGAGACCATCGCGCAGACCGCGCAGGTCGAAGCGATCGTGGTTCGCCGCCTGACGGTCGAGCCCAACGCCGGGACTAGCCTCGAGCTGATCTACTTCGATGCGCGCGCAGGTGAGCCAAAGACCGTGCGCGCTAACGCACGCGCTAACGCAAGCGCCGAGCTGAGCGCGGCCATGCCGGGCTTGCTTCGTGAGCTGTTCGAGCTGTCGTCGAAGCCCGCGCCTGCGTCCGACTCCGCAACCGCGCCCGTGCCAACAGCCCCGGTCGCCGCCCCGCAGCCGCAGCGCTCGCAGCCCCTGCCGCCGCCTGCAGCTGATGGCGGCATCGGCGCGCTGACTTGGGTCGTGCTGGGCACTGGCGTTGCCGCGCTGGGCAGTGGTGTCGTGCTCGGCGCCTTGGGCAAGCACGACTTCGCTGCGTACAAGAGCGCGCCGGTGCGCACGCGCGCGGACGCCGATCGAGCAAATGCCGAGTTCGATGCGGCGCACACCAAGGGCACGCTCGCGAACGTGTTGATGCCGGTGGGAGCCGTCGCGCTCGCCGTGGGCGCGACGCTGCTCGTGCTCGACGTATCCAGCAAGCCAGACGACGGCGACCGCGCAGCCAACGCGCACGCGCGCTTGTCGGTCACGCCGCTGTTCGGCGGTGGCGTGCTCACGCTCAGCGGTCCGCTCGAGAGCAGCGTGCGATGATTCGAGCCAGCCTGGTGTTGATGATGGCTCTGCTCAGTGCGTGCTCGTTCGATCACGGCGCGCGTCCCGGTGCCTGCACGAGCGACCGTGAATGCCCGAGCGCGCACGTTTGTTACCACGGGCTGTGCGTCGTGAGCGGTGGCGGCGCCGGTGTCGCAGCCCAGGCCTGTGAGAGCGGCGCGGCACCCGAGAGTTGCTACGACGGTGCCCCGGGAACGCAGGGCAAGGGCGCGTGTCGCTCCGGCCAGCGCTTCTGCGTCGCGGGAGCTTTCACCAAGTGCTTGGATCAGCTGCTGCCGTCGGCGGAGACCTGCAACGGCAAAGACGACGACTGCAACGGCATGGTCGACGACATCGGCGAGCAGTCGTGCGCGCTCACCGGCGCGGTGCCTTGTGGCAGCGCGGGCAAGCTGGTGTGCCGCGGCGGTGCGCCATCGTGCGAGCTTGCGACCATGGAGCTCACCGAGACGTGCAACGGCAAGGACGACGACTGCGACGGCAAGGTCGACGAGCTGCCGAGCGTGCCGTGTTTCCCCGATGGCAAGGATGGCTGCAGCATCGATGCGGCAGGCAGTCCGCACTGCAAGGGCGTGTGCGTGAGTGGCATGACGCAGTGCAAGGGCGGCGTGGCTTCGTGCGTCGGTGCGATCACGGAGACGAGCGAGCTGTGCGAAGCGGCCAGCGCCGTCGCTTACGATCAGAACTGCGACGGCCAGGTCGACGAGGGTTGCGCGTGCAGCGGCGCGAGCTCGCGCGAGTGTTACGCCGGACCGAAGAGCACGCAGATGGGCACCGAGTGCGGGCTCGGTACGCAGACTTGTGGCAGCGACGGCACTTGGCAGGCATGCGGCGGCCAGGCCTTGCCCAAAGCCGAGACCTGCACCAACCCCGGCAAGGACGACGACTGTAACGGGAAGGTCGACGACGTGGCCACGCTCGGTCAGCCGTGCCTCGACCCCACGAGGAAGGGCGAGTGCAGCAAGGGCATGTTCCAGTGCAGCGCGCGCGTCGCGGCGCCGGTGTGCGTCGGACAAGCCAAGCAAATGGAGCTGTGTGACGCGCTGGATCAAGACTGTGATGGGAACCCGGTCAATGGCTTCGACTTGAACAGCGAAGCCATGTGCGGTGCGTGCGACGTCACGTGCAGCAGCGGGCAGAGCTGCTGCGCCGGCCAGTGCTTCAGCAAAGCGGAGCTCGGTGTGAGCGATGCCAACTGCGGCATGTGCGGCAAGGCCTGCGGCACCAGCAGGTATTGTTGTCAGGGCGAGTGCTTGAGCGCGGGGCTGGGCTCCCCGGGCTCTTTGGTGCATGCAAGCTGCCAGTGCGCGCAGGACTGTGGTGCCAAGTCGTGCTGCGGCACGTCGTGCGTCGACCTGATGGCCGACAAGAACAACTGTGGCGCGTGCGGCTTCAGTTGCGCGAACAGCAACGGCGGTGGCCAGAGCGGCGGCGCCAAGTGCAAAGCGGGCAGCTGCCAATGAGCCCTACGCTGATTGGCGCCAGCGCCGTGGCTGATGCGCGCGCCAGCGCCGACCACGACGACGAGCCCACGCTGCCGATCGGGTTCATGATTGCGGACAAGTACGCGATCAAGCGCGTGCTCGGCGTGGGTGGCGATGGCGCCGTCTATCAAGGCGAGCACAGCGAAATTGGACACTTGGTCGCCATCAAGGTCGCGCATCGCAGCCGCTCCGATCGCGAAGACATCATGGAGCGCTTTCGCCGCGAGGCACGCATCTGCGGCTCGTTGCGTCATCCAAACGTCGGTCAGATCTACGACGTCGGCAAGCTGAACGATGGCTCGCCGTACATGGTGATGGAGCTGCAAGAGGGCCGCTCGCTCGCCGACGTCATCGACGAGACCGCGCTGCCGATCGCGGCAATCCTAGACATCGTGCGGCAGCTGCTGTCGGGCGTCGGCGCCGCGCATCGCAGTGGGATTCTGCATCGCGACGTCAAGCCCGACAACGTGATGCTGGTGCGGGATCGCTCGGGTGAGGTCGTGGTCAAGCTGGTCGACTTCGGGATCAGCAAGAGCCTGGTGCACTCGGCTCGCGAAGTGACCGCCGAGGGCATCATCGTCGGCAGCCCCGACTACATGCCGCCCGAACAGCTGCGCGGCGATCCCGTCGACGTGCGCACCGACACCTATGCCGTCGGCGTGTTGCTGTACGAAGCGTTGACCCGACAGACACCGTTCGATGCGAGCAACATTCCCGATCTGGTCGCCTCGATTCTTCGCGACCCGGTCAAGCCCCCGAGCCAGCTGCGTTTCGATTGCCCGCCGGAGCTGGAGCGCGTGGTCTTGAAAGCGATGTCGCGCGATCCAGCGCAGCGCTACCAAACGGCCGACGAGCTGTCTCGCGCTCTCGCAGCGCTGCAAGATGTGGTCACTCGTCGCGTGCCGGATGCCCAAGCGCTACTGCTGGGCACGAAGCTGACCGACCCGGCGCTGCCCAAGCGCACGCGACTCAAGCGCACCATCGACAACCGCACGCTGCAGGACATCGGCGTGCAGAAGAAGCCGGAGCTCGCCACGTTGCGGCCTGGCGTGCTGCGCACGAAGTCGCGTCGCGTGGCGCTCGGAGTGGGTGCGCTGCTGCTGCTCGCGGCGGCGGTCTTGCGCATCACGGGGTCGGGCGAGCCGGAGCGCGAGGCGCCTGTCGCGCGCTTGCCGGCGCCCCACGTTGCGACTACGCCTTCCCAGATGCCGGTGTTGCCAGCGTCAGCTGAAACGCGCACTACTGCGCCTGCGCCTATCGCTGCACCTGCCGCGGCGCCGGTGTCCGCCAAGCTCCCCGTCGCAGCCAGCAATGCCGTGCGTCGCGTCGCCACGCGGAGGCCAACTTCCGACGCGGTGCCGTCGAGCACGAACGAAGCCAGCGCCGCCGACGCGTTGCCCATCGCCACGCTGCTCAAGGAAGCTGGCACCGCCTTCGTGCGCGGCGATGCCAGCCGCGCCCACGACCTCTATCGACAGGTGATCGCCCGCGCGCCGGCGCAAGCCGAAGCCTGGCGCGGCCTGGGTGTCGTCAGCTCGAGAATCGGGCAGGCAGCAGAAGCCGCGCATGCGTACCAACGCTACCTGGAGCTACGCCCGGATGCACCCGACAGCGCGCGCATCCGCGAGCTGCTCACCAAGCTCGAGTGAGCGCCGCTTGCGTTCGCAGCGCTCGGCACACGCGCGCGCCCCGGGGCAGTATTGTCGCCAAGCACGCGCAGAGCTCTTCTTGGCTGCAGTGCGAGCCGCGTGTGCGGCAGCGAGCGCTGGATCGGATCTTGCTCTGTTACGCAGGCAATGCTGTCGAAGCAAGAGCCTGCCAGCCTGACGCTGACTGACTTCTCGATGCGCACGGCGCAGCATCAGATCGAGCAAGGTCAATCGCTGGCGTGGCTCGCGCAGGCTCACGCGGCAGCCGAGACTACGCTGCGCCAGCTCGACGCTGCAGGCACACGCGCGTTCGAAGAGCGCATCTCCAAGGTGCTCCAGCGCTGCGCCTGCGGGCCGAAAACGATCTCGAGACGCGGTCATGACTACTTTGCCGCCGAATACGCCGCAACCAGCGTGCCGCCCGGCGACGTGATCCACGTGATTTGCACCGGATACACCTCACCGAGCGGCGCACAAAAGCTCGTGGCCGACAAAGGCTGGGGAGCGCAGACGCGCGTCACGCATGCCTATCAGATGGGCTGCTGTGCGGCGTTTCCCGCGCTTCGCATCGTCGCGGGCTTCTTGCAGTGCGTCCGAGCGGTGCGTCGACATCGTGCACACGGAGCTGTGCTCGTTGCACATGGATCCGCCGCCAGGGGGGGCGCTCCTCAGGCGGGTGACGCGGCGCGCGGCGGCTGGCAGACTGGATGGTGTTCATGCCGGCTACCGCCTCCGGGGCGCAGCGACGGGCGATAGAAGTCAACCAACGTTCCCGCGACGCCATCGCCCGTCTCGGTGCGTGCTTTGAAGGCATCCGCCGTGCGGACAAGCCAGGCGCGGACCGCAGCGCGCGAAACTCGGCCTTTCTTTCGATCGTGCGCACTGAATGGCCTGTCGTGCGCGAGCACTTGCAGCGCCTGCTTTCGCGTTAACGCGCTTGTCCTTGCGCGCACGTCCAGATAGTACGTTGCGGTGGACAATGACGCGCGCCTGAGCGGATGGGGAAGAACGTTCGTTCCGGGTCGCGAGGTCCGCTCAGAGCAGCTCGAGCTGATCACGCGAGGAGCTGCACTGACGCGCGGCCTCGGGCGTTCTTACGGCGACGCATCGCTGCCGGCACGAGGCGTCTTCGAAGTCGTGGGCACCAAGCTCGCCGATCGGATCCTTGCGTTCGATCCGCAGACCGGCGTGCTGCGCGCAGAAGCGGGTCTGTGCCTTGCCGAGCTGAATCGGCTCCTTCTCAAACGCGGCTTCTTCACGCCGGTGACGCCCGGGACCAAGTTCGTGTCCTTGGGCGGGATGGTCGCGTCCGACGTGCACGGCAAGAATCATCATCGCGACGGCACCATCGGTCGCCATGTGCGCGCGCTCAAACTGCGCGTGGGCGATGGACGCGTGATCGAATGCTCGCGCGTTCACGAGCCCGAGCTCTTTCTGGCATCGCTCGGTGGCCTCGGCCTGACCGGGCACATTCTCGAGGTTGAGCTCACGCTGGCGCGCGTACCTTCTCCTTGGATCTACCAAGAAAGCTTTCGTGTACCCGACCTCGACAGCTTCTTGGCGGCGCTCAAGGAGCAGGGCAGGGCGTGGCCCTTCACTGTCGGTTGGATCGACACGCTGGCGCGCGGCCGCGGGCTGGGCCGCGGTCTCTTGTATTGCGGCCGCTGGGCGCAGCCTTCTGAAGCGCCCGCGCAGCCACCTGCACCGAGGACCCCGCTCACCATGCCGATCACGCTGCCCTCGGGCGTGCTCAACCGCTTCAGCATCGGCGTGTTCAATGCGCTGCTCTACCGCCGTCATTTTGCGCGGCACCGGCAAGCCGTGGTGGACCCGGACCTGTTCTTCTACCCGCTCGATCGCATCCTGCGTTGGAACTTGCTGTACGGTCCGCGTGGCGTTGCACAGCATCAATCCGTGCTCCCGAACGAGTTTGCAGCCGACGGTATCCGCGCGATGATCGACCTCTTGCGTGAGCTTTCTGCGACTTCGTTCTTGACCGTGATCAAGGACTGCGGTGCCGAGGGCGAAGGAATGGTGTCGTTTCCCCGACCCGGCATGTCGTTGGCGCTCGACCTTCCCATCAGCGACAACACGCAAGAAGTGATCGATCGACTGAACGAACGCGTGATCGCGTGCGGTGGTCGCATCTATCTCACGAAGGATGGGTACACACGGCCCGAGCATCTACACACGATGGACCCACGCTTGCCCGCATTTCTAAACGTTTGCCGCAAATGGGACCCGCACGGCAGCATTCGCAGCGCGCAGAGCGAACGCCTGTTTGGAGCCGACCGCCGATGAAGGTCGTGATGCTGGGAGCGACCAAGGGCGTCGGGCGCGCGCTTGCACGAGCGCTTGCCGAGCGAGGCGATACGTTGTTCCTGCTGGGCCGCGAGCGAGCTGAGCTCGAGAAAAGCGCGCGCGACCTCGAGCATCGAAGCGGTCGTGAACTCCGCGTCGGGCACGCGTTGTGCGACCTCGAGCAACCTCACGGTTTTGCTGCCGCGCTCGATGCGGCCGATGATGCGCTCGGAGGTTTCGACACCGTGGTCGTGACTGCGGCGTTCTTTGCTGTTCAAGATCAACTCGAGGCCGACGTCGAGCTCACCCAGCGTCTGCTCACGGTCAACTTCACGAACACGATCGTGTTCTGCGAGCATGCGCGCAAGCGCCTGCTCGAGCGCGGTGACGGCACGCTGTGCGTCTTCAGCTCGGTCGCCGGCGAACGCGGACGCAAACCCGTCGTGTTGTACGGCGCGAGTAAGGCGGGACTCAGCGCGTATCTCGAAGGCCTCGACCACAAGTTTCGCGCACACGGCCTGCGCACGATCTGCATCAAGCCCGGCTTCGTGAAGACATCGATGACCGACGGCCTGACACCACCGCCCTTTGCGGCCGAGCCCGAAGCTGTGGCCAAGGACACCTTGCGCGCGCTCGTGCGCGGCACGCCAGTCGTCTACACGCCGCGGATCTGGTCACTCATCATGCTGGTCATTCGCACCCTTCCACGCTTCGTGATGCGTCGCATCGGCTTTTGATTGTCCCGTCGATTGGAGTTGGGCGTCACCCCGCCTTGCGCAGTATCGCGCTTGTTGGGGCGTCCACGAAAGCGGGGGAACTCCAACGGTCGGCGGCGTCAGTATGAGCGTTGCCTCGCTACCAACTGGTGAGTGGGTGACACGGTCCGCGCGGCGAGCCACACTCGGCTAACCTTCGAGGTCTTATGAAATTGGTTTCAACGATGCGATTGGCTACTGCGCAGCCCATGTCTGTGGGGCTTGGCCTCCACGTTGCCAACGCGCTCGGCTTGGCCTTCGTGTTGATCGCTTGGCGCGATCCGCTTGTGGCGAGAGCGCAGCCGGCAACGCAACCCGCAGCGCCGCCTGCGCAGAGCGCACTGGAGCAGCCGATGGCTGCAGGCCAAGCTGGCTTCGTGCTGGCGTCGGGTGTGCTCTATCGGCTCGATGGCGCTGCGCGGGTCGCTGTGAGTCTGCCCGGGCCCGCACTGGGCCTGCGTGTGGTGGGCGAGCGGGCCTTCGTTGCGCTCGGGCCGTTCGGAGCCGCGGTGGTTCGGGTCGAGCTGGTCGATGGCCAGCAGCAGGCCGTGGTCGAGAAGATCGTTCCCGTGTCCCACGGCGAAGTCACCGGCTTCATGGTGGAGGGCGAGGCTGTGTGGATGCAGCTCAGTTCCGTCAGCGCGATTCGATTGTCCGGTGGCTCGGTCGCAGCGCCGACCACGCCCGTCGTCGGACTGCCGGATGCACAGGACGCCGTCACGGCGCCGCCGGCGAGCGACGCTGCCCCGGCACAGGCTGCGTCGGCGCAAGCACATCGCAGTCTGCAGATCGTGAAGGTCTTCGATGGCCAGGTGCTGCTCAACCAGGGCAAGTCGGCCGGCTTGCGCATCGGAGACCGCTTCAAGGTCGTTCGTAGTGAACAGTTGGTGGACACAGGAGGCGCATTTGAGGGCGAGCACGAGGTCGCGGTGCTGGTGGTCAATTCACTCAGCATGGACAGCGCGCGGGCCAGCATCTGGCGGGGTGACGAAGTGGCGAGCGGAGATCAGGTCGAACCCGCCGATCGCAACACCGACTCGAGCCTGATGTATCCGCGTCAGCTGCATGGCTTTGTCGAAGCCGAGATGCATCTTCGACCGCTGCTGAACATCGGTTCGGCCGGCTTTGGCGTCCTGATCGACGACCACCTCACCTATTACGGCGAGTCGTTCTACCTGGGGCTGCGCAACGAGCCCTTCGGCTTCGGGCGCACGCAAGGCAGCACCGCTTTCACGCAGACAGCCTCAGCCGAGGGTGGATACAACAGCCGCCCCTTTGCCATTGGCTTGGCGGCCGGCTTCACCTCCGTCTACGGCGACCTGCAGCAGATGTTCAACTTCACCGCCAGCTCCAGCGCCGGCGGCAATTCAGCCCCGTGGCAAGCTGGGCAGCCCGAGACCGGCCCCTGGTCGCAGCACATGCAGCACGCCTTTGCCCTGGGCCAACGCGTTCGGCTCGGCACCATGGACGGCCTGAACCTGACAGTTGCAAACACCCTGCTGTTCTTCCCGGGAGGCAGTGCCAACGCGGACGGCAGCGCATCCAAAGGTGGCTTCATCTGGGGTGGCACTGACGCCAAGCTCACCATTCCCCTGGCTCAGCGCGCTGATCTGTTCTTCGAGGGCGGTGGAGGCGTCATGGGTTACGCCTACGGCGCGGTCGGGGTGTTCGGTTGGATCCGCGGCAACGGCGGCCCCGGTTCTTTCGGGTTGATGGCTTCGGCGGGCGGTGCGCGGCTGTGGGGCGCAAGCACGCGCCCGAACTTGCGCTATGGGAACACGGAAAGCACTGACATCGTCGTCGCTGGGCCTATGGTCTCGCTAGGGCTTCGCTATCGGGCCGAAGTCGGCGGGAAGTGACGACGCGCGCCGGCACGCGCGGCGCTGTGGCAAGCTGAGCTTGCTGAAGAAGTCCGTGCCAAGCCAAGACTGGCCGAGCGCGCCCTCGCCAGCTCACGACTCAGCGCTCTGCCACAGCAAATCGCCGAGCTTGCGGCGGTGATGTGAGCCGTTGCCGAAGCTGAGCTCCGCCCACTGCGCACGCCTGAAGAACAGCTGCGCGTGGCACTCGTACGTGAAGCCGATGGCGCCGTGGAACTGCACCGAGCGGTCGGCGGCGTGCGTGTAGGTCTCGCCAAGCTGGGCCTTGGCCATGCGCAGGGCGATCTCGCTCTCGGCGCCGTCGCGGTCGAAGACAGTGGCGGCGTGGTAGAGCAGTGAGCGACCTTGCTCGATCGCGCACATGATCTCCACCATCGGGTGCTTGAGCGCCTGGTAGCCGCCGATCAGCTTGCCGAACTGCTTGCGCGTCTTCAGGTATTCGAGCGTCAGCTGCAGCACGCCCTCGGCGCCGCCAGCCATCTCGGCGCTGAGCAGGAGCCAAGCCACGCGTTGCGTGTGGGCGAGGGCGGCGGTCGCGTCGCCGCCGCTCAGCAATGCGCTGCTCGGCAGTTTCAGCCCATCGAGCTGGAGGCGCGCGCTGCGGCGGGTTTCGTCGATCAGTGTCTCGCGGCGCATGCGGCCGGCGAGTGCGGCCCCTTCCAGCAGCAGGATCACGGGCTTGCCGGCCTCGCGCGCGCTGACGAGCACGAGCTCGGCTCGCTCGGCGTCGAGCACGAAGCACTTCTGGCCAGCGAGCGTGAAGCCGCTAGCCGTGCGCGTCGCTGCGAGCGCGGGAGCACGCAAGTCGTAGCTCCCGCCCGGCTCGCTCAGCGCCACGCTGCCGATCGCGGTGCCGTTTGCGAGCTTCGGCAACCACTGTGCCTTCTGCCCGTCGCTGCCCGCCGTGAGCAAGAGCTGCGAGGCGAGTGTGCTCGCGACAAAAGGCGACGCGAGCAGGTAGCGTCCCATCGGCTCGGCGACGCTCGCGAGCGTGCCCACCGGCATGTCGGCGCCGCCGTAGGCTGCAGGCAGCGCGGCGCCGAGCCAACCGAGCTCCGCCATCTGCCGATACAAATCGGCATCGTAGCCGGTCTTGGTCGTGAGCTCGCGGCGCACTGCGCCGAAGTCCCAGCGCTTGGCGAGTAGCTCTGCAGCGCTCTGGCCCAGCAGCGCGGCCTCTTCACTGTGTTCGATCTCGACGCGTGATTGGATGCTGGCAGCTCGCATGTCGCTCACCCCTTGGCCAGGCCGAGCACGCGCTCGCCCAAGATGTTCATCTGGATCTGACTCGTGCCGCCGCCGATGGTGGCCGAGAACGCGTTCATGTAGCCGCGCTGCCAGTTGCCGTCTGCATGGGCGTCCGGGTCGCCCACGTAGAGCTGACCGGCTTCACCCTGCAAGCTCACCGCGAACGCGCACAGGCGCCGACGCAGCTCGCTCATCACGAGCTTGCTCATCATCGGCACGGCGAACGGCCGAGGCTGCGTCAGCGTGGGCTTACGCATGCGGTACTGGCTGAGCTCGAGCCCGCGCTCTTCCATGGCAAAGCGCACGAGCTGGTCGCGCACGATTGGATCCTCGATGGCCGGGCGCCCGTCGCGCTGCACCTGCTTCGCAAGCTCCACTACTTGTGACACCTGCAACGGGACCATCGCCAGGCCGCCAGCTTGACCGCCTTCGGCGCCGCGCTCGAAGGCGAGGGTGGTCAGCGCCACGCTCCAGCCCTGGCCGACTTCGCCGAGCAGGCAGCTCGCCGGCACGCGCGCGTCGTCGAAGCGCGTCTCGGTGAAGCCATGCTCGCCGGTCATCTTGCGAATCGGCGTGGTCTCTACGCGCGGCACGCGCATCGGTGCGAGGAAGAACGACAGCCCGTGGTACTTGGTCGGGCCGCTCTTGTCGGTGCGCGCGAGCAAGATCATGTGGTGCGCGTAGGCGCCGAGGCTGGTCCAGATCTTCGTGCCGTTGAGCACGTACTCGTCGCCCTCGCGAAGCGCAGTCATCTGCGCGTTCGCGAGATCCGAGCCGTTTTCCGGTTCCGAGAAGCCCTGGCACCAGATCTCTTCGGCCGACAGGATCTTCGGTACGTAGCGCTTCTTCTGTTCTTCGGTGCCGAGCTTCAAGATGGTCGGACCAGCCCAGAATAGACCGATCAAGTTCACCATGAAGGGCACGCGCGCGCGCGCCATCTCGGAGTTGACGACGTGCTGGAACACCTGGGGTAGCCCGCCGCCGCCGTACGCCTTCGGCCAGCTCATGCCGATGTAACCGGCCTGGTAGGCTCGTTGTTGCCAGTCGCGCAAGTAGTTGAACTGTTCGTCGGTGCCGACTTCCATGAAGCTGTCGGGCAGCTTGAAGCGCGGTGGTTTGGGCGCATTGTGCGCGAGCCAGTCGCGCACTTGGCCGCGGAAGCTCTCGAGCTCTTGGGTCGTGGGATCGCCGCTCATGTAGACGTCCTTTCCAGCGTGTCCGCGGTGTTCATAGCGCGCCTAGAACCGGGCCACGCCGAAGGTGTTGGGTTGCAGCTGCACGTGTCGGGCTCGCAAGCAAGTCTCGAGCGCCAAGAGCAGCACTTGGCGCGTATCTTTGGGGTCGATGATGCCGTCGTCGAACAGACGGGCACTGCAGTACATCGACTCCGAGATGGCATCGAGGCCGCCTTCGATGGCTTGCGCGCTCTTGTCGAGGAAGTCGCGGGTGGCGTCGTCGACCACGGCGCCTTTGCGCGCGAGCTTGGCCTCGGCGACGATGCGCATCACCTTGGCGGCCTGCGCGCCGCCCATCACAGCGGTGCGCGCGCTCGGCCACGCGAAGATGAAGTCGGGCTTGAGCGCGCGACTGGCCATGGCGTAGTTGCCTGCGCCGTAGCTGTTGCCGACCACCAGCGTAAGCTTCGGGATGCGCGCGTTCGCCACCGCTTGAATGAGCTTGGCACCGTGCTTCACCTGGCCGGCTTGTTCGGCTTCGACGCCCACGAGAAAGCCCGTGGTGTTCTGCAGGAAGATCACGGGCGTGCCCGACTGATCGCACAGCTGCAGAAACTCCGCGGCTTTCTTCGCCCCGTTCGGGGTGATTGGCGCGTTGTTGCCAATTACGCCGGCGCGGTGGCCGCCGAGGTGGATGTGGCCGCACACCGTGCCCGGATCGAGCTCGGCGCACAGCTCGAGAAAGCGCGAGCCGTCGGCGATGCGGGCGATAATCTCGCGCACGTCGTAGAAGGTCTTCGGATCGGACGGGACCACGCCGCAGAGCTCGGCCGTGTCGAAGCGCGGCGGCCGCGCCGGCTGATCGCCCGTGAGCACCGGTGCGCATGGCAGCTGCGCCATGATCTCGCGCGCGATGCGCAGCGCGTCGGCATCATTCTCGGCGAGGTATTCTCCGGTGCCAGAGATGCGCGCGTGCATCTCGGCGCCGCCTAGAGTTTCGGCGTCGGCAACTTCGCCCGTGGCAGCCTTGAGCAGAGGTGGCCCAGCAAGAAACAGCTGCGTCTGCCCGCGCACCAGCACCACGTAGTCCGACAACGCCACGTGGTAGGCGCCACCGGCCGTCGCGTTGCCGTGCGCGACGACGATCTGCGGGATACCCGCGGCCGACAGCTCGGCTTGCTGGCAGTAGCACAGCCCACCTTCGAGAAAGCCCACGGCGCCCCACGGATCGCTCGGGCCGGCGCCTTCGAGATTGCCGCCGCCGCTTTCGCTGAGCGAGATGATTGGCAGCCGCTGGCGGCGCGCGATCTCCTGCAGACGCAGCATCTTCTCGGTGGTGACGCGCGTGATGGTTCCGCCTTTGATGGCGTAGTTCCACACCACCACCAAGCACGGCCGGCCGGCGACGAAGCCGAGGCCCGCGATGAGGTTGCCCCCCGCGCTGCTGCCATCGGTGTCGCCGTACATGCGGTAGCCGGCGATCGGACACAGCTCGAGGAATGGCGCGCCGCGATCGAGCAGGCGCGCGAGGCGTTCGCGCGGCAAGAGCTTGCCGGCCTTGCGCGCGCGCTCGGTGTACGCGTGTTCTGTCGCCGCGATACGCGCTTGCACTGCGCGCACGCGCTCCACGTACTGTTGCATGTACGCGGCGTTGGCGGCGAAGCCTGCGCTCGCGCTCGAGATGCTGCTTGCAAGCTCAGGCACGGACACCGACCTTTCGCACGATCAAGCTCAGGATCTGATCGGTGAGCGCGTCGATCGACAGCGGCCCGCGCGGTCGGTACCAGTTGGCGGTGGTCGAGGTCATGCCGGAGATCAAGCGGCGCAAGATGAACGGATCGAGCGGCGCCAGCTGCGTACGCGCGGCACGCAGCGCGGCGAGCCAGACGTCTTCGTAGGCGTCGCGCACGAGCAGCACGCGTTCGCGTGCCGGCACGCCCAAGCTACGCCATTCGGTCACGAGCAAGGTCATGGCTTCGCCGGTCTCGCCGTGGATGTTGCCCAGCTCGCAGAGCACCAGCGCGCGCACCGCGGCGAGCGGTGTGCTCGCGCTTTCACGCGCCTCACGCATGCGCTCGGTGCTGCGTGTGCTCACTTCGGTCATCACCGCTTCGAGAATCTCTTCCTTGTTGTCGAAGTGGTGGAAGATGCTGCCCGACAGGATGCCCACGCTGGCGGCCAGATCGCGCACCGTGGTCTGCGCGTAGCCCTGGGTCAGAAACAGATGCGCGGCCGCCCGCAGGATGCGACCGCGCGGGGTCTCGTCCATGGAGGTGGGGCGCACGGGCGCAGGCGCAGCCGCGGGCCGCTTGTCGGCGGCCTTCTTGCGGGTGGAGGCAAGGGAGCGGAGCGTGGGACTACGGGCCATGGGCGTTGCAAACCAAGCGCTTGCTTGGTAGCATCCAACCAAGCGCTTGCTTGGTCAAGGGCTCAAGCTGGCAAAACGTCCGCACGACGTCCGCAAACCGTTCGCAGGAGCCATCGCCGCGTGGAACATCGAACTGCCAAGAGCGTCGTGCGCATCGGTTGTGCGGCAGGTTTCTGGGGCGACACCGAGACGGCAGCCCCTCAACTGGTAGCGCACGGCCAGCTGGATTATCTGGTGCTCGACTACCTGGCCGAGATCACCATGTCCATCATGGCGGGGGCGCGCCTGCGCGGCGAAGGCGGCGGTTACGCGACCGACTTCGTGTCTCGTGTCATGCGCTTCACGCTCAAAGACGTGCTGGCGCAGGGCGTGCGCGTGGTCACGAACGCGGGCGGTGTCAATCCGCTCGCGTGTCGCGACGCGTTGCGCGCGTTGGCCACCGAGCTCGGCCTGTCACCGAAGATCGCGGTGGTGCTCGGCGATGATCTCTTGCCCATCAAGGAGCAGCTTGCAAGCGAAGGTATTCGCGAGATGTACAGCGGCGCGCCGCTGCCGGGCTTCTTGCTCAGCGCCAATGCGTACTTCGGCGCCAAGCCCATCGTGGATGCGCTCGCGGACGGCGCCGACATCGTCATTACCGGGCGCGTGGTCGACAGCGCGCTCGTGCTCGCTCCGCTCGTGCACGAGCACGGCTGGCGCTGGGACGACTTCGATCGCTTGGCGCAGGGCAGCCTCGCCGGACACATCATCGAGTGCGGTGCGCAGTGCACCGGTGGCATCTTCACCGACTGGGAAAGCGTGCCCGGCTACGACAACATGGGCTACCCCATTGTCGAGTGCGCAGCTGACGGCGCGTTCGTGGTCACCAAGCCCGCAGGCACCGGTGGCCTCGTGACGCCCGCGATCGTATACGAGCAGCTCGTCTACGAAATAGGCGACCCGCGTGCCTACCTGTTGCCCGACGTGAGCTGCGATTTTTCGCAGGTTCATGCCGAACAAGTCGGACCCGACCGCGTGCGGGTGCACGGCGCCAAGGGGCGCGCGCCGACGGATACGTACAAGGTCTCCGCCACCTATCCGGATGGCTACAAGGTCGACGTCGGCATCTTCCTCGCGGGCGAACAAGCCGTGCGCAAGGGTGCGCGTGTGGCAAAGGCGTTGGTCGACAAGATCGAACGCTTGCTGCTGGCGCGTGGCCTCGGCGGCTTCCGCGCGACGCAGATCGACTTGCTCGGCTCGGAGTCCACCTACGGTCCGCATGCGCGCGCTTCCGCCACGCGCGAGGTGGTGGTGCGCATCGCCGTGAGTCACGACAACCGCGACGCGCTCAAGCTCTTCTTGCGTGAGCTGCCGCAGGCCGGCACCAGCATGGCACCGGGTTTTGCCACACTGGTGGGCGGCCGCCCGCAGCCTGCCACCATGGTGAAGCTCTTCTCGTTCCTCATCGCCAAGGCGCGGGTGCATGCGTCGCTCGATCTCGATGGCATGCAACGCACCGTCGACGACGTGCCGCTGATGGCGGCAGCACCCGCGAGCGTCGACGTGGCCGAGCCGCCTTATGCCGCCGTCGACAGCAGCTATCGCCTGCCGCTCATCGCGCTCGCGGGGGGTCGCAGCGGCGACAAGGGAAATCACAGCAACATCGGCATCGTGGCGCGTGAAGCGCGCTTCGTACCGTTCATCGGCGCGGCGCTCACGGCGGACGCGGTGGCCAAGCACATGGCTCACGTGCTCGATCCCGTGAACGGTCGGGTCACTCGTTACAGCTTGCCGGGCTGTCACGGCTGGAACTTCCTGCTCGAGAACAGTCTCGGCGGCGGTGGCATCGCTTCGCTGCGCGCCGACCCACAGGGCAAGGCCCACGCACAACAGCTCTTGGCGTTCGAGGTGCCCGTGCCCAAGGACGTGTACGACGAGCGGCGCGCACGCAGCGCGCCCGCCGGAGGTCAGCCATGAAGCTCGCGCCTACCGAGACCTTACTCTGCACCCATGACGCGGGTGTGTTGCGAGTGACGCTCAACCGCCCAGATCGTCGCAACGCGCTGTCGCCGCGCATGATCGACGAGTTGCTCGCAGTGTTCGCGCAAGCGTCTTCCGAGACTGCGCTGCGCGCTCTGGTGCTGCGCGGCGCGGCAGGCAGCTTTTGCGCCGGGGCCGACGTCAAAGAGATGGCCAGCACCAACGCGCAGAACGCCGCTGCGATTGCGACCGACCCGAAGCAGGCCATCGCGCGCGGCAATCGGCGTTTCGGAGAGCTGGTCAGCAGCCTGCAACAAATCAGTGCACCCGTGATAGCCGTGGTCGAAGGCTCGGTGATGGGCGGAGGGATCGGCCTGGTTTGCGCGTCCGACATCGCCATCGCGCTGCAGAGCAGTCGCTTCGGCTTGCCGGAGACGGGTCTGGGGCTCATTCCCGCGCAGATTGCGCCGTTCGTGGTGCAGCGCATCGGCCTCACGCAAGCGCGGCGTTTGATGCTCACGGGCGCGCGCTTCGACGGCAGCGAGGCTGCGCGCATCGGTCTCGTCCACGAAGTGTGCGCCGACGTCGCGGCGCTCGAGGCCGCGGTCGAAAACACGCTTACGCAGCTGCGTCGGTGCGCGCCGCAAGCCAACGCGGCCACCAAGCGTCTGGTGCTCGGCAGCCTCGGTCGCCCGCTGCCTGAAGTGCTCGACGAGGCGGCGCAGGTCTTTGCTGCAGCTTCGGTCAGCGAAGAGGCGCGCGAGGGCACGCTGGCGTTCGTGCAGAAGCGTGCGCCGAGCTGGGCGCAGTAGATGCCGCGGCTGCGTCACATTCTGGTCGCCAACCGCGCGGAGATCGCGCTGCGCGTGATGCGCACGGCGCGCGCGCTCGGCTACCGCACGACGGCGATCTACAGCGAAGCCGACGCGAGCTCGCCTCACGTGAGCGCTGCCGACGGAGCCGTGTGCGTGGGCGCCGCGCCGGTTTCGGCGTCGTACTTGAACATCGAGCGCATCGTGGCTGCGGCGCTTGCCGTCGGCGCCGACGCCGTGCACCCGGGCTACGGCCTGTTGTCGGAGAACGCTGGCTTTGCCAGAGCCTGCGAGCAAGCCGGCCTGTGCTTCATCGGACCGCGGCCCGAAACCATCGAGCTGATGGGCAACAAGGGTCGTGCACGCATCGCCATGCATGCCGCCGGCGTGCCTTGCGTGCCGGGTTACGATGGCAGCGATCAGAGCGACGAGACGCTTCTGTCGGAAGCGAGCAACGTGGGCTTCCCGCTCATGGTCAAAGCTGCAGCGGGTGGCGGTGGGCGCGGCATGCGGCGCGTGACTGAGCCCGGTGCGTTACCCGAAGCCATCGTGCGCGCGCGCTCCGAGGCGCAGAGCGCGTTCGGTGACGGCAAGCTTATCCTCGAGCGCGCAATCGACGGCGCGCGACACGTGGAGATCCAGATCTTCGCCGACGGCCACGGCAACGTCGTTCACCTGGGCGAGCGAGACTGCTCGGTGCAGCGGCGCTTTCAGAAGATCATCGAGGAAGCGCCATCGCCCGCCGTGGACGCAGAGCTGCGCGCGCGCATGGGCGCAGTCGCCGTGCTCGCCGCGCACCGCAGCGGCTACCGAGGCGCCGGCACCGTAGAGTTTCTGCTGGCACCCGACGGCAGCTTCTACTTTCTCGAGATGAACACGCGCTTGCAGGTCGAGCATCCGGTGACCGAGCTCGTCACAGGCCTCGATCTCGTCCAGTGGCAGCTGCTGGTCGCCGAGGGCGAGGCGTTGCCGCTCACGCAGGCGCAGGTGCAGCTGCGCGGCCATGCGCTGGAAGCGCGGCTCTACGCGGAAGACCCGTCGCGAGCCTTCCTGCCGCAGACGGGCACGATCGCAGCGCTGACGCTCCCTGTAGCACCGGGTGTGCGTGTCGATCACTGGCTCGCTGTCGGCTTGCCCATTGGTACGCACTACGACCCGCTGCTCGC
>JADGRE010000015.1 GCA_017881185.1 Pseudomonadota bacterium | reverse complement strand
GAGCCGGTGATTGGGCAGCTTCCGACCTGGCCGCCAGCGGGCAACACCCGCCACGAAGGGCTGGTCATGCTGCTGACGGCGGCGGCCTTGATGGCGACCGGCTACTTCGGTTGGCAGCAGCTGGAACGGCGCCAGCGTTCGGTGGAGAGTTACCGCGTCTCGAGCGCGGTGCAGGCGCCGCGCCCTGCGACCGTCGCTGAGGCGCCGCCGCCGGCTGCTGCCTTGCCGGGCGCTGAGCCGACCACCGCGCCCAGCGCTGTCGACCCAGCCGACTTCGGTCGCGTACTCAGCTACATCGATCCGCGCCGCGGGGTCGCGGTACCCAGTGGCCAGGGGCTGTTCGTGGTCGACTTCGAGGGGGAAGGGCACGCGCCGCGCATCAGCGATGGCGAGCACGAGCTCGGGACCCCCCCCATCGCCGTGGCGCTGCCCGCAGGTCGGCATGAGCTGCGCCTGCATCGCGGCGACGAGGTCAGCGTGCGCTACCTGTTCATCAAGCCCGGCCAGACGCGCTGGGTCACGCTGTCTGCAGCGTCGGATTGAGCCGCAAAGACCCGGCACTGCGGGTCCGCCGCACTTCTTTTGCTCGGGGTCGATGCGTGACCTATCCTTCAGAGCACCATGTTCCGGCCAGCTATGCATTGGGTCGTGGTGTCTGCAGTAGCCAGCGGTGTCGCGAGCGGCGCCACAACGGCGAGCGCGCAGGCGGCGACCACAGGGCCATCTGCGGTCAACAGCACCGCCAGCTTGCGCGCGGGTGCCACCGACGAGCTGGGCCCCAAGTCCGGCGATGGCGCGCCCGAGCCCAAAGGCACCGACGAGCATGCGGCCGGCACCTATGCGGGCGTCGTCCCAGGCGGCGCACAGCCGGCCTCGATCACCGTGCCCGCCGGTCAGACGCCCGCTCAGATCACCTGGCCGGGCTTCCAGATGCGGCCGGACGGAACCTCGCGCGTGTTCTTCCAGTCGACCGTGCCGGTGCCGGTGCAGACCTCACTCACCGCCGCCAAGTTCGTGATGAAGTTGCCGGGCACGCAGATCGCTGGCAACAACAATCGCTTGCCGCTCGAGACACGCTTCTTCAACACGCCCGTGACGCGCGTCACCATCACCCACGCGCGCGACGGCGTCACCGTCACGCTCGATCTGCGCGCACCCGTCACCCCTGCCGTCTCGGGCGAACGGGGCGCGAGCGGTTACGCGTTCACGTACATCGATCTCCCCGCCGGGAGCTTCCTCGGCGAAGCCGAGAAGCAAGTGCTCGGCCCGACACCCGCCAAGGCTGCTGCGGCAACGGCTGCGAGCGCTCGGAACGCCGCCGGCGAGCTGCCCGCGTACCTCGACGACGCGCCGGGCGCTCCGGGTCAGGCTTCGGCCAGCGGCAAGGCCAGCGCGAACGTGAAGGTCGACACCAGCATGGACCACGAGCTGCCGCCCGGCATCAAGGCCACCAAGCCGACCGCCGGCGCGCAAACGCGCACCAAGGCCCAAGCCGGCATCAAGCTCGGCAACTGAGCGGGCTGCTCGAACAGCTGCGACGCTGCGGTGTCGCGCGTGTTGCGCCGCGCCTTCAGCTCTTGCGCGTCGACGCCTTGCCGCGGTTGAGATGCTGCATCGACTGCGTGAGTCCTTCGAGCGTGAGCGGGAACATCTCGAACACCTGCCGCACGGCCGCGATGGTGTTGCCGTCCCAGTACGCCGGCGGCTCGGTGTTGAGCCACACGCTGCTCTTGAAGTGCTGTTGCAGCTGCATCAGCCACGCGATGCCCGGCAACGCGTTGTCGTCGTTGAGCGAGATGGCGCCGCCCTGGCGCATGAGCTCATACGGCGCCATCAGCGCGTCGCCCACGATGATGAGCTTGTAGTGCCGGCCGCACTCGTGCATGAGGTCTTGCACCCAGACCGGGTCGTCGAAGCGCTCGGTCTTGTACACGCGGCCGTACACACAGTTGTGGAAGTAGTAGGTGCGTAGCTCTTTCCAGTGCGAGGCCTTCTTGGTCGCACTGAAAAGCCGCGACATAATTTCCACGTACGGGTCCATCGAGCCGCCCACGTCCATCATCAAGATGACGCGTGTGTTCGGCCGGCTCGGCGGCTGGGTGACCACCTCGAGCTCGCCCACGTTCTTGGCGGTGGCGTCGATGGTGCCTTCGAGGTCGAGCTCTTCTTCGGCGCCTTCGCGGTGGAACATGCGCAGCCGGCGCAGCGCCATCTCCATCTGCCGCACGTCGAGCGTCAAATCAGAACGATATGGCCGGTACTTGCGCGCGTCTGCAACCTGCACCGCCGAGCGGTTGCCGCCTGCGCCGCCCACGCGCACTCCTTCACCTTCTTTGCCTGCGCGACCGAACTGCGAAGTGCCCGCCGTGCCGACCCACTTGTTGCCGCGGTCGTGGCGTTCCTTCTGCTCGTTCATGCGCTCTTCGAAGAGCTTCTTCAGCTCGTCGAGATCGAGCGACTCGACCAGCGCCTTCTCTTCGGCGCTCAGGTCTTGGATGCGCAGCTTCGCGTCTTTGAGCCAGTCGAGCAGCTCTTGCTTGAGCTGCACGTGCTTGCCCTCGATGCCGCGGTACTCCGACAAAAATGCCTGATCGAAGGCGTCGAGGTGGCCCTCGTTGTGCACGAGCAGGGCGCGCGCCGTGTAGTAGAAGCCGTCGAGCGAGGAGTCGTGCAGCCCCATCGCCATGGCCCGCGCGAGCGCAATGGCTTCTTGCGTGCCGACCGGCACGCCATACTGGCGCAGCTTGTAGATGAAGGGGATGAACATCGCGATTCGCGCGTTACGCCGAGAGCCGAAGGCTGCTCGGCGTGTATGTAATCAAGTATACGCCGAGAGCCGAAGGCTGCTCGGCGGGTATGTAATCAAGTATACGCCGAGAGCCGAAGGCTGCTCGGCGGGTATGTCATCAACTGCGCCAGCGCGCGCCGCCAGACAACTGATCGGCGTACGCTACGAGGTCTTGTTCTTTCTTCAGCAAGGTTCCGAGGAAGGGCAGGTTTTTGTCGAGCTTCACGTCTTTCACGCCCATGGTCTTGAGCATGTGGATCCAGTCGACCAGCTCGCTCGTGCTCGGGCGCTTGCGCAGCCGCTGCATGTTGCGGATCTTGTAGAACGCGTCCATCGCCTGCTCGACCAACGCCGAATCGAGCTTCGGGTGGTGCACGTCGACGATGCGCGTCATCAGGTCTTTCTCGGGGAAGTCGATGAAGTGGAACACGCAGCGGCGCAGGAAGGCGTCGGGCAGCTCTTTCTCGGCATTGCTGGTGATGATCACCACCGGGCGCTGCTTGGCGACCACGTCTTCGTTGGTCTCCACGATGCGAAAGCGCATGCGGTCGAGCTCATGCAACAAATCGTTAGGGAACTCGATGTCGGCCTTGTCGACTTCGTCGATGAGCAGGACCACCCGCTTCTCCGACGAGAACGCACGCCCCAGGGGCCCCAGCTTGATGTAGTGACGGATGTTCTTCACATCGCCGTCGCCGAAGCGCGAATCGTACAAGCGCTGCACCGTGTCGTAGGTGTACAGACCCTCTTGCGCGCGCGTGGTGCTCTTCACGTGCCAGGTGATGAGCTCGGTATCGAGCGCTTCGGTCACCGCCTCGGCCAGCAGCGTCTTGCCGGTGCCGGGCTCGCCGCGCACCAAGAGGGGCTTCTGTAACGCCAGCGCGCAGTCGACCGCGGTCTCGAGCGCTTCGTTGGTGAGGTAGCTGGCGGTTCCCTTGAAACGGGTGGGCGACTGCATGATGGGCGGCGGTTCCTTTCGTCACGTCGCCCGGCAGGCAAGCCTGGGCGCGTAACCGCTTTTCATCTACACCGCGGCCGCCGCCGACGCTACTGACGCCGCTGTCAATTTCATCGCCCAGGGCCTCGTGATACAGGGCCTGCCCACGATCATGTGCCGCCTGCGTCCACTGTCGCGTGTCGCCTGTGTCGCTGCCTGGCTGGTGGCCGGCGCTGCATGCACCACCGAGGCGCGCCTGCGCGAGTCGGGTCCGACGCCCTACGTGCGCTGCATGTCCGCTCCACCGGCAGCCGACCGCACGGCACAGGGGCACGGACTGCGTCTTTCGCGCAAGGGTGCGGTGATCACGGTGGTCGGGGCGCCAAAGCCGCTGCACCTGGCCGTGTTCTCCGGTCCCGGTTTTGGGCCGGCTCCGAGCCCCGCAGACCTGGCTGGCGTGGCCAGCTCTGGCGCGGATCTCTTCGTGATGCTGGGTGGCCTCGGCGACAGCCAAGCCAGCGCGTCGGCGACTGCCGCAGCCTTGGCCAAGCTGCCGGCTCCGCTGCTCTTCGTGGCAGGCGGACGCGACAGCTTGGGCACGCTCGCTCACGCGTTCGCGAGCCTGCCTGCAAACGCTGCGCTACTCGACGCTACGGCGGTGCACGAGATCCACGTCGGCAGCCAGGCGCTCTTGCCGATCGCTGGCGCCCAAGATGGCCGCTACTCCGTCGACGAGGACAGCTGCGGTTTTGGCCTGCCCGATCTCAAGGCCCGCGCGGGCCAGCTCGCCGCTATACCCGGCCGGCGCTGGCTCTTGGCGTGGCAGGCACCCGCGGGGGCGGTCGCCGCGGGTGTCGGTCGCACAGCCACCGGGCTCGACTTGGGCTCCGGCCCGCTCGCCGAGTTTGCTCGACGCGCGAGCATCGCCGGTGGGCTCTACGCCTGGCCGGAAGCGCAGATCGGCCTCGCGCCTGCCGGGGCTGCCAGCGCGGTGGTGCCTCGCTTGTTCGGCCCGCTCATCACGCGCACCGACGGTTCACGCAGCGCGCTCGGCTTCCTGCGCGCCGAGCTCGACAACGCCGGCCTGCGCGTCGTGCGCTGAACCGTGCTTCGTGCTGCACCCGCTTGAATTGACTTCGATCCGCCCGCATTCCATAGTCCGCACCCCTTTTGGGGCCGAGAGGCGCGCCACCGCTGTTTTTCAGCGTCCGCGCGGGTACGAATGGCTGCGCTGGTGCTTCAGATCCACGACATCGACGAAGACGGGAAGGACTACACCTTTCCGCTCAGCTCGGCGTGGCTGCAGACCGAGCTCGCCGACGCCGGCCTGCGCGCTGACCCGGCGGCCATTCCGCCGGTCGTGCAGGTCCACGCGCAGAAGAATGGCGCGGAGTATCTGGTGAATGGCCGGGTCGACGCCGACTTGCTGGCCGAGTGCGGCCGCTGCCTGGGCGACGCCAAGGTGCCCGTGCACGTGGCGTTTGCGACGCTCTTCTGTCGCAAGTCCGACAAGCACACGCCAGCCAAAGCCAAAGAGGAGCTCGAGGAAGAAGACTTCCAGCGCGAGGAATTCTCCGGCCACGATCTGGTGCTCGACGGCTTGGTGCGTGAGCAGCTCGTGCTCGAGTGCCCGATGCAGCCGCTCTGCAAGCCCGATTGCCAGGGCATCGCAGTGCCCGAGCACCTGCGGCCGCCCCCGGAAGTCTTCGGTTCCAAAGAAAATCGGCATCTCGACGGCGCGGGCGTGGATCCGCGTCTTGCGCCGCTACAAAGACTGCGAGACAAAGTCCCGCCCAACAAGCCCCACAAGAAGGAGTGACACCGTGGCCGTTCCCAAGCGTAGAAAGAGCCGGTCCCAGCGCGACAAGCGCAGGGCCAACCACGACAAAGTGACCGCGCCCAACTTCATCCCGTGCCCGAAGTGCGGCGAGATGACCTTGCCGCACCGCGTGTGCGGAGCGTGTGGTCATTACAAGGGGCGCAAGGTCGTCGATCAAGGCGGCGAGGCCCAGGCATAAGACCGGGTGCTCACCCAGTGACAGGTCCGAGCGCACAGCCCGGCTCGCGGATTCTCGGCACCGGCCATTACCTTCCGAAGAAGGTCCTCACCAATCAGGACCTCGAGAAGGTGATGGACACCTCCGATGCCTGGATCGCCAGCCGCACGGGCATCCGTCAGCGCCACATCGCTGCGCCCGAAGAGGCGACCAGCGACATGGCGACGCATGCTGCGAAGGCCGCACTGCAGTCGGCGGGGATCTCTGCGGCCGATATCGATCTGATCATCGTGGGCACCATCAGCCCCGACGTGCCCATGCCCTCGGCGGCGGTGTTCGTGCAGCGCAATTTGGTTGCGTTGGGCACGCGCAAGGACTGCCCCGCGTTCGATCTGTCAGCTGCATGCGCGGGTTTCATCTACGGCTTGAGCATCGCGGATGCATTCGTGCGTGCCGGCACGGCCAAGCACGTCTTGGTGATCGGCGTCGAGCTGCTCAGCCGCATCATCGACTGGACCGATCGCGGCACCTGCGTGCTCTTCGGCGACGGCGCTGGCGCAGTGGTCGTCGGCCCAGCCACCGGCGATGGCCGCGGCATCTTGTCGACGCACATCTACTCGGATGGCTCGATGATCGAAGCGCTGCAGATCCCCGGCGGTGGTTCGCGTCTGCCGTTCAGCCAAGAGGTGCTCGACAAGAAGTTGCACCTCGTGCAGATGGTCGGCATGGACGTGTTCAAGTATGCGGTCAAGGCGCTGACGGCCTCGGTGCAGACGGCGCTCGCGGCCAACAAGATGGCGCCGGGCGATGTCGACTGGGTGATTCCGCATCAAGCGAACGTGCGCATCTTGGATGCGGTGCAGTCGCGCACCGGCATCGCCAAGGAACACTTCTTCATCAACATCGACCAGACCGCGAACACCTCGAGCGCTTCGGTTCCGATCGCGCTCGATCAAGCGGTGCGTGCCGGCAAGGTGAAGCCCGGGCAGTCGCTCGTGTTCTGCGCGCTCGGCGGTGGCATCGCGTGGGGCAGCGCGCTGGTGCGTTGGTGACGGTGTATTTTCCGAGCAGCCATCGGCTCTCGGGGGTGCCGAGCGGTCTCAATCTCTCGGCGTGATTCGGCGTGATAAGGACACACCATGTTCCGACTCGACGGCAAAGTGGCAGTGGTGACCGGTGGCTACCGTGGCCTCGGGCGTTCGATGTGCGTCACGCTGGCCAAGGCCGGCGCGCACGTGATCGCAGCCGACGTGCTGCAGGCCGAAGTGGGCCAAGAGACCCTCGCAGCGGTGTCCGCAGCCGGGGGCAAGGGCGAGCTGATGAAGCTCGACGTGACCCAGGCCGAAGCCGTCGACGAAGGTATCCGCGAGCTGGCCAAGCGCCTCGGGCGGCTCGACATTCTCGTGAACAACGCCGGCATCGCCCGCGACAACCTGCTGTTGCGCGTGTCGGATGAGGACATACAGAAAACCTTTGCCGTGAACGTAACGGGCGCAATCAATTGCGCGCGCTCGGCGATTCGCCTGATGATGCGTGCCCGCACGGGCCGGGTGGTGAACCTGGCCAGCGTGGTTGCCGAGCTCGGCAACCCCGGACAGGCGGTCTACTCGGCCTCGAAGGCAGCCTTGATCGGCTTGACGAAGACGCTCGCCCGGGAGTACGCCTCGCGCGGCGTTACCGTGAACGCAGTGGCCCCCGGTTTCATCGACACCGACATGACCAAGAACCTGCCGCAGGACGCCAAGAAATACATGATCGAGCAGATCCCGCTCGCGCGGATCGGTCAGCCGGATGATGTTGCAGCAGCCGTGCTGTTCTTGTGCTCGGACGAGGCTTCGTACATCACGGGCCAAGTCATTCGAGTCAACGGCGGAATGTACGTGTAACGAGTGAGTAGTCTACCAATCTTGCACCCGTTGGAGGGGTCGGATGGATATCGCGCAGAAGGTCAAGGAAATCGTCGCTCAGCAGTTGGACGTGGACATCGCCGAAGTGAAGGAAGAGGCGCAGTTCATCGAAGATCTTGGTGCTGACTCGCTCGCCATCGTCGAGCTGGTTCTGGCGTTCGAGGAACAGTTCGAGATCGACATCCCCGACGAGGACACCGAGAAGATCGGTACCGTCGGTGACGCGATCACATACATCCAGGCCCACGCCAAATAGCGCCCAATCCGCGCTAGAGTGGACCTGCAAGTGGTGGGGCGGCCCGAACGGGGTCGCCCCAGTTTCACTGCTGGGTGATTCGCATGCGAAGGGTAGTCATTACAGGCGTGGGGGCTGTGACCCCGTGCGGCAACGACACGGCGTCCACCTGGAACGCACTGCGCGAAGGCAAGAGCGGGATCGGTCCGATCACGCTGTTCGACGCCAAAGAATTCGCGACCCAGATTGCCGGCGAGTGCAAGGGTTTCGACCCGGAGCTGTACATCGAGCGCAAGCGCGTCCGTGAAGGCGACCGCTTCATTCACCTGGCGCTGGCCGCGAGCGAGCTGGCCGTGCGTGATGCCGGTGTCGCCGATGCGCCCGATGAGGTGAAGGAGCTGACTGGCACCTTCGTGGGCGTCGGCATGTGCGGTCTGTCGCTGATCGAGGCGCAGGCCAAGGTGCTGTTCGAGAAGGGCCCGCGGCGCATGACGCCGTACTTCATCCCCGCCACCATCGCGAACCTCGCGCCCGGTGGGGTGTCGATGCGTTTCGGCTTCAAGGGCGTGAGCTACACCACCACCAGCGCGTGCTCGTCGGGCGCGCACGCCATCGGCGAAGCCTACCGCTGGATCCAGCGCGGCGATCTCGAGATGGCGGTGGCGGGCGGCTCCGAAGCCACCATCACGGGTCTCGGCGTGGGCGGCTTCAACGCGATGCGCGCGCTGTCCAAGCGCAACCACGAGCCGACGAAGGCCAGCCGACCCTACGACAAGGATCGCGACGGCTTCGTCATGGCCGAAGGTTGCGGCCTGATGATTCTCGAAGAGCGCGAGCGCGCGATCAAGCGCGGCGCCAAGATCTACGCCGAGCTCATCGGTTACGGCGCGTCGGCCGACGCGTTCCACTTGACGCAACCTGCGCCCGAGGGCGAAGGCGCGCAGCGTGCGATGAAGTTCGCGCTCAAAGACGCCAAGCTTCCGCCCACGGCTGTGGATTACCTGAACGCGCACGGCACCTCGACCGAGGTCGGCGACATCACCGAGCTGGTGGCCATCGAGAAGGTGTTTGGCGCGCACGCCCGCGGTCACGGCGCCGGGCTGATGGTGTCGAGCACGAAGTCGATGACCGGGCACTTGCTCGGCGCTGCGGGTGGGCTCGAGGCCGTGATTGCCGCGCTGGCGCTTCACGACAGCGTGATCCCACCGACCATCAACCTCGACAACCCTGACGAGCAAGCCGCTGGCTTCGATCTCGTGCCGCACACGGCGCGTCAGAAGAAGATCAACATCGCGCTGTCGAACTCGTTCGGCTTCGGCGGCACCAACGTCACCCTCGTGCTCAAGCGACATGACTGAAGCCACCAAGCCCATCGCGATTGCGTCCGACCATGCGGGCTTCGCGCTCAAGGAGTCGTTGAAGCTGGCGCTGGCCCGCTGGGGCGTGGCGTTCGAGGACCTGGGCACCCACAGCGAGGCGTCGACTGATTATCCGGACTACGCGCATGCCGTGGCGACGGGCGTCGTGCAGGGTCGCTACCGCCTGGGCGTGCTGGTGTGTGGCACGGGCCTGGGCATGAGCATGGCGGCCAACCGGCACAAAGGTGTGCGCGCCGCCGTGTGCACCGAGGCCTATGCAGCGCGCATGGCGCGCACGCACAACGACGCCAACGTGTTGTGTTTGGGTTCCCGCATCGTGGGGCCGGGTCTTGCCGAGGACATCTTGAAGACCTTTCTCGATGGCAGCTTCGAGGGTGGGCGTCACGCGGGCCGCGTCGCCAAGATCGACGCGTGAAGATCCTGCAAGACCAGCGCTTTCGGCAGCAGCGCGAAGCCTTCAACCTGCGCTTCAACTGCGAGCACTGCGCGCTCTTCGACGAGCAGCGGGAGACTTGCGCCCACGGCTACCCGACCACCGAGCATCGGCAGGCGCACTACGACGACCCCACGGCGCTCGTGGTGTTTTGCAAACACTTCGAGCTGGCTTGAAGCCCGGCTGAAGGTCGGTTCGCGCAACTGCGCTGACGAGTGGTAGCCTGGCCCGCATGTGCGGACTGGTCGGCGTGGCGGGAGTGATCGACGAGGCCAGTGTCGCCGCGGTCGGTCGCATGAACGACGCGCAATCGCATCGCGGGCCTGACGGGCAGGGCGTGTGGACGAGCGCGCTGGGCACGGGCCGTTTCGACGTGAGCCTTGGGCACCGGCGGCTGGCCATCATCGATCTCTCGCCCGCGGGCGCTCAGCCCATGCACGAGCCGGACACGGGCTGCGTGATCGTCTTCAACGGCGAGATCTACAACTACCGCGAGCTGCGCGATCAGCTGGAAGCCAGCGGCGTGCGTTTCCGCTCGGGCAGCGACACCGAGGTGATCTTGCGGGCGTACGTCGCGTGGGGGCTCGACGCTGCCGTGCGGAAGTTCCGCGGCATGTTCGCGTTCGCACTGTGGGACCCGCGCTCGCGCGTGCTGCATCTGGTGCGCGATCCGATGGGCATCAAGCCACTGTACTACCGCGTGCAGGGGCGCAGCGTGCACTTTGCATCGGAGGTGCGTGCGCTGCTCGCTGCGGGTGCGCCGCGCAAGCTCGACCCGACAGGCGTGGCGAGCTTTCTGTGGCACGGCTTCGTGGTCGGTCCGAACACCATGATCGAAGGCGTGCGGCTCTTGCCAGCGGCCTCGTGCCTGACGCTGCGCGAGGGTCAGCTGTCGCCGGAGCCCAGCGTGTACTGGCAGCTGCCGGCAGCAAGTGAGGGCAGCACCAGCGAGGACCAGCTGGGGCAGACGCTGCGCGAGACCGTGCGCATGCAGTTCATCGCCGACGTACCGCTGGGAGTGTTTCTCTCTGGAGGTATCGACTCGAGCGCCGTGGCGGCGTTGGCTTGCGAGGTAGCGCCGTCGGCCGTGAAGACCTTCACCATCGGCTTCGACCAGCCGGAGCTCGATGAATCACGCTACGCCGAGGCCGTGGCCCGTGCGCTCGGCGCCGAGCACCACAGTCTGCGCATCACCGAAGACGACTTCCATCGTCAGCTGCCACGCGCGCTCGACGCGATCGATCAGCCGACCTTCGATGCCATCAATACTTACCTCCTGAGTCGCGCGGTACGCGATGCGGGAGTGACGGTGGCGCTCGCAGGCACCGGTGGTGACGAGCTGTTCGGTGGCTATCGCAGCTTCCACGACCTGCCGCGTGCCGCGCGCTTGGCGGCGCTGCCCGCGTTTGCGGGGTCGGTTGCGCATGCTGCAGCCGCGGCCGCCACGGCTGCAGCGCTGGCGTTCGGTGGGGTGCCGCCGCAGACGCGTTGGGGAAAGCTCGCCGACGTGATCAGTGCGCGCGGCGATTTCGCCGATCTCTACCAGTCATCGTATGCGCTGTTCTCGAGCGAGCTGTATGCGCGACTGGCAGCGCGTGTGGCCCCTGCCGCCGGGCTCACGCGCGGGCTGACTGCGCCGCAGCGCGCGGCGGCGCGGGCGCTCACGCGCGGCGAGCACAGCTTGCATGCGGTATCGCTTCTGGAATTGCGCAGCTTCATCGGCGAGCGCCTGCTGCGTGACACCGACGTGGCCAGCATGGCTGCGGCGCTCGAGGCGCGCGTGCCCTTACTCGACCACAAGGTGATCGAGGCCGTGGCAGGCTTGCCCGCGGCGCAGCGCTTCGCACCGCTCGGCAAGAAGACCATGCTACGGCGCACGGCGCTTTCCAAGCTCGACCCGCAGCTCTTCGACCGGCCGAAGTCGGGCTTCGTGTTGCCCATCGATGCCTGGTGCCGTAATAGTCTGCGCGAGACGATGGAAGCGTTGTATCGCGACGAGGCGCTGTGCGAGCGCGCCGGCGTCGACCCGGCCAGCGCGCTGGCGCTGTGGCGCTCGTTCCAAGCGGGCCGCTCGGGTATCTACTGGTCGCGGGTCTGGGCCATCTACGTGCACCTCAATTGGTGCGCGCAACATCGGGTGTCGTTGTGAACCGTGACTACGTCCCAAAGAACGCTTCCAGCACGCGTTGCATGGCTTCGACGTCGGAGACCGCGGCCATTTCGCGGATCGAGTGCATCGATAAGAGAGGGCTGCCCACGTCGACTGTGCGCAGACCGAGTTGGCCGGCGGTGATTGGACCGATCGTGCTGCCGCAGGGCAGGTCGCTGCGCACGACGTAGTGTTGCGCAGTGATCTCCGCGCTGCGGCACAGCTGGGCGAAGCGCGCCATGCTCTCGCCGTCGGTAGCGTAGGCTTGGTTCACGTTGGTCTTGATCACCGGGCCGCCGCCGAGCACCGGTTGATGGCCGGGTTCGTGTTTGTCGGCGTAGTTCGGGTGTACGGCGTGCGCCATGTCGGCAGAGATCAGGAACGAGCGCGCCATCGCGCGCGAGAACATGTCGCTTGCGCTGCCGCCGTGGGCACGCGTGGCGCGCTCCAGCACTTCGCGTAGCAGCGGCGAGTGTGCGCCCTGCGCGCTGCGGCTGCCGACCTCTTCGTGGTCGTACAGCACGATGGCGCGTGTCGCGTCGCTTGGGGCGTCGAGCTCGCACAGCGCGGTCACGGCAGCGAAGCAACTGGCGAGGTTGTCGAGGCGGCTTGCCTGGATGAACTCGTTACGCAAGCCACAGACCGCGGCTTGCTGCACGTCGTAGAGCGCGAGGTCCCAGCCGGCGATGCGCTCGGCGTTGCACTCTTGGCCTGTCCGCTGCAGCTCCGTAGCAAGCAGCGCGCGCAGCGGCTCGTCGTGGTCGCTGGCGAGGCCGAGGATCGGCGCCAGGTGGCTCTGCGCGTTGAGCACCAGGCCTTCGGTGTTCACGTTGCGGTTCAGGTGAATTGCGAGGTTCGGGATGCGCAACAGGGCGCGCTCGAAGTCGACCAGGTAACTCTCGTAGTGCTCGCCATCGGTGTCGACGACCACGCGGCCCGCCAGTGACAGGTCGCGATCGAGCCATGTGCTCAGCAATACCCCGCCGTAGACTTCCACGCCGAGCTGGCGGTAGCCGTTGCGAGACAGCTCCGGCGCAGGCTTGATGCGCAGGTTGGGGGAATCGGTGTGCGCGCCGATCAGCAGGAAGCCGGCGTCGTGCGGCGGCACGCTGCCACACACGAACGCCGCGAGGCTGGAGCCGCCGCGCACCACGTAGGCTCTGTCGCCAGGTTGCAGTTGCCAGCTGTCTTCCTCGCGCAAGCGCGCGAAGCCGGCGTCTTCGAGCAAGCGCGTGCTGTGGGCGACCGCGTGGAACGGCGTCGGCGAGGCATCGATGTACTGCAGCAGGGCGTGAGCGAGCTCGGACATGGTGCGATGCTTTGCTTTCCGCGCCGCGCTGGCGGCGTCGGCCGAGCATAACGCGAGCGCGCAGGTGTAGCGACGACCCGCTGTGTGCGCGCCTCGCGGTTGCTGCCGGTTCCGCCATGGCCTACGGTGCACGGCTCGATGCGCGCTTGGTGTTGCGGCTCGTGGATCTCGGTGCTGCTCTTGGCGGCGTGCAGCCGCGCGAGTGCGCCCCGGCAAGTGCCCAAGCCGGTGCCGAGCCCAGCCGTCGTCGCTGCGCCAGCGGTGCCTCGCGTGCTCGGCGAGTTGGGCACCACAGATGCCTTCGAGCTGGTCACCACGAGCGATGGGGCATTGGCGTTATGGGTTGCACCTGGCAGCTGTTCGCAGAGCCTGCGCCTGCAGCGCTTCGATGCGCAGGGAAGGGCGCAGGGCGCGGCTCGGGTGCTTGGCCTCGATGCATGCGCCGCCGCCGCATTGCCCGCGGCTGACGCTCGTGTCTCCGAGCTCGCTGCAACCGCGGCCGGTGGTCATCTGGGCTTGGTCTGGATCGCGCAGAGCGAGCAGCTGGCCGCGGTGCTCGGCAGTTACGCACCGGACAGCGCGCAGACCTTCGGTCCACCGCAACGGCTGTCGGCCGCCGAAGCGCGCAGTGATGCCGTGCGCGGTCGCTTGTCACTGAGCGCAGCGGAGACCGGCGCGATGCGCGTGGCGTTCCGCGCGCCGGTCGCGCGCTGCGTGGGTCAGAGCGGCGATTGCGCGCAGCTGGTGACCCAGGCGTATCCACCTTTGGCTGGCGCTGCCGCGCGTGTGGCAGACGCACGCGAGATCCGCACGCCGTGCCTGCGCATGCTGGCCGGTGCCACTTGGGTCTCGGGCACCTGGTACGACGCGTTCTGCGCACTCGGCGAGCAAGACGCGATTCCCACCACGCAGGTGTATGCGATTCGCCCCGAGATTTCGTACGCCGCGGCCGTGCCCACGCTGCGCGAGTGCATGCCATTGGGCTTGTCGCCGGCGCCCAAAGGCGCGGTGATGTGGGGTGACTGCGCCGGCGAACGAACAGCACACGTCATCACGCTCGATGGTCGCGAGCGCACGCTGGCGCACGCAATCACCGACATCCGCTGCGCGGGCGGCCGTCCGCTGCTGCGGGTGTCCGGTGAGGGTGACCCGCTGGAGCTGAAGCTCGACGAGCCCCGCGACCGCATCGAGCTCTGGCTGCCGACTGCGTTGGCGCCGGCGGGTGCGCGGGCGGTGTTCACCGGCAGTCGGCTGATCGTGGTCTCTGCGCGCGGTCCGAGCCTGGGCTTCGTGACATATCGGTGTCAGGGTGACCAACTCGTTCCGGACGCCGCGGCCATGTTGTAGAGATGCTGTGGAGACGCTGTAGAAAACGCTCGGACTCTGCTAACGACACCGGGGCGCAGGGGTGCGTGGAGGTTCTCATGGGTGGCTTGACTGCGCTTTTGTTGGCAACGCCGATCTTCGGTTTCTCACTGTCGGCACCCGCGTTGGCTTCGACTACGCCGGCGGTGCTCGATCTTTCGGCACACGTCGTCGCAGAGCTGGCTGCGGGTGAGGCGGCCGCGAGCGAGGCGAGCGCCGACGCCAGTGCCGAGAACGACGCGTCGCAAGCCGAGTACCTGGCGCAGACGCGGCGTCGCAACTCAATCGCCGGCATCCATCGCATCCTGGGTATCAGCACCTGGGGCGCGATGACCGTCACGGTCGCTCTGGGCGTGATGAGCTACTACAACCTCTACGGCGCCTTCTCCAGCCAGGCCGACAACCCATGCGTGCGGGGCAGCGCGATAGGCGGTGATGGTGGCTGTAGATCGCTGCGCACCGCGCACGCCATCAGCGCGGGCGTGACCACGGCGCTCTACGCGAGCACGTTCACGCTCTCGTTCATGATGCCGGACCCGGACGACCTCTCCTCGGGCAAGGGCGAGTTCGCCAAGACTTTGCGTTTGCACAAGACGCTGCGCTGGGTGCACTTCGGCGGCATGGTGCTGCAGGGGTTGATCGGTGTCGTCATCGCCAACAACTGGCTCGGCCTCGACCGGGCCAACAACTACAAGACGCTGCAAGCGCTGGCCACGGTGCACTTGGCCTCGGGCATCGTGACGTGGGGTGCGCTCAGTTGGGCGGGCGCACTGATGACGTTCTGAGTCGCGCTTGGTTGGCGGCCGCGTCGCGCTTCGGCAGTGTTCGTGGTTGGACTTGGTGGTGTTTGGGCAACTGCAAGAGAGCCACGATTCGTGCTTGCGTGTGGCAGCCCCGCATCAGTACCATCGCCGGACGCCGGTCCGCGGATATGCAGGCAGTAGGACCGCACGCGGCGTGGGCTAGGATCGCGTGGCGCAGACACGAACCGACATGGCCGCACCCGCAGCAAACGGGACACCAGCGGGTCAGGGCGAGCCAGCGCGGCGCTTGAAGCTCAGCAACTACCTTGGCGTGCTCGAGGCCGACCCGGATGACCGGGAGGCATTGGCCCAAATCAATCGGATCATCGCCTCCGGCGACACCGAGCTGCTCGGCCCGGAGCCGGCGCGGCTCATGGAGATGGCGCGCCGGGGCCACGAGCTGCGCGGCGAGATGTCCACCGTGGCACGGCTGATGGAGGCCGAGATCCCGCTCGTGCAGGACGACAACTCCCTGTGCGCTTCCTTGTGGAAGGAGCTTGGGCGCCTGCGCACCGAGCTGCTGCTCGATCCCGAAGGCGCGCGCGCGGCCTACGGCAAGGCGCTCGAGATCAAGGGCGACGACACCGAGATCACCGAAGCGCTGCGCCGGCTGGAGCAAGCCGAGGCCAGCTGGAAGAAGTTCGCCAAGCGCTTCGTGGAAGAAGCCGAGTCAGCTTCCGACCTGTCGCTCAAGACCTCGCTGTTGCTGCGCGCCGCCTGCCTGTCGTGGGAGTGGAAGCGCAAGGGCAAGGGCAAAGAGGCCGAGAAGCTGTTCAAGAAGGCGCTCGAGCTCGATCCGGCGAACATGCGGGCCGCGATGCTCTACGAGCACACGCTGCGCGAGCGCGAAGAATGGAATGCGCTCGCGCAACACCTGCTCGACACAGCGGAAGCCGCACGTGACAAGCAAGACCGCGTCAACTGCTACGTGCGCTCCGCGCGCACCTTTGCGCGCAAGCTAGGCGAGAAGAGCCGCGCGGCTGCCTGCTACGAGCGCGTGCTGGACTTCGATCCGACCAATCCCGAAGCCATGACCTATCTCTCGGAGCACTTCACCGAGGGGGAGCAGTGGGACCACTTGGTCGGCCTGTACGAAGACGCGCTGCGCGTGCCGCAGAAGGTCGAGGTGGAGCAGGGCATCCTGCTGCAGATCGGCATGGTGCACTGGCGCATGCGCAAGCACGCGGCGGAAGCCGAGCCGTACTTCGCGCGTCTGCGTAAGCTCGACCCGGCGCACCCGGCGATGCTCGATTTCTACCGCGAGCACTCGCGACAGAGCGGAGAGCTCGAGCCGCTGATCCGTGTGTTGTCCGATGCGCAGCGCGTGTCGCTCGCGCCTCCGCGCAAGGTGGAGCTCGCTGCGGAGGCCGCGCGTCTGGCACAGGCGCTGCCCGGCACGCCCGACCGCGCCATCGAAGCCTGGAAGACCGTGCAGCGCATCGATCCGCTGAACACCGACGCCAACGACGTGCTCAAGGCGCTCTACGCGAAGTCGGAGAAGTGGAACGCGCTCGTCGACCTGCTCAAGGCCCAAGTCGACGCCATTCCCGACGCGGATGCCCCGCGCAAGGTGGAAGTCTTGCGCGAGCTGGCGCAGGTGTACCGCGACCACCTGCGGCTCGATGGCATGCTCATCAATGCCTACAACGCCATCTTGCGCCTTTCGCCCTCGGACCGCGCGACGCTCGGAGCGTTGGCCGACAAGTACCGCGAGCTCGGCCGCTGGAACGACTTGATCAACGTGCTGTCGGCGGACGCCGAGCTCTTGTCCGACCGCGCTGCCCGCATCGCGACCTATTTGCAGGTGGCGCAGCTGTGGGTGGAGCACTTCTCGAACTACAACCAGGCGGCGTCGCCGCTCGAGAAGGTGCTCGAGCTCGAGCCCAACAACCGCGAAGCGCTCTCGCGCTTGCGCGACATCTACGAAAAGAAGCGCGCTTGGAAGCAGCTGTTCGAGGTGCTCAAGAAAGAGCGCATCGTAGCGAGCGATCCCACCGTGCGCGCCAAGCTCACCGTAATGATGGCGGAGCTCGCGGCCGACCGGCTGCAGCGCTACCACGACGCCGTCGAGCTGTGGCGCGAGGTGTCGGGCGACCCGCAGCACGGCGGGCTGGCGCTCGACTCGCTCGAGAAGCTCGCCGAGCGCGAAAAAGACTGGGCCACGCTCGCGCAGGTACTCGAGCTGCAAGTGGCGCGCGACACCAGCGACGAGGCGCGCATCCGCGTCTTGCTCAAGCTTGGCAGCTTGCACTCCGAGCGCAGCGCCGACCCGGAGGCCGCTAGCCGCGCCTGGCGGCGCATCTTGGAGCTCGATCCCAAGCAGGGGCGGGCGCTGCGTAGCTTGCGTGACAGCTTGCTCTCGTTCGGCGAGTGGGATGCGCTCGAAGCGCTCTACGAACGCGCGGGCGACTTCGAAGCGCTGGTCGACGTGCTCTCGGGCGAGGCCGACGCCGCGCAAGCGCGCGAAGTGAAGGTCGACCTCAGCCTGCGTGCCGCACGCGTGTTCGAAGACAAGATCGGCGAGCCTGCGCGGGCGCAGCGCAGCTACGAGCGCGTGCTCAGCGTGGACCCGCAGAACGTGCGAGCGGCGCGAGCGCTCGCGCCGCTCTACGAAGAAGAAGAGAAGTGGTCTCGGCTGTGCGCGGTGCTCGAGGTGGTGCGCCAAGGCCTAGCCGACAGCGCCAAGGACGAGAAGCTCGCCTTGCTGGCGCGCTTGCGCACGCTCTCGCACGAGAAGCTGCGCGACGGTGAGAGCGCGTTCGGTTATGCGCTTGCCGCGTACCAGCTGGCACCGGACGCCACGGGCATGCGCGAAAGCTTGGAAGCCGCAGGCGAGCTCGCGCAAGCGCTCGACCGCGTGGTCGAGCAATACCGCGCGCGCGCCGAGCGTGCCCCGGCCGACGAAGCGCTGCTCTTACATCGCCGCGTGGCGACCCTCGCGGGTGAACGTCTGGGTCGTGCCGAGCTCGCCGCCAGTGAGTGGCAGTTGGTGTTGGCCAAGGTGCCGGACGACGCTGCAGCGCTCGCAGCGCTCGATCGTATCTACCGTGCCGAGCAACGCGCCGACGACATTCGCAAGCTGCTCTTGCACAAGCTCGCGCAGACGCGAGACGCTAGCGCGCGTGCAGAGATTCTGCATGAGCTGGCCACGATCGAAGAGAACAAGCTCGACGATCCGAAGGCCGCTGCCGAGCGCTATCGGGCACTGTCGAAGCTGGAGCCGACCAATCGCGACGTGTGGTCGGCGCTCGATCGGCTGGCGCTCGCCGCAGGCCGGCACGAAGAGCTCGCCGAGGTGCTGGAGACGCGACGCACGGTCGAGGAAGAGCGCGCGGCGCGCATCGATCTGGGCGCGCGCCTCGGGGCGCTCTTGCTCGACAAGCTGGCGCAACCTGGCGGCGCCGCCACCGTGTTCACCGAAGTGCTCGAGCTCGATCCCGAGCACGGGCCGAGCCTCGCTGCACTCGAGAAGTTGGCAGCTGACGAGAGTGCGCTGCGCGGTGGCATCCTGGTCACGCTCGAGAAGTCGTACGAGCGGGCCGGTCGTTTCGACCGTCTGGCGAAGGTGGTCGCGCAGCGCTTGCAGACCGTGCGCGACGAGGTGGAGCTCAAGCGCCTGCGCCTGCGCATGGCGGAAATCAGGGGCGGCAAGCTAGGCGATGCGCTCGGTGCCTACAGCGCGCTCGAGCAAGCGTTCCTCGAGCAGCCCGACGACGAAACGCTTTGGGACCGTCTGGCCGCCGCGGCCGAGACGGCCGGCCAGCACCGCGCGCTCGCGAACGCCTACGCGCGAGCGATCGAGTCCCCGGCGTTGTCCGACACCGACAAGGCCACGCTCGCGATTCGCGCGGCAAGCATCTACGACGAAGTGTTGAGCGAGCCTCAGGAGGCCGAGCCGTTCCACAAGCGCGTGCTCGTGCACGATCCACTCGCCGACGTCGCGTTCACGGCGCTCAAAGAGATCTATACCAACCAAGAGCGCTGGGAAGACTTGCAGGCGCTCTACCGCAAGCGCATCGACGAGACCGTCGACACCACGCAACGCTTGGACTTGCTGCTGCAGGTCTGCTTTCTGTTCGAGGAGATCCTCGACAAGCCCGACATGGCCATCGAGGCCTATCAGGCGGTGCTCGAGCTTGCGCCCGATCACGGTCCGTCGCGCCGCACGCTGGAGAAGCTCTACGAGCGCACCGAGCGCTACCGCGACTTGTCGAACCTGCTGCGCGCGAACCTCGACCAGGCCGAGGGCTACGACCAGGTCGACCTGATGTACCGCTTGGGCGAGCTCTACGAGACCAAGCTCTCGGAGCCGGGCCCCGCAGTCGACCAGTACGAGGGCGTGCTCACCAACCAGCCGCACCACTTGCGCGCGCAGGCTGCGCTCGCGCGTTTGCTCGCGGTGGAGAGCCAGCGCCAGCGCGTGGCCGCCATCTTGGAGCCCGTGTACGAGAGCCAAGGCGCGTACGCCGATCTCGCGCGCGTGCTGGAGATTCAGGTCGTCGACCGCCCGAGCCGCGACGCGCAAGCGGCGTTGCTGTTGCGTGTGGGCGAGCTGCACGAGCACCGCCTGCGCGATCCGGAGGCAGCGTTCGTTGCGTACGCGCGCGCCGTGGAGTCCGACCCGAGCGACAAGATCGTGCGCGAAGCGCTGGCGCGCGTTGCGGCCACGCGCGACGCCTATCGGCGTAGGCGTGCGCAGGTGCTCGAACATGCGGCCGAGGCCGTGCAAGACCCCGACGTGCAGATCGAACTCTTGCTGGAGCTCGCACAGCTGCTCGACCAGTACCTCGATGATCGCGTCGCGGCCGAACGCGTCTACGACCGCGTGCTGACACTCGCGACGAGCGCAGGCGGGCGCGACGACGTGGTGCTCGAGGTCGCGAAGGCACTCGAGCGCATTCACATTCACGCGGGCGATCATGTGAGGCTCGCGAAAGACCTGGAGCGCCAGGTCGAGCTCGAGCTCGATGGCCGTACGCGCGAGCAGCTGCTCTTGCGCCTGGCGGAGCTCTACGAGCACAAGCTGGACGACATGCAGGGTGCGATCGCCACCCAACAGAAGCGCCTGGAGCTCGATGCAGGTGACGACGACGCGTTGCTCGCCCTCGAGCGTCTGTACGAGCGCACGCAGCAGTGGTTGCCGCTGGTCGAGGTGGTTGGCAGGCGCGCACAAGGGGCAAGCGACGACGTCGCACGGCGCGAGCTGCTGCGGCGCGTGGCGGTCGTGCACGAAGAGAAGCGCGGCGACGTCGAGCACGCCATCGAGGCCTACAACGAGGTGCTCAGCGCGTTCGGCAACGATCGCGACACGCTCGCCGCGCTCGGGCGGTTGTACGAGTCGTCCGGCCGCTACGCCGATCTGCTGGCCACGCTCGAAGCGGCAGAGTCGCTGCTCGAGCCGTCGCAAGAGCGCGCCAACTTGCGTTACCGAATGGCCGAGCTGCTGCGTGACAAGCAGGGCGAGCCAGAACGCGCCATCTCGGTCTACGAAGGCGTGCTCGAGGACGACCCCCAGCACACGCTCACCTTGGCCGCGCTCGAGACGCTGATGCGTGACGTGAGCTTCGCGTTCCGGCGTGACGCTGCGCGCGTCGCTGCGCCGCGCTACGAAGCCATGGGCAGCTACGACCGCCTGCTGGCAGTGTTCGAGCTGCTTGCCGAAACCGACGACGAACTGGAGCAGCTCGGCGCGTTGCGTCGCGCCGCCGAGATTGCGGAGCACGGCCAGAACGACGCGGCCCAGGCCATGGGCTACCTCGGTCGCGCCGTGCGTGCGGGCCGCGCCCACGAGAGCTTGCCGCAGCTCTTGGCCGAGTACACCCGCATGGCCGAGATGACCGGCCGCTACGCGGAGTACGTCGCGTGCTTGCAGGAGATCGCACCCGAGATTGTCGACGTCGACGAGAAGGTGCGCGCCTACCGTAAGGTCGCCGAGGTCGCGCGCGAGAAGCTCGCCGATACTTCGCTCGCACGCAGCAGCTTTCGCAAGGTACTCGAGGAGCAGCCCGACGACCTGCCCGCGCTCGATGCCCTGTGCGCGCTCGACGAAGAAGTCGGCGATCACGCGGCGTTGATCGAAGTGCTCAAGCGCAAGACCGAGCTCACGAGCAACCCTGCGCAGCGCGCGCAGCTCCTGTCGCGGCAGGCCGACGTCTACGAACGCGGCCTGGACGACGCCGACAAGGCCATCGCCGCGCTCGAAGACCTCGTGGCCGATGCGCCCGACAAGGCGGCCTACGACTCGTTGCAGCGGCTGTACCAGCGCACGCATCGCTGGGCCGATCTGTCGAGCATGTACGAGCAGCAGCTGGAACGGCGGGTCGGCGATGCCGTGGAGCTGCGCTTCCAACTGGCGCGTAACTGTCGCCAGCACCTGTCCGACACGCAGGCAGCGCTCGAACATCTGCGCGAGGCCATCACGGCCAACCCCAACCACCCAGATTCCATCGCGTTGCTCGAATCGATCATGAACGAGCACGGCGAGTACCGCACCACGGCCGCCGAGTTGCTCGAGCCCGGCTACCTGGCCCGCATGGAGTGGGCGAAGCTGACGGCGGCACTGCGCGCGCGCGTCGATGGCGAGCTCGATCTCGAAGAGCGCAAGCGCTTGCTCTTGCGCCTGGGGCGCATCTACGAGGAACAGCTCGAAGACTTCGACGAGACCATGGAAGTGTACGCGCGCCTGTTCCGCGAAGACCCGCGCGACGAGGAGCAGTGGGAGACCCTCACGCGCCTGGCGAAGGTCGGCGGGCAGTGGAGTCGGCTCGCCAAGATCCTGGGCGAAGCGCTGCCCGAGGCGGCGAACGACGAGATCACCGCCAAGCTCGCGCGCTACGTGGGTTCGCTCTACGACGAGCGCGTCGTCAACGCGGTGAAGGCCGCCGAGTTCTACAACAAAGCGTTAGAGTTCGACTCGCAGGATGCGGTGGCGTTCTCGGCCATCGAAGCTGCCTACCAGCGCAGCGCCAACCACGCGGCGCTGCTCGTGCTCTACAAGAAGCAGGCCGAGGCCGCAGCCAGCGATGCGCAGCGTGTCGCGCTCCTACACAAGAGCGCGCGCTTGTACGCCACCGAGCTCTCCGACCGCAAAGCCGCGATCGAGAGCTATCGCGAGATACTCGAGCTGGAGCCGACCAACGCGGAGGCCATCTCCGGTGTCGAGGGCATGCTCGGACAATCGGAAGACTACGCGAGTCTCGCGGAGCACCTGCGTCGTCGCATGGAGCACAGCTCGGGCAAGAGCGAGCAAGTCGCGCTCAAGTTCCGGCTTGGCGAGCTCTTGTCGACGCGCCTGGGCGACGAGACCGGCGCCATCGAGGCCTTCGAAGAGGCACTGCAGCTGGATCCCGGGCACGCGCCTTCCATCGCGGCGCTCGAACAGCTCGTGCAGCGCGAGGCGCACACGCTGCGCGTCACCGAGATTCTGGAGCCGGTCTACCAGCACCTGGATCAGTGGAAGAAGCTGATCGCCATCTACGAGGCGCGCCTGTCGCTGCTGCAGGACCCGGCCGAAGCTGTGCGCCTGTTGTCCGAGGTCGGCCAGTTGCACGAGCGGCGCGGTAACGATCTGCGCCTGGCATTCCATGCCTACGCGCGCGCCTTCAAGCGCGAGCCCGACAACGACAGCACGCGCGCGCACGTGGATCGACTCGCGGCCCGGCGCGATGCCTGGGACGAGCACATTGCCGCGTACGAAGGCGCTTTGCTCGTGGCGCAGGACGACGCGGTGAAGGCGCAGCTGTTGACGACCATCGCGCGTGTCCACGACGAGAAGCTCGGCGATCCACGCGCCGCGATTCAGGCGTACGAGCAGCTGCTGGCCATCGACGCCGACGACCCGAGCACACTCGATGCTCTGGAGTCGCTGCTCACCATGGTGGGTGATTGGCGCGGCCTCGTCGCGGTGCTCGAGCGCAAGGTGAAGTCGGCGTTCAGCTCGGAGGAGCGCGCCGACGTGCTGCGACGCATGGGTTCGGTGCTCGATGACCTCGTTGGCGATCGCGATGCGGCCATCGCAGCGTACAAGCGGGCGCTCGAGGAGCTCGAGACCGACGAGCAGGCGCTCGAAGCGCTCGACCGCCTGTATGCGGCGGGCGGGCAGGGTGCCGAGCTGTCAGCGATTCTCTCGCGGCGCATCGAGCTCGCGCAGGACCCCGCCACGCGCGCCGAGCTGGGCGTGCGCTTGGGTGGCGTGGCCGAAGAGCAGCTGCATCGCTACGAAGATGCCATCGAAGCCTACCGCCGCGTGCTCGATGACGAGCCTCAGAACGCCGTCGCGATCGCGCGGCTGGCCGCGCTCTACGAACGCCAGGGCATGTGGCAAGACTTGCTCGATAACCTCGCCACGCAGGCCAGTCTCACGGCCAGCACCGAGGAACGCGTGCGCTTGCGCTGCCACTCCGGACGCGTGCTGCAGAGCGAGCTGAACGATCTGGCCGAAGCCATCGAGTGCTATCGGCAGGCGCTGGAAGACGATCCGCGCTGCAACGAAGCGGTGCAGGCGCTGATGGCGCTCACCGTCAAGGAAGAGCATCGCGCGCGGGCGGCGGAGATCGTGGAGCCGCTGTTGCGCGACCAAGCGCGCTGGGACGATCTCGTGCAGCTGATCGAGCGTCGTGTGGAGAGCATCCTCGACCCGTCCGAACGACGCGCCGAGTTGGTGCGCCTGGCGGAGATCCACGAAAACGGTCGCAAAGTACCGGCCGATGCGTTCGCAGCCTTGACCCGGGCGCTGGCGGACGAGCCGGCCGACCTAGAGGTGCAGGACGAGCTCGAGCGGCTCGCGGTGTTGCTCGGCACATGGCCGAAGCTCGCGAGCGTGTTCATGGAGCGTGCGCAGAGCATGTCGGAGCCGAGTGAGTCGGCGGCGCTGTACCGGCGCGCCGGGCGCATCGCCGAGCACCAGATGCACGACGACACGCTGGCTATCAGCGCGTACGTGCACGCGTCGGAGCGCGACGACGACGCGCCCGAGACCCTGCTCGCACTCGATGCCCTCTACGACAAGACGAAGCAGCACGAGCAGCTTGTCGAGGTGTTGGAACGCCGCATCGCGGCGCTCAGCGCGCCTTCGGAGCGGGCAGAGTTGCTGATTCGTCTCGGTGCGCTCCGCGACCAGCAGTTCAACGACGGTCGCGGCGCGTTCGTCGCGTACCAAGAAGTGCTCGACAACGACGGCACCGATGCGCGCGCGCTCGCCGGCATGGAGCGCCTGGGTCAGCGCGACGACCTCGCGCGTGATGTGCTCGAGGTGCTCGAGCGCTGTTACCGCGACGCGGGTGCGCTCGAGAAGGTCGTCGGTCTCTACGAGATCAAGATCCGCCTCGCGCCCATGGACAGCGAGAAGGTTCGCCTGTTGCGCGAAGCTGCCGTGCTCTGGGAGCAGGAGCTGTCCGAGCCACGCCGCGCCCTGGGTTGCTTGCGCCGCGCCTACGAGCTCGACTGCCGGGACGCCGGTCTGCTCGACGAGCTCGAACACTTGGCCAAGGCGGCCGACGCTTGGCAAGACCTCTCCGGCTTGTCCGAAGGCTTGATCGCCAGCGGCGCGCTCGAGGGTGCGAACAAGCGCGAGGCCGCGCAGCGTTGCGCCGGCTGGTACCGCGATCATCTGGGCGACCTGCAGGGTGAGGAGCGCTGCCTGCGTGCAGTGTTGGCGGTCGAGCCGACGGCGCTTGCGGTCCACGAGCGCGTGACCGAGATCGTGCGCGCGCGCGACGACAAGCCGGCGCTGGTCGAGGTGTTGCGTGCGATGGCCGAGGCCGAGCCGGAGTCGACGCGTCGGCGTGAGCACTTGATGGAAGCCGGTCGTTTGGCGAGCGAGCTCGGGTCGGTGGACATTGCTGCCCGCTGCTTCGACGCGGTGTTGGCAGCCGATGCGCACGACGCCGAAGCGCTGAATGCGCTCGCAGAGATCCGGGCGGCTCAGGGCCGCGCAGGCGACATGGTGGCGCTGCTGACGCGTTTGCTCACCGCGCTGCCGGAAGGCCCGAGCGAGCTCGCGCGCCGCACGGGGCTGCGCTACCGCATTGCGCAGGCGCAAGCCGACGCGCTGCAGGACCGCGAGGCGGCGCTCGCGAGCTACCGTGCGTTGCTGGAAAACGCGCCTGACGAGGTCGCGGCGCGTGCTGCGCTCGAAGACTTACTCCAGAGCCTCGGCCGGTGGGACGAGCTGCGTGCTGCGCTCGAGCAGCGCTTGCAGCGCGGCGGCAGCAGCGACGAGCGCCTGCAGGTGCGCATCAAGCTCGCGCGCTTGGCCGAGCAGCAGCTGCGTCAACCCGACCTTGCCATCGCACAGCTCGTCGAGATTCTCCGCGAGCAGCCCGATCATCCGCAGGCAGTGGCCGAGCTCGAACGCCTCTACCGCGACAACGCGCATCACGCGGAGCTCGCCGCGTTCTTGCTGGAGCGCGCCGCGCGCGCGCAAACCGCAGGCGATACGCAGCTGGCGATCAGCCGCCTGTGGGCGCTGTGCGCCGTGGCCGAAGAGAGCCTGAACGATCCCGAGCAGGCGCTGTCGGCGCTCAGCCGCATGCATGCGCTGGCGCCGCAAGAACGCGGCGCGGTCGAGGGCCTCATTCGCCTGCATCAAGCCGCGGGCCGTCTGGCCGAAGCTGCACAGCTGATGCAGACGCTGATGCAGTTGCAACCACCCGCCGAAGCCATCGACACGGCGTACGCACTCGCTGAGCTCGCCGCCGGCAAGCTCTCCGATCCCGCCACGGTCGAGGCCGCCCTGACGCATGCGCTCACGCTCGATCCGAGCCGCGCGCAGACCGTGCACAAGCTGAAGGCGCACCACGAAGCGACCGGCGCCTGGGACAAGCTCGCGCAGCTGCTCGTCCGCGAGGCCGAAGCTGCCGCCGACGCGCCCGCGCAGGTGGCGTTGTGGAATCGCATTGCGAGCCTCTACGCCGACAAGCTGAAGGATCCTGCCAGTGCAGTCGCGTACCTGGAACGCGCCGTCGCGCTCGTACCCGACGACCGGGCCACCCTGCTGGCGCTGTGCGACCTGTACATCGCAGCCCAGCGCCAGACCGACGCCGTACCCGTGCTCGAGAAGATCATCGCCTCGTACGGCGGCCGCCGCGCCAAGGAAGTCGCCATCTACGAGCACCGCCTGGGCCAGGCCTACGAGTCGGGCGGCCAAGAGGACGAAGCGCTCAAGCACTACGACGCCGCGTTCAAGATCGATCTCACCAGCGTGCCGGTGCTGCGCGATCTCGCACGGCTGTGCCTCGGGCGCGGCGATCTAGACCGCGCGCAGAAAACCTATCGCGCGCTCTTGTTGCAGAAGCTGGGCGCCGACGTTGGCATTCAGAAGGCCGATGTGTACTTCCATCTTGGCGAGATCTCCGCCAAGCAAAACGACAAGCCCAAGGCCAAGGCCATGTTGGAGCGCGCCATCTCGGAGGCGGGCCAGCATCCCGCGGCCAAGGCTCTGCTCGAACAGCTTTGAGGCCCAGCGTGCGTGCTTCCGAAGGTCATGTCTGCATCAATGGGGACTTATGTCCGGCCGCCGAGGCGAAGATCTCGGTGTTCGACCGCGGGTTCCTCTACGGCGATTCGGCGTTCGAGGTGATGCGAACCTACGCTGGCGAGCCGTTTCGCGAGCGTGAGCACCTGCAGCGCTTGCAGGGCTCCTGCGAGCGCTTGTTGATCCCCGTGACCTCGAGCCTCGAGAGCTGGTCGCGCGACCTGCATCGCACCATCGCCGCCTCCGGCCTGCCGGAATGCTACCTGCGTGTGATGGTGACACGCGGCGTGGGCTCGCTCGGCCTCGACATCGCCGACGCCCACGAACCGAGCACCCTGGTGTTCGCGCTGCCCCTGCACCTGCCGGCGGCCACCATCTACGCGCAAGGCATCGCGGTAGGTCTGGTGCGGGTCGGGCGCACGGTCGATGGAACTGCAGCCGCGGGAGCGAAAGCCAGCAACTACCTTGCGAGCCTCTTGGCGTTGCACGAGGTGAAGCAGCGCGGCTGCGCAGAGGCCATCGTGGTCGATGGCAGCGGCCAGGTCGCCGAAGGCGCCACCAGCAACGTCTTCGCGGTGCGTCGCGGCCAGCTGCTCACGCCGCCGTTAGAGGCGGGCATCTTGGCGGGCATCACGCGCCAGACAGTGATCGAGCTGGCCGAACGTGCGGGTATCCCGCTGAGCATTCGCCGTTTGTTTCCCGATGAGCTCACGCAGGCCGACGAGGTGTTCATCACCAGTTCGGTGCGCGAGATCATGCCCGTCGTGCGCGTCGACGACGCCCAGGTGGGCGACGGCAAGCCAGGTCGGGTCACGCTGCGGCTGATGCAAGCGTACCGCGAGCTGGTCGGTCGCTGAGGCTCACGAGCGTCCCGCCGCGCAAGCCGCCGCGATCGGGCATTGAGCGCGGCTCTTACGGTGCCGGCTTGCAGCCCGGGTCGAGCGCGAGCTCGGGCACCGCTGTGCAGTGGTTGAGCGCGTCCAGCAGCGCGGCCATGAAGGTGTCTGCGTCGGCAAGCTCGCTGGGCACGGAGCCCACGTCGTAGTTGTGCATGGTCTGCTGGTCGTTTCTCGACAGCTGCAACGTGGCGTAGGGCTCGTCTGCGCAGCCGGGGCAGCCGTAGCTGTCGGCAAGTCGAGTGCCCACCAGCTTCGAGGCCAAGGTGCGTGCCCGCTCGTGCGCCGTCGCGCTGAGCACGCCAGTGTTGTGCCGCGTGCACGCGCCGTGTCCGTTGCCGCAAACGTCCAGCACGGCCTGGTCGCAGCCGCTGCCGTGCGCAGCCAGCGACAGTGTGAGCTCGCACTCTGCCGCACACCGTCCGGACTGGTGCATGAGCTGCAGCAGCATCGTGCTGCGCGAGCGGTCGGCGCAGGCGCTGATGTGCGGTGTGCAGCTGCTGCCTACGCAGGGCTTGCCTCCGGCATCGGCGCTCGCTCCGGCATCGGTGCGCAGCGTGCTTGCAGCGTCGGCAGCTGTGGCGAGCGCTGCGGCGTCGAGGGAAGCGGCAGCGTCGGCTGAATGACCGCGCACGCCAGCGTCACGCAAGCTGAAGCCTCGGTTCTGCGCCGACGACTGGTAGCAGCCTGCCGTCAGCAGGACCAGCGCGAACCCGCTGAAGCTGTGCCGCATCCCCACCGGGCTTCTTTAGCACGCTCGCTGCCGCTCTTCACGTGTCCGCCACCCGCGCGGGCAACAGCTTGCACCGCATCTGTCAGCGCGCCTTGTCAGGCTCGGTCCCATGCCACATATTGCCGCGCTGTCCGACGCCCGCACACCATGGACCCGACCTACCGCAGCGAACAAAACCGCGAGATTGCACCGGCGGAGCCAGGCGAGTTCAAAGCCCTGCCGTTGGGCAAGCTGTCGATCTGGCCGCCCGTGGTGCTCGCGCCGATGGCCGGCGTCACCAATCCGCCGTTTCGCTCGATCTGTCGCGGCTTCGGTGCCGGCCTGTACGTGAGCGAAATGATCACAGCGCGCCCGCTGGTCGAGCAGCGCGCAAAGGCGGAGAAGCTCGCCGACTTCGCTCCCGACGAAAGCATCCGCTCGCTGCAACTCTACGGCGTCGACCCATACTACGTGGGCGAAGCCGCCAAGCGTCTGGTGGGCGAGGGTAGGGTGGATCACCTCGATCTCAACTTCGGCTGTCCGGTGCGCAAGGTCACCCGTCGCGGCGGCGGTGCAGCGATTGCGCTCAAGCCCAAGCTGCTCGCCAACATCGTGCGTGCCGCCGTGCGCGGCGCCGCGCACGTGCCGGTCACGATCAAGTTCCGCATCGGCATCGACGACGAGCACGAGACCTGCTCGGACTCCGGGCGCATCGGGCAAGAGGAAGGCTGCGCGTACGTGGCATTGCACGCGCGCACGGCCGCGCAGCTCTACGCCGGTCAAGCGCGTTGGGACGCCATCGGTCGGCTGAAGCAACAGGTCACGCGCATCCCGGTGCTCGGTAACGGCGACATCTGGGAAGCGGAAGACGCGCTGCGCATGATGCGCGCGACCGGCTGCGACGGTGTGGTGGTGGGCCGCGGCTGTCTCGGGCGCCCGTGGCTGTTCCGCGATCTCGCCGACGTGTTCGATGGTCGGCAGCCGCAGAACCCACCGCGCATGGCCGAGGTGGCAGCCATCATGCTGCGTCACGCCCGCGCCTTGTGCGACTGGGTCGGCGAACCCCTGGCCATGCGCCAGTTTCGCAAGCACGCCACCTGGTACACCAAGGGTTTCCGTGGCAGCGCGCGCATGCGCGACAGCGTGATGCGCGTGCAGACGCTGATCGAGCTGCAAGACGTGCTCGATACCCTCGACGGCAACGAAGCGTTTCCGCCCGGTGCGATGCGCGTACCACGTGGCAAGACCGGCGGCACGCAGAAGGTCGCGCTGCCCGACGGCTACCTCGACAGCCTGGACGACGAAACGCCGCCGCTGCCCGAGACCGAAGACGACGAGAGCGGCGGGTGAACGCATGAGCGAGCTGCACGGTCAGCTGGACACACGCTTCGAGCCCGTGCGCGAGGCCTTTGCGGAGAACTTCGCGCAGCATGGCGAGCTGGGCGCCGCCGTGGTGGTGCACGTGGGCGGGCGCGTGGTGGTCGACCTGTGGGGTGGGCTGGCATCGCGCTCCGACAACAAAGCGTGGCAGCGCGACACGCTGGTGAACGTGTATTCCACCACCAAGGGCTGGGCCGCCCTGTGCGTGCACCACTTGCTCGAAGCCGGCCGCATCGACCTCGAAGCCCCCGTCGCGCAGTACTGGCCCGAGTTCGCGGCCGCCGGTAAGGGCGCCATCACCGTGCGCCACGTGCTCGGTCATCGCTCGGCGCTACCCGCGCTGCGGCAGCCGCTGCCGCACGCCGCGCTCTACGACCAAGCCACTATGGCGCGTGCGCTGGCCGCCGAGACGCCGTTCTGGGAGCCGGGCACCCAGCACGGCTACCACGCGCAGACCTTCGGCTTTCTGCTCGCCGAATTGGTCCTGCGCATCACCGGCAGGAGCATCGGTCGCTACTTCCGTGAAGAGATCGCCGGCCCGCTCGGCGCGGACGCGCATATCGGTCTGGCGGCCAACGAAGATGTGCGCGTCGCCAAGCTCACGCGTCCGCTCGGAGAAACACCGCCAGCGGGCGAGCTCGATCTCATGAGCGTGTTCATGAACGAGCCCCGCTCCATGACGGCGCTGGCTTTCATCAACCCGCTGCCGTCGCCCGGCGCGGTGAGCACGCGTCAATGGCGAGAGGCCGAGATCCCCGCGTCCAACGGCCACGCCAGCGCGGCGGGCCTCGCAGCCATCTACGCCGGGGTGGCGTCGCTCCGGCCACAGCTGCTCAGCCGCGAGGGCGTCGCGCGCTGCGCGCAGGAGCAGTCCTTCGGCCCCGACGCCGTGCTGCGCGTCACCACGCGCTTCGGCCTGGGTTTCATGCTTTCCCAGCCCAGCGGCGGTGGCTGGTTCAGCCCCAACGCCGGGGCCTTCGGTCACCCGGGCATGGGCGGCTCCATCGGCTTCGCCGACCCCGAGGCCCAGCTGGCCTTTGGCTACGTCATGAACCGGTCCGGGATGAACGTCCTCGTGGGCGAGCGTCCCAGGCGCCTCATCGAGGCACTCTACGCCTGTCTCTGATCCGCATTTGACCCGCGCCGCAAGGTCCGTTACACCACCGCCCGACAAGGAGACAGTCATGGCATCGGATACCAAGAAGACCGAGCTGCGCCGCCGCAGGAAGCGCGCAAGCGTGGGCAGAGACAAGGCTCGCAAGCGTGCGCGCGAAGGCACCCCCAAGTTTCCGATCCATCTCGACCAAACCGCCAACCAAGCCAAGTGAGCCGTTGCCGGCTGGTTGTGCTCAGATCGGGCAGTGCACCTGCAGCTCGATCTGGTGCAGTAGCGGCGTGTTGCGGCGGTCGGTCGACAGTAGGCGCGCCTCGATCTCGATGAAGCGGTCCTCCGGCAATGGCCCGGGTGACATCAAGAGATCGACAGGCGAGCTCGACCACGGGCCGAACCACGCCGCGTGCGTGAGCGCGTCGCGGCTTGCCGCGGTGCGCGCGCGTATTTGAATGCTCGCGCCGGCGGGCAGCTGCGCGTCGACCGTGAGCTTCTCCCACTCCGAAGGCCCCATCGCGCAGCCGTCGAGCACGCCGCGGATGAAGCCCGAGGGTGCCACGATGCGCCGCAGGCTGTAGCCGGTGAAGTCGGAGTAGGTGTACGGCATCGCGCCTACGCCGAACTGCGCCGCATCGCCGGTCTTCGGGTCTACCCGCGTGGCCGAGCCGTTTTCGCGGTTGACGAGCCAGGCGCGTCCGTCGGCGTCGAGTCCAACGCCGATGCTGCCGCCGCCAGGCAAGGGTGCATCCTTGCCGCCGAAGGTCTTGAGATGCCCGCCGTCGGCCGCGTCGAACATGGTCAGGCGCGTGATCGGCGCGCTCGCGTCGATATAACCGAAGCGGGAGTCGGTGTTGATGGTGACCCAATCGTACGAAGAGGCCACGTAGATGTGCCCGTTGTCGTCGGCGGCGATGCCGCGCATCACGCCCGCGTCGGGCAGGTGCACGCTGAACCATTCGCCCTGCTGTGGGTCGTAGCGGAATGCATACGGGCAGGTGAACCCGGCCATCCACACCCGGTCGCTCGTGTCCACGGCGATGCCGTACGAGCTCGGGCAGCCCTTCTCCGGTGCAGGCGCAGACAGCGCTTGCCCCACGCGCCCGGCCTTGGTGTCTATCGACAAGATCTGCCCGGTGAGCGCCTCGGTGAGCCACAGCGTGCCGTGGCCGTCCATGGCGGCGCCGTAGGGCTTGAAGCCAGGCACGGCCAGCGTGGCCAGGATCTTCCCGCTGTCGGGATCGAGCTTCAGCACTTTCTGATCGCCGTGCAGTCCGACCCACACGCTGCCGTCAGCTGCAACTGCCAGCGCGCGCGGCACACCGCCCACGCTGCCCACGTCGACGGTCCACAACAGGCACTCGTCGTCCTGGCCGAGGTACTCGCCTGGCTCTTGCAGATCGATACGCCCGTTGCCATTGACGTCGTGCGAGGTCTGGATCGTGCCGTCGTGGTTGCGGTCGATGCAGTCTTCCTCGAAGCCGGCGATCTTGGTCACCGTGCCCTGCCGCCCGAACGCGCGGTTGGCCACGTACACCGCGCCCTGCAAATTCACCGAAGTGCGCGACGGGCAGTTGCCGCCCGGCTGGGGGTTGGTCTTGTCGCGATCGCACAGCGTGTCGAGCGGCTCGGCGTGGTTGCTGCCGTCGCGCAGCGCGCTGTCGTAGCGGGCCAGCTGCGAGCCGTCGCGGGTATCGAGCCGCGTCACTTTGGCGTCGATGTCGTTGGCGATCCAGGCGTCGTAGCGCTCGTGGTTCTGGCCGCTGAGCACCAGATCGTTGCCTGCCACGGCAACCGCCGACGAATTGTCGATGCCCGGCTGCCACGGCGACTTCCCCGGCAGGTACAGCAACCTGCAACCGGGCCGGCAGTCGCCGCACTCGGAGCGCAAGCCTTCGTCGACCTGGCCGTTGCAGTTCTGGTCGATGTTGTCGCAGATCTCGACCGCCTGCGGATGGATGCTGGGATCGTGGTCGTTGCAGTCACCGTTGCAGGCGTCCCAGCCGTCGGCGTCTTCGTCGCGAGGCGCTCGGTCGTGCACGCATGCGCGCTGGTTCTCGTCGCAGCGGTCCAGCGTGCACTCGCTCTTGTCGTCGCAGCTGGGTGCTTTGCCGGGCAGGCAACTTCCGGTTTGCGGGTCGCAGCTCTCCGGGCCGTTGCAGAACACACGGTCGTCGCAGCGCTGCGCGCACCGCGCAGCTGCGCCCGCGCTCGGCGAGACCTTGAGCCCCGTGCGCGAACAGCCGAGCAGCCCGCCCGCCAAGCAAGCGAGCAGCAGCGCAGCGTTTGCGCCGCTGCGCCCCAGTGTTGCACCCACGCCAGTCACGGCGCCTACGATACACCGGAGCTAGTGCAGCGTGTGACTCTGGCCGTCGTGCACCACCGTTGGGATGCCCGAATCGCCCTTGGCGCGCTTGTCGAAGAACTCGTCGATGTTCGACTGTGCGGGCGTGACCGGCAGCGGTGGTGGCACCACGGCAGGCGGCTGCGCCAGCGGAGCTTCCTCGATAGCCCAACGCCGCAGCGTGGCCTTGTGCCGCCCGCGCGTTCGGATGTAGCCGGCCACCAGCAAGACCGCGCCCAGCACCCAGACGAAGGTGAGCCCCATCAAGAGCGCCGGCCAGCGTCCGAAGCGCTGCGTGAGCGTCGCGCGCCAGTCCCGCTCCATGTAGCCGAGCGGCACGTGGTACGCGTGGGTTAGGGCGTCGGCGAACGGGGTGCCCCTGGCCAGCGCGCGCAGCAGCTCGCGGAAGCGTGCGCGCTCATCGGTGCCGCCCAGCATGAAGCCCACGAAGTCGGCGCTCTGCGCGTACGCCAGGTCGACCTCGCCGTGGCGCGACGGGAACGACGCGGCCAGGCGATCGAGCGGGATGAGCCGCCCGCGCAAGGTGGCCTCCCAGAGCGTGTGCAGGCGGCTGAACGCGCTCTCGCCGGCCTGATGCAGGGCGACGCCCTCGGAGAACCAGCGCGGCACAGCGGCGCCGCCGGTGCTGCGGTACAGCGCAACGTGCGAGAGCTCGTGCGTGAGCACGGCCTTCATGTTGGGCCGCAGCCAGGTCTGCGGCTCGGTCAGCGTGAGCAAGATGAGTCCGCGTTCGGGAAACGCGATGCCGTCCGCGTAGTCCGGCAGTGGCAGGCCATCGGGCGCGAGGCTCTGCATCTGCGCTGGGTTCACCGCGATGCGAATGTCGAGGTCGGCCGCGACGACCACGCCCAGCTCGTGAACCACGCGCGAGAACGCTGCGGGCTCGGCCGCTTGCAAGTCGCGCGTCTCCGCCGTTGCAGACACCGGGTAGGTCCACTGCACCTTGCCAATGTGCGTGCTCACGTAGCCATTGGGCAGCTGCTTGCCGAGGTCGGCGTGCGCGCTGCCGCTCGCGAACACGGAGGCGACGAGCATGGCCAGCACGACCAGCATGCGGCGCATCCAACGCTCGACATGCAGGGAAACCACGGAGCGGCCGGCGCTACGCCGTGCCCCGCCGGGTGCCGTGTGCGTGTGCGCTACGACTGCCACGTGCCTGGCTCAGAATAGCACCGTAGGGCCTGCCGGGCAGGTGGCTCCCAGGGCTTTTGTGATAGCTTGTACGCCGCGTGACGACACTGCGGGCAGTCGCCAACACGATCTTCCTGGCTCTGTGGACGGCGTTCATGGTGACGATGGCCATCAGCGTTGGGCTGGTGCTGCGCGATCCCGAGTTTTTCCGCCGCATGCAGCGGCACTGGGCACGCGGCCTCACGCGCTTCTGGGGCGTCGAGCTGCGGGTGTTTGGCGCCGAGCACATGGATCCGAGCCAGAGCTACGTGGTCATGTCCAACCACTTGAGTTGGGCCGACATCGTGGTGCTCTTCATCGCTTTGCCCGTCATTCCCGGTTTTCTGGCCAAGAGCGAGCTGAAGCGCGTGCCGTTCTTGAACGCAGCGCTCAATGCAGGCGGCCACGTGGTCATCGACCGTCAGCGCCACGACCGCGCGATGCAGACCCTCGACGGCGCGGCCGCGCAGGTGAAGGGGGGCAAGACCGTGTTGATCTTCCCCGAGGGCACCCGCGGCGACTCCGACACCATCGGCGAGCTCAAGAGCGGTGGTTTCCGGCTCGCGAAGGCGGCCGGTGTGTCCATCGTGCCCGTGGGGGTGCGTGGCACGCGCTTGGTCAGCCCCAAGCACAGCCTGCTGTTTCGGCCGGCCACGGTCGAGGTGCACATCGGTGCGCCTGTGACGCCGGCGGAGATCGAGTCTTCCGAGTTCAGGGCGCTGATCGCCACGGTACGCGGCCGGCTCATGGATCTGAGTGCGATGCCTGCGCGTGAACCCGCCCCAGCTTCACCCGAACCAGCGTGAGCCCTGCGGCGGGTGCCGTTTCGCAGCCCACGTCACGCACGGCATCGGGCGACAGCCGCGCCGCGATCTGCTCGGGTGTCCGCGCGCCACGGCCGACGGCGATCAGCGCGCCGGCCAAGATGCGCACCATCTGCTTCATGAACGCCGAGCCCGTGACCTCGAGCGCGAGCAGACGCGGGTCGCCGGAATGGCTCGGCACGAGCTGCACGCGGTACAGCGTGCGCACGCTGTTGTCACGCACGTCGTCCGACGAGCGGAACGCGCGAAAGTCGTGCGTGCCGTGCAGGAGCTCGCAGGTGCGTTGCATTGCCGCAAGGTCGGGTTGCAGCTGCGCGAAGGTCAGCACTTCCTCGTCGCGCACGTGGGCGTCGCGGCCCAGGTGCCAGGCGCGGTGGCGGCGCAGCGGGTCGCGTGCGAAGCCGAGATAGAACAGGTAGCGATAGGTCTTCTCGAGCGCGTCGAAGCGTGGCCTGTAGTCGGGCGCGCAGGCGGCCACGTCTTGCACGGCGACGTCGTCGGGCAAGTAGCGGTTGAGTGCCAGCAGCCAGCGCCGTGGTGGCAGCTGACGCGTGGTGGCGAACGCCGCGATCTGACCTTCGGCGTGAACGCCCGCATCGGTGCGACTGCAGCCATGCAAGCGCACCGGATGCTGCGCGATCTCCTGCGCCGCATGCTCGACCGCAGCCTGCACGGTCCGCGCATCGGGTTGCCGCTGGAAGCCCGCAAACTCTGTTCCGTCGTACGCCAGCGTGAGCCGAACGCCGTGTTCCATCTCAGATCACGAAGCCTAGGCCGAGGAGCCACGCCGTGTCACCGATGGGCAACGACTTGCCGTTCGGGGCGAAGTGGAACACCTCGAACACCACGAACGAGTGGTTGATGCCCCACTCGTCGTCCATGCGGCGCGCGGAAGTGGGCTCGAAAGTGTCGAGGTCGAGTGCGATCTCGCCGCCGTAGACCAAGCCCTTGCTCCAACCGCTGGCGTCGTCGCGCGTGCCCGTGCTGGTCGACCAGTGCGCCCACTCGTAGCCGATCTTGCCGGTGAGGATGAAGGGCACCGCGAGCCTGCGTGCCAGTGCGTCGAAGCGCAGCGTCCCGAGCGCGGCCAGCGGGATCATCGAGAAGGCTGTCTTCTCGCTCACGCGTGCGCCGGTGTTGTCGAAGGCGTGAGCGCTGTAGGCCACACGGCCGGCGCTGCCGCCGATCGTCAGGTACAAGATCTTTGGCAGCCGGTACGCGATGGCGTCGATCTCGATGTCGAGCAGAGGCCCCGTGTCGCTACCGAACTGGTTGTGAAAGCTCGGGTTGCCATCGAGGTTGGGGCGGTAGGGGCCGCCGCGGAATTCGAAGATCACGCGCTCCGGCGACACGAAGCTGTGCGTCGCGGGCAAGAGTTGGTCGTCGTTCTGTGCGTGCACGGGCGCCGCAGCGGCCAGCGCCGCCAGAGCCAGTGACAGTGTGCTGCACCAGCGGGCCAGCTGCTTCATGAACGCTTTCTCCGCGCGCGCAGGCTGACGCCCAGCAGCGCTGCCACGATGGTGAACGCCGATGCAGGCGTGCTGCGCTCGCCAGCGTGGTGACCCACGGCCGAGACCGCACAGCCTTGGTCCGCGGACCCGCCGTTCGCCTTGTACGTGTCCCAGAAGCCCAGGGTGTGCACCACCCGGACGCAACTGACGTTCGACAGCTTGCTCGGGTTGTAGGCCAGGTCGAGGGCGACCACTGCGACGGCCACGGTGCTATTGAGGCTGGCGCCGATTTCGTCCGCGCTCAGGCTCGTGGTCGTGGACTTCTCCTTGATGTCCAGGCGGCCGACGCCGGCGGGCAAGTGGTTGAAGTCGATGGCCACGCCGCCACGCAGCTTGCTCGACACGCAGCCCGGATCGTCGCCGATCGTCGAGGCCGCCGCCGTGCCGCCGTCGTCGCTTGCCGCGCCGGCGTCGATGCTCGGGGTGCCCGCGCTGCCGCCTGCGGTCACGTTGGTGTCCCACAGGACGGTGTAACCGTAGATGTCACCGGCCGGCGCAGTCCAGTTGACGGGGATCTGGGTCTCGCCCTTGCCGCCCGACACGCCGGTGGGCGGCGTCGGTGGGTCGATGTCCACCTTCAGATCGTACTGGCCGAACTTGGCGATTTCGTCGGTGCTCGCAGCATCACTGGCGGTGTCGAGGAAGTAGAGGTGCCAGGTGGCGCTGGAAGCGCACAGGGCCTTGGGGTCGACGCTGTAGGTGACGCGCGTGTCCGTCGAGCTGGTGACGAAGGTCTGCAGCAGCTGACAGGTGACCGTGCTCGTGGTCGTGGTGCGGGTGTTGGCGGCGTTGCAGTTGTTGCCTTGCCAGACCTGAATGAAGCCCAGATTGGCACCGCCGGCGGGTAGCGTCAGCTGAAACGATAGCTTGGCGCCCGCGTCGCACTGCGCCTTGTTGAGCGGAATCGACAGCGTGCTGAGGTGGTAGGTCGCACCGCCGACGCTCAGCAGCACGACCGGGATGGTGCCGACCATTGGGGTGGTGGGCGTCGTGGTTTGCGCCGCAGCGGGCCGGGCGGCGACTGAGGCAGCGACTAGGGCCGCCACTGCAAACAAGGGCAGCAGCAGCCGGGCGAGGGTACGCATCATGGCCTGGGGATATGCAAACATCGGTCCAGTCTCGGGGGCGCGGATTAGCACGCTTTTCGGGGCAGGTGGGCGACATTCTGGCGCGTCGGTCCGGCCGTGTCGTGACAATCTGTCAGCAGCGTTCGCGCACGCTCAGATCGCATACACGCCACCTGGTGGCGCAGGATCGCGTCCACGCAGCCGCCGGTGCAACAGATCGATGAACGCGACCATCGGCCGATTGAGCCGCTTGCCCTTGAGCGTGACCAAGTGCAAATCGCGGCGGATGCGTAGGTCAGAGATGCGCGCCTCCAGCAGTCGCCCGCTCTTCAGCTCGTGCTCCACCGTCAAGCGCGACACGATCGCGATGCCGAGGCCTTCCAACACCGCGTTCTTCAGCGCCTCGGTGCTGCCCAGCGCCATGCTCGGTTCGACGCGCACGCCCAGCGCAGCGAGCGCCGCCTCGACCACGTCGCGCGTGCCCGAGCCGCGTTCGCGCATCAGCACCGGCAAGCGCGTGAGATCGCGCGCGCGCAGCACCGGCTCGCGCAGCGCGGGATGACCCGGCGCCGCGATGGCCACCATCTCGTCGTGCGCCACGACCTCCACCGCGAGCGCGTCGGAAGCCACGAAGCCCTCGGTCAGCCCGAGGTCCAGGCTGTTGTCGAGCACCGCCGCTTGAATCACTGCCGTGTTTGCAATCTGCAGCTGCAGCTCCACCCTGGGGTGCGCACGGTGCAGCTCGCCGAACAAGGTCGGCACCAGGTAGCTGCCAATCGTGGTGCTCGCGCCAATCGAAAGCCGACCGCGCCGCAGTTGTCCCAGCTCGCGCAGCTCGCTCTCGGCGGCTTGCTCGGCGCTCAGGATGCGCTGTGCGTGCTCGTAGAGCGCCTCACCCGCCGCCGTCAGCCGGACCCCGCGGGGCAGTCGGTCGAAGAGATCGGCGCCCAGGTCGGCCTCCAGCTCGGCCAGCTGTTTGGACACCGCCGGCTGGCTGATGCGCAGCGCCTGGGCGGCTCGGGTCAGGTTGCCCGCCCGAGCGACCTCGGAAAATGCTCGTAAGTGATTCAAATTCATGGCGTTAGCTGCGTAACAATAGCCAGAGGTTATCGTATTGATAAAGACAATGCCATTGCATTATCCCATGTCGCGGACCAAAGTCCCCGCCATGCCTGCCAACCAGCCGCTGCAATGGATCGTCACCGCGAACTTCACGAGTGAAGGTGCCGTGGCCTACTTGCGCTCGGACAAGAGCGTGACGCGCGTGCTCGACGAAGCCGCTCGCTTCGCGACTAAGGAAGATGCCGAGGCCATGCGCCAGGTCGCGCTCGGCATGGAAGCACTCATCGCCGACCCTTACGTGGTCGAGGTGGCCGAGCTGCCGAATGGTGGCGGTCTCGACGCGCTCAGCGCGCGCGAGCGCATTCGCGCACAGGGTCCGAGCATCCGCGTGCGACGGCCTGACCCGCGCATCCAAACGCATTGAGAGTGGGGGAGAGCTGTCATGTACCAATACGATGAATACGACCAGCGCATCGTCGATGAGCGCGCCAAGCAGTTCGAAGGCCAAGTCGAGCGGCGCTTCTGCGGCGAGATCAAAGAGCTCGAGTTCAAGCCGCTGCGTCTGCAGAACGGCCTCTACATGCAGCTGCACGCGTACATGCTGCGCGTGGCCATTCCCTACGGCACGCTCAACGCCAAGCAGCTACGCATGCTCGCGCACATCGCGCGCACCTACGACAAGGGCTACGGCCATCTGACCACGCGTCAGAACATGCAGTACAACTGGCCCAAGCTCGACGACGTGCCCAAGATCCTCGCCGACCTCGCGTCGGTGCAGATGCACGCCATCCAGACCAGCGGCAACTGCGTGCGCAACGTGACTTCGGATCACTTCGCTGGCGTCGCGCGTGACGAGCTGGAAGATCCTCGCCCATGGGCCGAGCTCATTCGCCAGTGGTCCACCTTCCACCCGGAGTTCGCTGCGCTGCCGCGCAAGTTCAAGATCGCCGTGGGCGCCACGCCGGGTGTAGATCGCGCCGCCGTGGCCTTCCACGACATCGGTGTGCGCTTGGTCCAGAACGAGGCCGGCAAGCGCGGCTTCGAGGTGCTGGTCGGTGGCGGCATGGGTCGCACGCCGCATATCGCGCCGGTCATCGGGCAGTTCGTGCAGCCGCAAGACCTGCTCTCGTATTTGGAAGCGGTGCTGCGCGTCTACAATCTGTCTGGACGTCGCGACAACCTCTTCAAGGCACGCATCAAGATCCTGGTGCACGCGCTGGGCGTGGAAGAGTTCCGCGCTCGCGTGGAAGAAGAGTGGGCGCTCATCAAGGACGGCCCGCTCCAGCTCACGCAAGCAGAGATCACGCGCGTGGCGAAAGACTTCGCGCCGCATGCGTACGAGAAGCTGGCTGCGGCCGATGCGCTGCTTTCGTCGCTCAAGCTCGGCAAGGATCGCGAGCTCGGTCGCTTCGTGCAGAACAACACCACCTTGCACAAGCAGCCGGGTTATGTGGCCGTGACGGTCTCGGTGAAAGAGAAAGACACGCCGCCCGGCGATCTCACCGACTACCAGATGGACCGCGTCGCCGACCTGTCCGAGCGCTTCGGCTTCGGCGAGCTACGCGTCACGCACACGCAGAACCTGGTGCTGCCCGACGTGAAGGTCAGCGACCTGGCGGCGCTGCATGCGGAGCTGAAGAAGCTCGGCCTCGCCACCGCGAACGCCAACAAGCTCACGGACATCATCGCGTGCCCGGGCCTCGACTACTGCGCGCTCGCCAACGCGCGGTCGATCCCCGTCGGCATGGAGATCATGCAGCGTTTCGAGGATGTCGACTACCAGAACGATCTCGGCGACATCAGCGTGAAGATCTCCGGTTGCATCAACGCCTGCGGACACCATCACGTGGGCAACATCGGCATCCTCGGCATCGACAAGCAGGGTGAGGAATTCTACCAGCTCATGCTCGGCGGCTCGCCGGGCCACGATGCCAGCATCGGCGAGATCCTGGGTCGCGCTTTCCCGCGCACCGAGATCGTGAACGCCGTCGACAAGGTGCTCTCGACCTACTTGAAGCTGCGCCGCTCGTCTGAAGACAGCTTCATCGACGTGGTGCGTCGGCTGGGCCTCGGCCCGTTCAAGGAAGTGCTGTACCCGGCGCCGCCGCGGCAGGAGACGACGCATGCGAATCATTAAAGAAGGCAAGCTCTTCGACGACAGCTACGTGCACGTGGCCGACGGCACCGAGCTGCCCGCGCACGGCGACATCATCGTGAGCGTGGATCGCTACCGCGAGCTGCGCGCGCAGCTGCAGAAGCGCAACAGCCGGGTCGGTGTGCAGCTGCGCAGTGACCAAGAAGCCAAGGTGGTCGCCGACTTCGTGGCTGAGCTGCCGCTCATCGCGATCGAGTTCCCCGGCTTCAAAGACGGTCGCGGCTACACCACGGCGCGCCTGTTGCGCGAGCGCTTCGGCTTCAAGGGCGAGCTACGCGCGGTTGGCGACGTCCTGCGCGACCAGCTCTTCTACATGCAGCGCTGCGGCTTCAACGCCTACGAGCTGAAGGCGGGCAAAGACATCGACGGCGCCCTGCAGGCGTTCTCCGAGTACTCGGTCAGCTATCAGGGTGCTGCCGACGAGCCGCGCCCGCTGTTTCGCCGCCGCGCCCAGCGCTGAAACGCCAGCGCCGCTCGCACGTACTCATCGGCACCCATGGGCAGCCCCGCGTGGGCGCCCGGCGCGTGGCTGATACGGTGCACCTCTGCTTGTGCGGCCCCGGTCAGACCACCGGGTGAAGAAAGCGGTCGCGCGCCTGGGCATTTAGGGCAAGATACGCGCGCCTTGCAGTATTTCGGAGGGCCACATGCGCGTGAGCTTGGGTTCATCTTTGGTGATTGCCGGTGTGTCCGTGCCGCTGCTGGTGGCTGCGGTGGTATTTGCGCAAGCGAAGCCCGTTGCGGCGCCAGCCCCTGTGCCGGTCGCGTCGCCCGCGCCCGCCGCGTCTGTGCCGCTCGCGCCGCTTGCGCCCGCGCCGCTTGCGCCTGCCAACGCGGCGGCCGCGCCGGGGCCCGTCGATGCACCGCCCGCCGACAGCTTCAACCTCGCTGCGGCGCTGCAGGGCAGTGGTCCGAGCATGACCAACGACCAGATCGCAGAACGAGCGGTGAAGACCGCGCCGTCCATCGCGAAGGCCGAGGCGGCCGGAGAAAAGGCACGCCAGGCGGCCGAGCAGGCGTACCTCGCGGTGTATCCGCGCCTCGACCTCACCGCGCGGTATACGCGCTTGAGTGAGGCCACGCCGCTCGCGACGCCGGTCTCGGGCACGCAGGCGATCGCCGGCAGCGCGCCTGTGCCGTTCACCACCACCTTCAAGTTTCCCAAGCTGATGCTCGATCAGTTCTTGTTCGAGGCGTCCGTTGCATATCCGGTCAGCCAACTCTTCTTCAGCATCATGCCGCGCTACCGCGCCGCGCAGCACGCCGTCGAAGTGCAGAAGCTGCAAGCGAGCGCCGAAGCGCAAATCGTGGCCCTGCGTGCGCGCGAGACCTTCTGGAACTACGCACGAGCTCGCGCGCAGCTGATGGTGGCGCGTGCCTCGCTCGAGCAAGCGAAGGCGCACCGTCGCGACGTGGACGCGCTGGTGAACGCAGGCACCTTGGCGCGTGTCGAACTCATGCGCGCCGATGCGCAGATCGCTGCCGCCAGCGTGATCGTCGCACGTGCCCGCGCGGCCGTCGCCGTCGCGCGTTCGGCGCTGTATTCGGTGACGCATCTGGACGGCACCGAGGACATCACCATCGGCGAAGAGGTGGAGCACCCGCTGCCTGCGCTCACCGAGACCCAAGACGCCATGGTCGCGCGCGCGCTCGAGCAGCGCTCGGAGATCAAGGCGCTGCGCACCCTGGCGGGTGTCCATCAGGAGAACATCGACGCGCAGAAGGGCGACAAGCTGCCGAAGTTGGCCGTCGGTGGTTCAGCTGATGTCGCCGACCCGAACCAGCGCTACTCGATGTACACGCACGGCGTGCGCACCAACTGGGCCGCGTTCGCGCAGCTCAGCTGGTCGCCCAACGACCTGCTCAGCGCGAACAAGGGCGAAGATCAGGCCCGTGCTGATCTGGCCCAGACGCTCTCCGACCTGGAATCGCTGGAAGATGGTCTGAAGATCGAGGTCGCCCAGGCGTACGAAGACTACGGCGCATCACGCGAAGCGATGGAAGCCTCGGTCACGGGCATCGCGGCCGCCGAGGAGAGCTACCGCGTGCGCCGCGAGCAGTTCCGCGCTGGCGCCGCCGTGGCCACCGACGTCATCGACGCCGAGGCCGAGCTGCGCAAGGCGCGCCTGGACATGGCCAACGCTGCCATCGACATGCGCATCGCCAGAGCGCGCCTGGACCGCGTCACCGAAGCCAAGTGAGCCAAGTGAGCCAAGTGACAGGACTTTCGGATCGCCTTGCTTGACACCGATCCCCCGGCCCCGTAAATAAGGCGCCCATTCGGGGATCGTCCAACGGCAGGACTCCAGATTCTGGCTCTGGATATCTAGGTTCGAATCCTAGTCCCCGAACCCCTGAGCAATCAGGCAGTGAGAATGTATCTCGGCCCCGTCGTCTAGCGGTTAGGACATCGGCCTCTCACGTCGGTAACACGGGTTCAAGTCCCGTCGGGGTCACCCCAGTAGAGGCACCGGTCACACCCTCGGTCAGCAAGAGCGGGCCGAGGGTGTACCGGCCTCGAAGCTCGAACCTTGCCCCTGCCGGGGTCTCCACGGAGCGCAGGCGCAGGGGGCCATCCAGCAGGCTGGCAAGCATGCCCCGCGCCTCCGGGTTCTCGGCCAGGTAGCGTGCCTGCAGATCCGCCAGCCGCTGCCGGACGCCGGCCTCCAACGCGCTGAGCTTGGCGTGGATCACCTGGGGCACAGCCGACGACGCGGCCAGGCGACCCTCCACACCCTTCAGCGTGCGCTCCTTCTCGGCTACCAAGTTGATGATGGCATCGGGGGCTTCGTCGGTTCGGGCCATGCCAGCTACCAGACGGGAGATCTCCGCCTTCAGCGTCTTGGCTTGGGCTTCAAGGGCATCGAGCTCCGGTGCGTCCGTGGCGGTCTGCTGAGTCAGGAGCTCACGCAGCTCGTTCACGACTACGCCGGCGAAGTCGTCGCTGAACAGGAGGCCCTGCATCCAATCGACAACCACGCGGTCGACTTCGCTGGACGGCCGCTTCGTCTTCACCTGACACACGCGATTGAAGTGGACCCCATTCTCTAGACCAGAAACGGGGCTCGGTAAGGTGGAGATCTGCTCTGGTTGAGATCTGATCATCCGTCGTCGTCGTCTTGGATCTTGTAGCTCTGAGAGGCGTCAGTCGTCGATGGCCGGCGCGTGGTATTCGGTGTCGCTCTGCGAGGGGGGGGGCCGGGGGGAGACTGATAACTTGTGCACGGCGCGTGCGTTCGAGGTGAGCAGCGTCACGCCGCGTTGCGACAGAGCCCGCGATAGAACGCATCGGGCGTCTGGTAGCCCAGCGCCTGGTGCGGGCGCTGATGGTTGAAGAAGTCGAGGTAGCGCGCGATGCCGGCCCGCGCTTCGAGCACGTTGGCGTACGCGTGGAGGTAGACTTCTTCGTACTTGAGCGAGCGCCACAGGCGTTCGACGAACACATTGTCGATGCAGCGACCCTTGCCGTCCATGCTGATCTTGATGCCTCGGTCGCGCAGCACCTTCGTGAAGTCCGCCGAGGTGAACTGCGCGCCTTGGTCCGTGTTGAAGATGTCGGGCGCGCTGAAGCGCTCCAGAGCCTCCTGCAACGCCTCGATGCAGAAGCTGGTCTCCAGCGTGTTGGACAGCTGCCACGACAGCACGCGCCTGGAATACCAATCGATGATCGCCACCAGATACACGAAGCCGTGCGCCAGTGGGATGTACGTGATGTCCGTCGCCCAGACTTCAGGTGCAGCTCGTCGATGCGGCGCATCAGCGAGAGTTGTTCTGGGCTCGTCTCCGCAGGCTCGTAGTACACGCTCGAACGGCAAACACCGACCAGTTCGCACTGGCGACGCATCGAGATCGTCGCGTCGGGTTTGACCATTGCGCGCCTGTACTTCATCGCTTGCGATCGAGCCCGCGAGACAAAAAATCGCGCTCCACCGTCAGCTCGCCGATCTTCTGCAACAACTCGGCTTCGCGCTCCGAGCTGTTGTTGTTGATGCCGCCATCAGCTTCGAAGACGTGAGCCATGTTGTCCATGAGCTCCTTCTTCCACTTGTAGACTTGATTGGCGTTGAGCTGGTAGCGGCGCGCGATCTCGGCCACCGTCTCCTGTTCGCGGATCGCGGCCAGCGCCACCTTGGCCTTCAGTGTCGGGCTGTGCTTGGTTCGGGTCTTCTTCACGGGTCACGCTCCTGTCGTCGGGAGCACCCTCCACCACCTTAACCCCTGGTCCAAAAATTGGGGTCCACTTCACTCTTCTCCTCGTGGAACTGGTGCAACAGGTTCTGAGGGCGCTCGATGGGGCCGGCCACCAGCTGCGGAAAGTACATGACGTAGAGCGCGTAGATACCGAAGTGCCGCTCCGCCTTTTGTTTTCCGCGGTACACCTCGACCACGTAACTGAGGCTCTGGAACGTATGGAAAGAGAGCCCTATGGGCAGCAAGATGCGCAGGCTCTTGACCGGGTATCTCCAATGAAGCGCATCCGCGAGCGCGGCAATGTTCTGGTTGAAGAAATTGAAATACTTGAAGACGAACAGCGTCGCGCACACTGAGATGATGCTCGCGAGCAGCCAAAGCCTCTTGATGCGGGGGTCCGGTGAATCCTCTATCCAAATTCCCGCGAAGTAGTCTATTCCGATCGTCACTAGCAAGATCAGGATGTAGACCGGGACGAAGAACATGTAGAAGATGCAGCTGGCGAGCAGCAGCAGCAACCAACGAAACCGGTGCGGCAGCACGAAGAAGAGCGTCGTGGTCACGCAAAGGAAGATAACGAACGGGAAGGAGTTGAATAGCAACTGATCTCTCCTCGCCGCTCGCGCGGCGCCGAGTCACCTTCCTCGGGTACCTGAGGCGGCTGAGCGATGCAGCGTCGTCGGCCGCGGGCGACCATAGCTCGAATCCTCGCGGGACGCGGTCGGGAATCGCTCGTGGAGCGGAGCGCAATGGTGACAGAGCTCGCCGCGCCTCCCACGCGGCACGAGGGCTCGACGCGCCTCCCGCGGAACCGAAACGATCGCCCACCCCGTGCTACGTCGGCGACCCTCTTCGGAAAGCACGACGCGCACGCGGCAGTACGTCACGGAACCTTCAACGCCAAGACGCCATTGCCCCAGTTGGCGGCGTAGAGAATGCGATTCGTCGAATCGAACGCAACCTCGAACGGGCCATCCGTGAACGTCCCAGCGCTGGTGGGTTGCTGGGTCCACGTGAGCCCGTCGGATTCCGGCGACGTGGAGAACGGTGTGGCGCCATTGCCGCCGTACGCATTGTGTACGTACAGCAGGTTGCCGTCGCCGAATACGGACGTCGTGAACGTCTCGGAGCCGACTTCGGTCCAGGTGAGCCCGTCGTCCGTGCTGCGGAGGACCTTACTCTGGCTGCTCGTATAGAGGACTCCGGCCTTGGTACGGTACGTCTGCCCGCCTCCGTGCGCCATGTCCACGGTGGACACCTTGCTCCACGTGGACCCGGAGTCGGTGGTTCGCCAGTAGCCGGAGCCTTGCGTGCCGAGGAGCCAGGTCGTGCTCTTACCCAAGAACGAGATTCCATGACCCTCGGCGGTACCCTGAATGGGAGTGTGCGCAACCCAGGTCATGCCCCCATCCTTACTCTCGAGAACGCCGGCGTCGCTTCCGTATTTGCTGTCGCACCAGCTGTAGGGCGAATGCAGGGTGACCAGGACGTGCTGGAAGTCCGTCGGGTCGACTGCAATGTCGTACACGTCGCTCAACCCGGCGCAGTTTGCGATGCCGATGGTGGCTGGGAACGCATCCCAATTGGGGGGCTTGCTCCAGGTCGACCCGCCGTCGAACGAGAACCAGAAACCCTGGGTGTTACCTCGGACGCCGTCACCCACGTAGACGTGTTTCGGATTCTTCGGATCGATGCGAATTCTCGTCGGTTGGTCGAACAGGCCGATCTTGCTCCAGCTCACGCCGCCATTGCTGGTCCTGTAGAGTCCGCCCTTGGAGACGTCGAAGTCGTCCACCGCGACCCAGATGACCGCGGGGTTGCACGGGTCGACCGCGATGCCTTGTGTGAAACTTCCAGTCTGTGGTTGACCCGTGAAGTTGAGACCCTTCGGACTGATGTCCGACCATACGCCCTCCTTCAGTGTCGGCGTTCCCGCCGGCAGTGGAAGGACGCTGGTGCACTTTTGCGGTGCCGCATCTTGGTCCGGGATGGGTGTCGAACCGCCGCTCCCGTCCGAGGCCCCACCGCTTCCCGAGACACCGCCGCCGTTCTGGCTGCCGCCGTTCTGGCTGCCGCCGCTCGAGCTGCCGGTGCCGCCGCCGCCCTTGGTGTCGCCACCACCGCCATCGGGGTGCTGGAGCGCCGAATTCCCGGTGTGGCCGGACGACCCGCAGCCCATGATCAACAGCCCGAGGCTCGCCGCAAACCTACGCATTGTTTTTCTCTTCTCTGCCAGGTGACTAACCGAATAGGCCGAGTCTCGCGACGCGAATCACGACCTCGTGACGTTACCACGGCTCTCGAACCGTTGGCTCGATTTGCGGCGCGGGCGGTAGTCCCTATAAACGCTGGCCCCTCCCCTCTCTCCCCGGCCCCTCCGCGCGGCGGTTCATGGCCAGTGGGTCGACCCGCAGTGATATGACACGCGCACGAGCAGTCCGCGGAAACCTCACCCGTACCGTTGCAACCTGTTGCAAATGCGCTGTACGGCCCATACCCCTTGCGCCCATCCCTTGTTTTCGTGGGTCGCGGCGACACTGGACGCGGATTGAAAGTCCTCGTGTCGGATGAAGCATCGATGAACTTAGGTTTGAAGGAGAGAGTCGTTCGAAAGCTGTCGATTGCGCAGGTGAGCACGGGGGCGGAGGTGCTGGAGGCGATTGTCGACGAGGATGAATCGGAGGAGGACGCCACCTAAGACGCGACCGGGGAGCTTCCTCGCCCAGCGGCTGCCTCTACGAGCCCGATGCGGCGCGACTACAAGTCGTTGCCACGCCAGCACCTGGCCGAGCCGAACAGCGATTTCGTGCTTCCACAGCGCGCTGTTTGCACCAGCATGTCGAATCGCCTCCCGCGCCCACGCATGCTTCGCCGTCGTCGCGTCGCCACGGACATGTTTCGGAGGCACGCCCTCCGAACGCCCAACGCGGACGACTTTTTCGAAGCGCTGCTCAAGGTGGGTATCGCTGGTTCCCATTCTCGGCCACTGGTTCGGTGTGCGCTTGAGCTGGAATACTCTGCGCCACGCGCTCTCGTCCGTGAGCACGAGCCCTTCAAATTTTGGCGCCATGTAGATGATGTCCATCGCTCCCCGTGGTGGACGACCGACTCCACGCGGCGTTGCAGGATTTGCCTTGTAGCGCTGCAGAAGGGCAGCGGCTTCCGCACGAAACGCCGCTGGAAGCACAGAGCTGTTCTGAAAGCGTTCAAGAACAAAGTTAACCTCCGTGCGGAGGCAGGCCTTCGCAAGTAGGTTCTGGTTCGGCGGAAGCGCATCAAACGCGATGATGAGCACATCGAAAGGATTTCTTCGATGCTCAATGTCAACCGTTGCGTCGAGGCGATCTCTCGTCGTCAGCTGCACTCCGTGTGGAAGGTCCATCGCGAGGATCTGTCCCTTCGTGATCCCGCAGACATCGACGCGATCAGGAGCGACGTTGAAGTGCTCGCACAGAGTTCTCCACAAGTCCCTCAGATCGTCTCGTCCTCGCGGAAGCAGATTGCTGGCTCCCTCAACGAACAATCCGAACCGTGGTTGAGTCGAGCCCCGACCGCGACTCACGTCTTCTCTCCGAAGACTGAATCATCCCCTCGTTTCCTCCGTGTTCGCGTCGGAGTCGAAGAGCAGGATTTGTCCGAGGAATTTGTGCTCGCGTAGGATCTTCTCGTAGTGGGTC
>JADGRE010000281.1 GCA_017881185.1 Pseudomonadota bacterium | reverse complement strand
GCTCTGCGCCGGTGTGTTGGACCGTGTGTCAGCCCGGCGCCGATCAAAGCTGCAACGACAACCCCATTCTCTCCAGCGTGAACGGCAGCTGCGCGGCCAACGGAACCTGTACGTGCCATGCCGGATTCGCGAAGAATCCCAAGACGGGCCGCTGCTTGTGAGCTGCAACGGCTGAACCCCGCGGCTGGCTCGAGCGCCAGCTCGAGGCTTCGAGTAGGTGAGGATCACACCGCCGGGGTCGCTCGGCACCTCGGCGCGCGTGCTACGCCGGCTCTTCTGGTAGCCTGCATGCGATCGGAGCGGCAATCCGCGTGAGCATCGAATACATCTACGTCATCGTGATCGCGCTGGCCTGGGGCGGTTACCCGCTGGTCGCGCGTTCGTCCGGGGTCGGTGGTCCGGTTGGGGCGCTGGTGCTTTCGCTCGCAGCGCTCTTGCCGATCCTGCTCGGCGCCTTCTGGCGCGCGAGTCCGGTGAGGCCCTCGGCGCACGCCGTCACCCGCCTGCTCGTCGCCGGCTTCATGATGGGGATTGGTCTGTTGGCGTTCAACGCACTGGCCAATAGCCGGCGCTGGGACAGCTCGGTCTCGATTCCGATCGCCGACACCGCGATGCTGATGGCCACTGTCGTAGGCGCAATGATCTTCTTCGCCGAGCCGATGACCGCAAAGAAGCTTCTGGGCCTCGCGCTGCTCGGCGCGGGCATCTTCGTGCTGCGACCGGAGTGAACGTCGGCGGAACGCAAGCGGTGGGTCCCGGACGCTGATTGTGAGCGCTGGCTCGGCGGGTGTGAGCAGCTCGATTCTGCCGTCTGTACAGCTCCGGCCACTTTCGTGCACGCTTCCTGAAAGAAGGACTTTCCAGTTGGCGAATCTCCCGACACTAACTCCCAGAGGGTCAGGGGGGGCGACTGCGACCTTGCCAGACTTCGACGCTCTCTACACGGGCCACGATGGCTTGGTGCGGCGCGTCTTGGCAGACCACGCGGTCGCAGCGGGGTATCGGATCATCAACGGCAAGCTGGCCGAGTTCTGGGAGTTCGTGGATGACCAGGCGGCGTTCGACGCCGCTTGGCGCAAGTAGCTGTCGCCTGCGGGGACGCGTGGCTGTCAGCTGACGGCACGTGACATCGGCCCCGAACTCGGCTACGGGTCTGCCATGCACCTGAAAACGAGCGTTCGGCGGGTCCTCGCGGGGCTGCTCATTGCAGCTGTCTGTAGCGGCTGTGGCGGTACCAAGCCCGGTGCGATGACCTCGGCCCCTTACAACGGCGGCATGCCTGCACACTTGGACGCCGGCACAACTCCAGATGCGAGCCACGACGCTTCGCTGGCCGCGCACGACGCTGGCCGGCCCGACGCCGGGACGGATGCCGGCGCCAGCTGTGCGGGCGGCGAGATTCGCTGCAAGGGCACGTGCATTGGGCCGAGCAACAAGAGCGCGCAGGGTTGCCACTATCTCGGCATGATCACGGCTGTTGCAGCTGTCGAACAAGACGTCACGGCGGCCTATCTCGGCAGCGGCTACTCGCCAGCGAGCCCGGTGCAGAAGATCCCTTTCGCCAGCGGCATGCTTCAGGACTCCGCCATCGCGAGCCCGCTGCCGAGCGTTGGCCAAGCTCCCGAGCTCACCGACCTCGCGCTCGGGACCGATGCGGTGTACTTGGCGATGCTGGTGCGGCCGGACTGGCGCGTCGACCGCGCTCCCAAGGCGGGCGGGCAAGTGAGCACCGTGCTGCCCCACTTCGACGACGTGAAGGACCTCCAGGTGAGCGCGAGTCAGCTGTTCGTTTCCGGCACGCGCGCGGGTATGGACGGGTTGTTCGCCTACGATCTGCTGGGGCAGAACGAGCAGCGCCTGGTCACCGAGAAGGTCGGTGGCTTCCGGGTATCGAGCGATCACATCGTCTACGCCTCGCTGCCGACGAGCGTCGGCGGGCCGATCAAGAGCGTACCGCTCACCGGCGGAGCGGCGACGATCGTCCTGGATGGCCAGTTCACTGACCTCGTCGCCGTCAGCGGCAACAGCGTGTTTTCCGAGAATTACGGCGGCATCTTCCGAAATGCTGCAGCTGACACCACGCCCGTGAAGTGGCTCGGCCTCGACTCGCCGCCCGACCCGCCGGTGCCGGCGAGCCTCGCCGGCGTCCAATCGATCAGAGCCTCCACACAAGTGGGCAATCAGCTCGTGATGGTCGCGGAGCGGGATTCCCACAGCTATGCCGTGTTGCGCGGCACGCTCAGCGATTCGATCATCAACCCGGAGTCGCTACTGACCTTCGAGACCAACACGGAGTCTCCTGCGTTCATCGTCCAGCACGGCAAGACGCTGTATGTTGTGTTCGGCTACTACAGTCCGCAGACCTGGTTCGTGGTCGCGATGGACTTGCCCTGAGAATTCGCAAGCTCGCCAACTTGGGAGGGATCCATGCGTAGCGCACTCGCCTTGTCGTCGTTGCTGGTTCTGGCGGCCGTCGCCCGAGGGGCTCGCGTTCGCTTGTTTGCGCGGACGGGTTGCCAGGGGGCGGGGCGCGGCCCCTACTGACCGCGAACAGCAAGCCGCTTGACCGTATCGTCCCAGCGACGAACGCGGTCGTCTTCTTCGCCCATCATGTCCACGATCCAACGGCGCACGTACGCGTGATCCAAGTCGTCACGCACTGCGACCAGACGTTCGAGGTCGACGAGATCCTTGCCTCGAAAGAACAACAACTTGAACACGGCGAGCGCTTCAGCGCTCAAAAAGAAGCCGCTCCAGCCACTTGCATCCGTGAGCTTCACACGCGTCTTTGCCGCCTCGTTGGCGAACGGAATGCTGGGTAGGAACACGTCGATGCGCATTCCATCCCAGCGCCCCACGAACATTCCGTCGTGCTTCACACGTTCGACAGCAGCTTGCTTTGGGATCTCGATTCCGAGGCCGACGAGGACGTCGATCAAAGCTCCGACGCGCGCGCTCTCGACGAACACGTTGACATCGACGTCGGCGGTACCGCGCGGAACGCCTGCCACTGCAAGCGCGAGTGCACCACCAATCGCGTACGGGATGCTTGCAGCTTCGAGCGCGGCAGAAATCTGCTGAGCGGCCTGTGCTGCACTGCGCTCAACGGTCTTCGACATTCCATCCCGCTTCGCGACGAAGACGCGCCAGCGCCACGACGGCGTCGGCAGGCAACGGATCAATTTGGTCGAGGATGCGTTGCCGGCGGCCACTGATCTGTGCTGCCCACAACGCATCGCGAGCGCACATCTGGGCAAGGCGCCACAGCTCCGCCGGCGTCAGGCCTTTCCACTCAGCCACCTCCGCGCGCACGGACGCGTCGTTGTCGACCACCCAGCCTGGAAGCTTGGCCAGCACATGGCGAGCGTAGCACTCGCCAGATCATGCTCCAAGCTGACGGCTCGGGCTGAGCCGCCCCGAACTTCCCCGGAGGCTCACGCCTGAAGATCAGGCGTTCCAATTGCGAGGGCGCCAAGGGCGGATAAAGCTCGGATTTCCCTGGCGCTGTGTCAAGCGACGAGGGTCGGGGATGGCGGCACCGCCGCCGGCGACACACCTGCGCAGAGTGTTCAGGGTGCGTTCGGAGTCGCGAAACAGGACCCGTAAGGGTAGTTTCCGGGATTCAACTGCGCGTAGGCAGCGCCATTGTCGAGGGTGCCGGCGGCCCAGGTCCAGACCGTGCCTGCGCAGCTGAACGCGCGCTGAATGCTGCAGCGTATACCTGCCTCCGAGATCGAGGCGGACACTGCGATCAAATCGTGGTTCGTGTCGTCGGGCGCATAGCCCGTGTACGGAGCAATGGCGCTGCAACCCATGGCGAGCGCTTGTTCGGGGGCCACGAACGGCGGCTTCGACGGACAACCGGTCGTCGCCTGGACCGGAGCGAACGGTCCGAGCGCGGTCCAGTTCGGCTGTTGCATACACGTGTCGACGAGCTGCGAGACGGGATCTCGATGCACGGACGCATCGAAGTTCGCGATGCTGTAGCTGCAGGTACCGTTGAGGTTCAAGGAGGGAGTCAGGCCGCCGGCCGGCGCGACCCAGCGATAGACCGCACTTGTGCAGTCGACGTCGGCGGTGGATAGGCAGTTGATGGCGCCTTCCTGCAAGTGTGCGTTCATCGAGACGCCGTCACCGTCCACGTCGTTGTCCTCGCCCGAATTGTGAGCGCTGACAGTGCAGCCGCGGCTCCTCGCCTGCGCGAGGGTGGTGAACGGCGCAGTCGCGGAACACGTGCTCGGGCTGTTCATGGTCAGCGTGAACGCACCGACTGGGGCGACAGTGACCGAGCAGTTGGCCCGCAACCAAGCGGCAGCCGGCAGGCCTTCGATCGTCAACGGGTTCGGACTGCCCGCGCTGCCGTCGGGTTGCTGGGCACTTGCTGCGTCGGTCAACGAGGCGTCACTCGGGGCGGCGTCGGGTGGTACGTGCGGCTGTGCAGTCACGGCAGCGTCGTGGCTGCGCTTGGCGCCACCATCGGTCGCGCCGGCATCGGCATGCTCCACGGAGACCGCTCCATCGGTTGCGCGAACGGAGCTAGCGGGGCGTGTTGCATGCCGCCCGCTGCAGCCTGTGCTCAGGATCATTGCGCCGAGCACGAGCGGTCCCACCGCACGCCTGAAGTTGCAGCTGCGGTTCGATACCTGCATCGTCTGCATGAGCTCGAGGTCCCTCCCACAGCATGCCGCCGACACGGCAGAGGTCGGCGCGAAGGTGTACTGGTTGTCCGAGCGCGGCCTCGGGTGACAGGCTAGCTGAGCTTGACCGTCCACGCCCAGCCGCACGTGGGGCGCGGTGACCTGCGCCAAGGGCGGATAAAGCTCAGACTTCCCTGGGGCTGTGTCAAGCGACGAGGGTCGGCGCGCGCGCCCGTGCCGGCCGAAGCCCTGGCGTAGCCCAGCGCGAGGCGCAGCTGCGAGGGATGAGCTCGGCGCGACCTCGAACGCTCCAGCTGCTTCTTGTCTCGACCGTGCACGCTGGCGGAGGCATGGATAACGCGCTTCGACGCGCCTCGTGACACCCGAAGGGGTGTTGACGCCGCGGGCCTCAGCCACCAGCCCAGCCCTCCGCTTCGTGAGCGAGCGCGTACACTAGGACGTCGACCAAGTGGATGTCTCCGCCGATCCCGACATCTGCACCTGCCAGGCCGCCGATGGTGATGCCTGCGCCCATGTAGATGTCCACGTTGATGCCTCTGCGCCATCGCCGCCCACGTCGGGTAGCCAAATACTCAACGCGCGGTGCGGACTGGTCGAAAATGCCATGGAAGCGAAGCGTTTGAGAATATCCTGTCAGCTGCTTGCGTCGTGGACGCGCTTGCAGACGCCCATCAACACCCGGAGACGACGATGACCAGATTGATCGCGCTTACGCTCGCTTGCGCCTTGTGCGCGTGTACGACCGCTCACATGGTGGTTCCGCCCGAAGTCGCAAAAGACAGTGAAGTGGTCGTGGCCACCGAGCGCAGCTCGATGTCGGGGGCGTTTGCCAACGAATCGTTCAAGCTCGGCAAGCTCTCGATCGACGCCGTCGACCGCAAGTGGGACTCGGGCTCGTCGGTGGGCGTGCTCGGATTTTCGGCGGACAAGACGCAGGGCGGCTACTCGTACAAGGTGAAGGGCGAGGGCGTCGAGCTGTCGGGCGGCTGTGTGACCGAGAAGGGCGCCAAGTCGATGTCGTTCGGCGGCGGCATGAGCGTGGGCAGCTCGTTCGCGAAGCTCGGCTGCACGTGCAGCGGCGTCGGCGAGCCGACCAAGGTCGTCGTCTCGGCGGGCACGAACAACCGCTACTCGGGCGAGCTGCAGACGCACAGCGGCAGCTATCACGTGGTTGCCATCAACGAGGCCGAGGGCATGATCTCGAACGGACAGCCCACGGGCTATCGCGTGGACGGTGACTCGCCGCGCGGCGCAGTCGAGGTGCTCAAGCCCGGTCGCGTGTGGTTCGCTCGTGACCTCGAAGCAGCCGA
>JADGRE010000280.1 GCA_017881185.1 Pseudomonadota bacterium | reverse complement strand
TCCTTTGCCGGCGCGCTGTGGCCAGCTCGAGTTCGAATGGTGGACACCACGAGAGGAATGTCGATGACCGCGTGCAGACCAGCTTCGGTGCTCGCGACCTCGTGCACGTAGGGGCGCGCGGCGCTGGCGTGCGGATCGGCGTGCACGCTGGACTTTGGCAGCCGCAGGTAGCCCTCGAAGTCGGAGCAGGCCAGCGCGATCGGCTCTTCGGTCCCGCACAAGATCAGCCAGCGCGGGGACTCGAGCGCTGTCGGGTAGCCGAGCAACGAGGCAAGGTCGAATACCGGCGTCGTGCTGCCGCGAATTCCAGCGAGGCCCAGCAGCGCGGGTGCGCTAGCCGGCAGCGCTGTCAGCTTGCGACTGGTCACGACACCCGCGATGTCACGCAGTTTGATGGCGTACGCGGCGCCTGCGACGCCGATTGCCAACAGGTCCATGACCTCCGCAGCCGGTGGCGGCGGCGACAGGGCAAACGCTTGATCGAAAGCGCGGCGCAGCGCAGAGGCCTTGTGCTGTAGCTTGCCCGCTTCGCTCATGGCTCGGCTCCGAGGGCGCGCTGCTCCGCGTGACAGAGCTGCAACAAGGTTTCTCGCGAGAAGCCACCGCCGAACAAGAGCAGCCGCACCGCGTCTTCGCGCGCCAAGAGCTGCGAAGCGTGACCAAACTCGAGCTGCGCGGTCGCGAGATCCCCAGCTCGCTTGGCCATGATCCCGAGGTGCAAGTGCGGCATCGCGAAGCCCGCGTCGAGATAGATAGCGGTCTGATCGTGCTCGATCGCCCCGGTCAAGTCGCCTGCGCGCTCGCGACACAGCGAGCGCAGGTAGTGGGCACCCGCGTTGAGGTCGTCGAGCGCCAGCAGCTCTGCGCACACTTCTTCGGACTCCTCGATCCGGCCGTTGTTCGTCAGTACCACCGCTCTGACCAGCAATGCGTCGGGGTCTCGGTGTGACTCGGGCGGCAAAGCGCAGATCAGCGCGAGGGCTTCCGAGAAGCGTTCCTGACGCATGGCATCGAGCACGAGGCCCAGGTCCCAGATGCGCGCAACGGCAGCCGCGTGGGCTGCGGCGGGCGGAGCGTCGCGCAACACGGCGTCGGTCGCCGAACGCACACGGTCATCGGCCAGGCTGGCGATGCGGGCGGAGGAGCGCTGAATGACGTCGATCCACGACACGGAGCCCGCGACGACCGCAGGCAATGATCCCAACACGCCCTCGGGGCCGGGTCGTGCGTCGTCGGCTGCGGTGCGTGTCTGCGAGGCGTCGCGACGACAGTAGTAGAAGGTGTCGTGGGTGTGACAGAGTTGGAACTCGTGCGTGAGGCCGCGCAGCGTCTCGGCGTGCCCCAGAAAGAGGAAGCCGCTCGGCACGAGCGCTTGCGTTAGACGATGCACGACCGCTTTCGCTGTGTCTGGCGTGAAGTACATCAAGACGTTTCGACAGAAGATCGCGTCGCACGCAAGGCCTTGCCAGAACACCGGGTCCGGCTCGGTCAGGTTGCGCTCTTCGAACGTGACCATCCGCTGTACTTCGGGATGCAGCACGAACTCTGCGCCGTCGGGCCGAAAGTAGCGACGCCTGGCGTCTTCGTCCGTCGCGCGCAACGACCACGCCGAGTAGCGCGCGCTGCGCGCCTTCGCAAGCACTCTCGGGTTCAAGTCGAGCCCGAGGATCTGCACGTCCCAGCCATGCAGCTCGGGCGCCGCGTCACGTACGAGCGCTGCGATCGAATACGGCTCCTCGCCCGACGCACAGCCCGCTGACAGGATGCGCAAGCGTCGGGTGTCGGCGTTTGCGCGGATGCGTGCGGGCAGGACCAGCTGCGCGAAGACCCTGAAGTGCTCGACGTTTCGGAAGAAGTAGGTCTCACCGACAGTGAGCTGCTCGGCAAGCGTGCGCAGCTCGCTGCCGCTACTGGGTGAAGTCGTCAGACGCGCGAGATACGCCGCCGCGTACGGGCTGTCGGCCGCGTCGATGCGCCGCTGCAACACATCCGCCAGGTAGTCGAGCTTGCCGTCGTCGTAGTGCAGACCGAAGCGCCGTGTGACGATCTCTCGGAACTGTTCGACGTCGCCGCGACCCAACAGAACCGTCATCGCGCGGCTCCCGATGCAGCCAGCGCGATCCAGACCGCGTCCGGCACCAGGCGCGACGCGCGCAACACGACCAGCAGTTGGGCGTCGCAGGTACCGATGGCCTCGATCAGATCGGACTCGGCGTCCTTAAGCAGCGCGGGTAAGTCAGCCAACAACGCCACCTCGAGTGTGCGCAGGCCGACCACGGCATCGACACCGACGGCCACGTAACGCTCGGCGACCTTCACGGTCACGAAGCGCCCGAGCGTGCCCGCCAGGTGGTTGCCTTCCAGCAGCGCACGCAGATCGACCACTGGCATGGGCGCGCCGCGGATCATCGACAAGCCGAGCACGAAGCTCGGCGTGCCGGCGACAGGCTCGATGGTCAGCGGGCGCATGGTCTCGGCGACGTATTGCAAAGGAATGGCGGCCGTGCGCGTCCCCGCCCGGACGATCAGTGCCGGGCGTGCCTGCGCCGCCTGTGCATTCAGCGCGCTGTCGCTCATAGGCGAGATTGTCGCCCTTCCGCACCCGTGTCAGCTGGCACGCGAGGTCCGGGCAGAGTGAAGTAGAAGGTCGCGCCACGATCCAGCTCGCCATGCGCCCAGACGCGCCCGCCATGCCGGTCGGCGATGCGCTGCACCGTGGCGAGGCCGATGCCCGTGCCGGCAAAGTCCCGTTGGCTGTGCAGCCGCTGGAAGGGCTGAAAGAGCTTGCCGGCGTACTCCATGTCGAAGCCCGCGCCGTTGTCGCGCACGAAGTAGATCGGCACGCCTTCTTGCAGCTCGGCCCCCACCTCGATGCGCGTGTGCACCTGCTTGCTCGTGAACTTCCAGGCGTTGCCGAGCAGGTTCTCCAGCGCAACGCGCAAGAGCCGGGCATCACCACGCACGACCATGCCGTCGTGCACGAAGCGTTCGACCGTGCGCGCCGGTTCGGCTTCCGCCAACAGGGCCAGCACGGTATGCGCCAACGCCGACAGATCGACTTGGCCGATCTTCAGCCCCAAGTTGCTGACGCGTGACAGCTGCAGCATATCGTCGATCAACTCGCCCATGCGCTGGGCCGCCGCGCGCACGCGCCGCAGCGAGTCGAGCCCGACTCCGTCCAGCTGCTCGGCGTGTTTGGAGAGCAGCTGGTTGCTGAAGCCGTCGATGCTGCGTAAGGGTGCACGTAGATCGTGTGACACGGAGTAGCTGAAGGCTTCTAGCTCGCGGTTCTTGCGCTCCAGCTCGTCGATCAGGGCAGCGCGGGTCTCTGCCAGCTCCCGCGCAGCGCGCGCCTCCGCCGCGTCGAGCTCGCGACGCAGCAGCTGCTCGCGGATGCGCCGCGTCTCGTCCTCGAGCAATTTGCGTCGTATCTGCGCACGCACGCGCGCGCGGATCACCTCGAGCTCGCTCGACTTCGCGATGTAGTCGTCGGCACCGGCGCTCAGACTGTCCAGCATGGTCTCGTGGGTCTCGAGCGCAGTCAGCATGATCAACGGAATGTCGCGCACGAACGGCGCTGCCTTGATGCGCCGACAAGTCTCCTTGCCACTGAGACCCGGCATGATGAAGTCCAGCAGAATGCAGTCCACCGGCTGCACCGCCAGCATCTGCAACGCTTCCTCACCGGAGTGCACGGGCACCACGTCGTAGCCGTCGCTACGCAGTGCGCTCGTGACCACGTCCAAGTAGGTCTCGCTGTCGTCGACGGCCAAGATTCGCTTGGGACCGAGCATGCTCGCGGCATCTTCGGTGCCGGGCGTGCTGGTGCTGCGTAGCGCGGCCGACAGGCGCGCCAGGATCACGCCCATCGGCTGGTCCTTGCGCACGAACGCGTCTGCGCCTGCATCCAGCGCCCACAACTCTGCATCGCGGGCGTCAGAAGCCGTGAGCAAGAGGCACGGGGTTCGCCGCAGCGCGGCGTCGAGGCGCACGTGCCTCACCACAGTCGCACCGTCGATGCCCGGCAGCATGCCGTCGACGATCAGTGCGGCCGGCCGTCGATCGGCGAGCATCCGCAAGCCCTCTTCCCCAGTGGTCGCGCACAGCACGTCATAACCTGCGGCAAGCAGCGCCTCGCACAGGCTTTCGCGAAAGGTGACGCTGTCGTCGACGACCAGCACGCACTGTGCGCTGCTGCCGTGGCTGGGTGCAGTGCGGCCGCGCACCAGTTGCTGTGAACGCGCGAGCACGTAGCTCGTGTCGTAAGGCTTGCCCACGTACTCGTTGGCCCCGACGCGCAACGCTCTGATTCGGTCGTGCACCTCCGCTTCGGTCGACAGCATCAGCACCGGCACCGACGCGAGGACGGCCGATGCACGGATCTCCGCTAGCAGCTCGATGCCATCGCCGTCCGGCAGCAGCACGTCGAGGATGACGAGATCGATGTTGCCTTTGGCCAGCGCGACGCGCGCCTCCGCGGCGGTGGTGCACGGTACGGTCTGCAAGCCCGTGGTCGCGAAGGCATCGATCAGTTGCATGCGCACGGTCAGGCTGTCGTCGACGATGAGGACGGTACCGCTCATTTGCGAGCCTCGCTGGAACGACGCGCCAGCGCTGCCAAGCGCGGGCCGATCTCCGTCAGCGGCAGCACCTGTTCTGCGGCGCCGAGCAACGCCGCTTCGCGCGGCATGCCATAGACCACGCAGCTCGCTTCGTCTTGCGCGAAGGTGAGCCCACCGGCTCGACGCAGCTCGAGCAAGCCTGCAGCGCCGTCGCGACCCATGCCGGTGAGCAGGCAGCCGATGGTGCTCGCTGCTTGCTCGCGCGCCAGCGATTCAAAGAGGCAGTCTACCGACGGGCAGCAGAAGTGCCGCGGCGGCTCGTCGTTCAGCAGCAGGCGTCCCCTGCTGACGACCATGTGCCGATTCGGCGGCGCCATGAAGACACAGCCCTTGGCCGCCGACAGCTGCTCGCCGCCGCGGGCGTACGCGACGGGATGTTGCACCAAGCCCGCGAGCCACTCGGCGAACGCCGCGCCGAACAGCTCACCGATGTGCAGGACGATGAGCACGGGCCACGGCAGCCCTGCAGGCAAAGCACTCAGAACTTCTACGAGGGCACCCGGACCGCCCGTCGATGCGCCGAGCGCGACCAGGCTGTACTGGCGTGTCCCCGTCGCTGCAGCACTGGGGGCCGGTAGTGAATCCAGCCGTGGATTCGGACCCCGATTCAATCGGCCTCGCGGGTGCGTGATCACCTTGATGCGCGCCACCATCTTGACCGCCGCCGCCAGCTTGCGCTCCCACACACCCTCCGGCTCGTGGCCAGTGGGCTTCTCGAGCACGTCCACAGCGCCGGCCGCCAGCGCATCGTAGGTGCGAAAGAGCTCGCCGCGCTGCGTTGAGGCCGACACGATCAAGATCGGCGTCGGGAAGTGCGCCATGATGTATTCGGTCGCAGCGACTCCGCTCATCACGGGCAGCATCATGTCGAGCGTCATCACATCTGGTCGCAACGCCTGACATAGGTCGATGGCGCGCTTGCCATCTTCCGCTTCAGCGACCACCTCGAGCTCAGGGTCAGATCTCAACGCGTCGCACAGATGCGCGCGCATCGTCGCAGAGTCTTCCACCACCAGCACGCGGAGCTTCTTCATACCCAACCGGCCGCAGCGTGCGATGGCAAACACCCAAACGGTGTCGCGCGCCGCGTAACGCGCCCCCCTTAACATCGAACGATCTTCACGGTACGCGAACGCACCAGTCGATTCCAGAGAGATGATGCGCGCACGGCACGGCGCCACCTGACTTGTGCGCGGCGGACTTGGTTGCGATCTGGCCGAACGGGACAGAACCTAGACCAATCAGTCATCGCCGTACGCGTCCACACGTAGCGGAACGCCGCGCGCTGTGATCCACAACACACGATTCGCTGCCGAGGCGGCGCCCGCCGCGCTGCTCCTGTAGCGCGGCT
>JADGRE010000279.1 GCA_017881185.1 Pseudomonadota bacterium | reverse complement strand
CCGCGTCGTCGACGATCTTGGCCACATCGCGCAGATACACGGGCAGACCCTGGTACACGCCGAGCACGGTGTTGCCCACGTCGCGCGCGTTCTCGAAGAACGCGCCGGTCTGCACGATGAGATCGGTGTCACGCATGGTGAGCGAGCCGGCCGAGCGCTGGTCGTTGGCTTGGCGCAGCGCACCCATCACCTCGGTCGGCGAAAGCGAGCGCGAGGCCAGCTTGGCGGGGTCGAGCTGCACGCGCACCGAGCGCCGCAGGCCGCCGATGATGCGGGTCTCCGCGACCTCGGGGATGCGCTTGACGCGCGCGGCCACTTCACTCGCGAGCCTGCGCAGCGTCATGTGGTCGTAGAGCGCGCTGTGGAACGTGAGCGCCAGGATGGGCACGTCGTCGATCGAACGCACCTTCACCAGCGGCGCCGACACGCCGCTCGGGATGCGATCGTAGTTTCCTTGCAGCTTCTGCTGCACCTTCACGAGCGAGCGTTCGATGTCTTGTCCGACCTCGAAGCGCACGATCACCAGTGACCGTCCGGGACTGCTGGTCGAATACACGTACTCGACGCCGGGGATCTCCCACATCAAGCGCTCGATCGGTGACGACACACGGTTGTCGACCTCTTGCGCGCTAGAGCCAGGCATGGCGACCAGCAGGTCGATCATCGGAACCCTGATCTGCGGCTCTTCTTCGCGCGGCAAGAGCAGCACCGAAAACAGCCCGAGCAGCACCGAGGCGACGATCAAGAGTGGCGTGAGCTTGGAGTTGACGAAGCTGTGGGCGAGGCGACCCGCGATGCCACGTGCGGCGTCGTGGTCGTGGTGTGGCTGGCGATTCATGGGCTTACCTGCTCTCCACGGGCTGTCCGTCGCGCAAGCGTGCCGGGTCGTCCAGCACTACGAGCTCGCGCTCCGACAGACCTGCCAGGATCTCGACCGCGTCGGAGAGCGTCCGGCCGGTGCGCACTAGGCGCAGCTTGGCCGTGTCGTTCTGCACCACGAACAGCGTGTCCAGTTGACCACGACGCACGAGCGCCGAACGCGGGACCGTGAGCGCAGCATCGGCTTGCGTCGACAAGAGCAAGCGACCGAACATGCCCGAGCGCAGCGACGCATCCTTGGGCAGGTCGAGCTTCACCACCACGGTGCGGCTCGCAGGGTCGGCGGTCGGATTCACCTCCACCACGCTGGCCATGAGCTGTTTGCCCAGCGCGTCGATACGCACCTGCAGTGCATCGCCCGCATGGATCGACGCGGCGTTGGCCTCCGGCACCGGCGCCTCCAGGCGCAGTACGTCAGGATTCTCGATCACCAAGAGAGGGCGGCCGGGCAGCGCGAGATCGCCAACGTCGGCGAGCTTCTCGGTCACGACGCCTGCGACGGGTGCACGGATCACCGTGTATCCCGTCATGACTTCGGCTTCCGAAAGCGCCGCCTGAGCCACACGGAACTCCGCGTTCGCAGTGTCGTAGGTGGAGCTCGCCATGGCCTCGCGCGCTTTCAGACCCTCGGCACGCTTCATGTTGATCTCGGCCTGCAAGAAGCGCGCGCGCGCTTGCTCGGCCTTGGCGTCGATCTCGCCAGCGGCCAAGCGGACGAGCACGTCTCCCGCGCGTACACGGCTACCCACGGCGACCCGCAGCTCGCGCACCGTCCCCATCACAGACGCGGAGACCGCAGACACGGTGCGGGCGCGCACCGTACCGACCACCTCGTCACCATCGACGCGCGACACCAGGCGCGCCGCTGCGACCTGCACCACCACTTTCGGCAGCGCGACCATCGCAGGTCTGGGCGGCTCACCATGCTGGCAAGCAGTCAGAAAGAACAGGCTGAGCGTGAGCGTTGGCAGCAGGCGTTGCATGCGGTTCGATGCCTCCAGAGCAGTTGCGTGACGAAGGTGGTGCGGCGAATCAGGAATGCGAGTGCGTGCTCCCGCACGAGGAGCCCGGCGCTCCGTCACCCACGCCGAGACGGCGCAGAATGGTTTCGGCCGGGCAGAACTTGGTGACGCTGGACTGCATGAGGTTCAACCCCACGAAGCCCGCGAGCAGAAGCCCCCAGGGGCTCACGAAGTAGTACAGGGCGATGCTCGCAAGCACGAAGCTGCCTGCAAGCAGACGAATGGCGTTCTCCAGGGACATCTGCGCACTGCTTTCTCTTGGCGGCCCCGCGGCCGCGCTTTGCAAAACCAGCGGGCTTTGCTAGGCTTGGTGCATGACTATATCGCCGCGTAGCAATATGTCAATGGAGAGACAACACCAGGTGGTGAGCCTCGACGCCGCTGTCCTCGTCGACGTCGCCAAGCTCTTCGACGTGCTCGCCGAGCCGACCCGGCTGCAGATCTTGCAGGTGCTGGCCAACGGGCCGCAGTGCGTCGGCGACCTGGTCGAGCGCCTCGGCGCCAAACAAGCCAACGTCTCCAAACAACTTGGCATCTTGCACGACGCCAAGCTGGTACGCCGGGAACGCGACGGACTCTTGGTGCGCTACTCCGTGAGCGAGCCCCTCATCTACGATCTGTGTTCGCTCGTCTGCGGCAAGCTGCGCGCCGACGCCGAGGCGCGAGTCGCCGCGCTGCCGGTACCACGCGGCAAGCGCAAGCGCTGAGCTCGGCTGCACGCTGCACGCCCGGCGGCCGATGTCTTCTGCGACTTCTGCCGAGCGCGGGCAGTATCTCGGTAGAGGTCGCGTTCAGAGCGGTGACGACGGGCGCACTCCGACTGTCAACGTGCGGCACGCGTAGCTACGATCTGCACGGTCGCGCTCGTGCCAGAGTGAAATGCACCCTCGTGGATCTCCCGGTCGACTTCTCGGCCGAGCTCGATCGTCAGCCCAGACAGCTCGTCCTCGAGCTCCGCGAGCGTCATCAGCAACGCGGCGTCCCGAGGACCACCGGTGCCACACACGAGTTGGCGCGGTGTGTAGGCCTCGAGGATGAACACGCCACCAGGACGCAGCGCGCCGTGCACCCAGCCGTGTACGTGCTTGCGCACCGGCGGCGGCAGATGCGCAAAGATGGCCACGATCCCGCTGAACGCGACTTGCTCGGGCGCATACGCAGCCAGATCGGCGTGCACCGTCGCGATCTTCACGTTGCGCTCAGCCGCCAAGCGCTGAGCTTTGGCGAGACCCTCGGCGGAGAAGTCCACGACTGTCACGTCGTGTCCGAGACCCGCCAAGAACACGGCGTTGCGACCCTCGCCCTCCGCCAGGCACAACACCCGTCCGAGCGGGATGCGATGCGCTTGCATGCGCAGAAACTCGTTCGGCTCTCGCCCGTAGGCGTAGTCGTCGGCGCGGTAGCGATCGTCCCAGAACTGTGAGCTCATAGGCAACTACCCTTGCAGCTTACGCGCCGAGCGCGACAGGGTCAGCCGACCCTGGTGGGACTTCAAGATCATGAACGCCATACGGAGGTTGATCACGATGAATCGGACGGCCTGCCACACCCACCAAGCGCGCAAGAACAGCGTGAGCTTGGTCGGTCGCACGGCACTGGGCAAGTCACGCGTTTGCATCGACATGTTCGTGCCCCTTCATTCGGGAATCAACCACCACAGGGGGCGCGCCTTGGCTTTGTAGATGAACAAGTAGTGCAAGAGCTTCTTGATCCAGTGGCCTGCCAGGCCGATCTCACCAGTGGTGTGCGTGAGGTTACGGCCACCGTTCGGATACTTCTCGTAGTCGGGAACAATTGGGTACATGGTCATGGAGACCGCGCTGCCCTGCGTCAGGCTTGCGCCTGCGGAGGCGATGCACGCAGCTCCCAGCTTCGCCATGGAGGCGCCGTGCGACGGGCCCTGCGACTTGCCTTCGATCATGTCTGCAATCGAAATCGCCACGGCTCGGCCCATGATCGCCGAGGGCATGCCCGTCCGCGGCGGTGCGGGCGCGATCAGCGTGCCGTTCTTGCTCTTGCGCGGGCGCGAGATCGCGTGCGGTGGAGCAAACGCAATGCCGATCGCAAACACATTCGGATACACGCTTTGATAGGTCTCAGGCCAATCGTCGGGGCTCCAGCTCTCGTAGGGCCTGCGCAGCGCGAACCCCGACGCGTTGTAGCTGGCTCTAACGCACGAGGAGATCTCACGGTCATGGAAAGCACCTTCACGCACGGTCACTTTCGAGAGCTGTCGATGAGCTACGACGAGGCTCTGGCCCGGCTCCCGGAAGAGCTCAAGAAAGAGGGCTTCGGCGTCATCACCGAGATCGACCTGAAGGCAACGTTCAAGGCCAAGCTCGGCGTAGACTTTAGGCGCTATCGCATCCTTGGCGCGTGCAACCCGACGTTTGCGCACAAGGCACTGCAAGCAGACCCCCGGATCGGTGTGCTGCTGCCCTGTAACGTGGCGCTCTACGAATCCGACGCGGGCAAGGCCGTGGTCGGCGCGATCGATCCGATGCAGACGCTCGGCGCCGGCGCGCAAGCGCCTGCTTTGGCCGAGCTGGCGCGCGAAGTGGGTGCGCGACTCGAGCGTGCGCTGGCCGGACTGCCTTGATGGCGGCCGTCGCGGCTTGGCTCGCAAGGCTACGCTCCAGTGGGGCTGCGACGGTGTTGGTGTGCGAGCACGGCCGATGCGAGCTTCCAACCTCCGATCCGGCGGTGGTGTTCGTGCGCCTGGCACCCATCACGGTGCGACAGGTCCGATGTACGCCTTCGCAGCAACGACGACGTCGTACTCCGGCAACCGGAGCTGCGAGTCAAGCTCGCTGCAACGTGGCGGCGTTCACCCAGCTTCCGTGAACACCGGCGCGAACCCACCACCCGGTGTGCGGAAGTTCGTGGTTTGCCCCTGATACAAGCGTGCCGCCAACAGCTGCGCTTGTCCATCGTACACGTACACGCGCAGATCGAGCTTCAGTGGCACGCGCTGCCCATCGACTTCGATGGTGCGTTCGCTCGGCTTCACGAGCGCTTGCGCAATGTACTGCCGCTGGGCCATGTCGGTCCAGGCGCCGGTGGTGAGCTTGTCGCCGCGGTACGCCGCCTTGCCGCCGTAGCCGTGCGTCATCTTGAAGAAGAGCTTCTTGCGATTGGTCCACAGCTCGGCGCGGTTGTCGTCCGTGACCAGCACGCTGTGCGGCACGCCGTGCACGAGCACGTCGATTGCATCGGCTGGCACGCCGAGCGCTTGCAGCAGGGCCCGATCGCTCAGCCAGCTGAGGTGACGCTTGTCACTGTAGAGCGCGTGACCGCGCGGATGCGGGGTGAGCACCACGACGCCTTGCTCATAGGCCTGGCGCAGCGCCGCGTGGGGCGCGGCCTCCAGGTAGAAATCGGTGAGGCGGTTGTAGACGAGGTCGATGACCGTGTCGCCCGCGCCCAGCAAGTGCGCGCCATCGAAGCGCAGCGCTTCGGGCGCCACGATCGAGGCCTGCAAGCCGGCGCGGCGGAACAGCTCTTGGAAGAGCAGGAATTCGGGGTAGAGGTACTGCGTGCTCGGTGCGTCGTCGACGATGGCGATGCTGCGCAAGGGTGCATCACCACGTTGCAGGGACCATTCCCGCCGGAACATCGCGACGAAGCCCTCCTGCACCGCGTCGAGTGACGCGTGGCTAGGCAGCATGCCTTCCAGCTCGGAGCAGCAAGCCCTTTGCGCGCGCGCGAGCACGGCGTTGAGCAGGCCGCCACCCGCGTTCGTGTTGATTTCGATCAGCCTGGGACCGTCGTCGCCCAGGTGGAAGTCGTAGCCGTAGAAGACGCCGAGCGGACCAAAGTCGTGTTGCGCAATCGCTGGGGCGCGGGCGAGCGCGGCATCGCGGTAGCGGGGCGTGCGCACGGCGGACTCGACGGCGCGCACGATCGCGAGCATGGCATCGACATGCCGGCGCGCGAGAAACACCGGCACCGACGCGAACAGATGGGGCTGATGCTTCAGAATCGACGCGTAGAGATCGGCGTGCGGGGAGCCCTGGTCGAGTAGCCCTTGGAGCGCGGCACTGTCGAGCGAGATGCACGCACAGTCGCGATTGAGGATTTCGGCGGT
>JADGRE010000278.1 GCA_017881185.1 Pseudomonadota bacterium | reverse complement strand
AGCACGCTGATGGTCATGGGCGAGCAGTGCGACGACGGCAACGCCGTCAACGGCGACGGCTGCACCAAGACCTGCCAGCTCGAGCCCTGCGTGGACACCGACAACGACGGCGCCTGCGACCCCGTCGACAAGTGCCCCGGCTTCGACGACGCCGCCGACAGCGACTGGGACGGCTTCGCCGACGGCTGCGACAAGTGCCCTGGCTACGACGACAAGGTCGACAGCAACGGCAACACCGTCGCCGACGGCTGCGACCCGTGCTTGCTCGGCACCACGATCCCGCTGAACACGGCCGACCGCTCCTCGCTGATCCGCCAACCGAGCGGCCCGCTGTGTGACAACGGCGATGGGAACGGCGATCAGAACTTCGACGGCACCCACTGGTTCCGCTTCAGCGGCCCGGCTGGCAACGCCATGGCCGACTACCCCTCGTCCATCGCAGCAAACGACTACCGCTGCGGCACGAGCGCGGGTGGCTGGCTCAACGGCACCCACCCCACACTGGCTCAAGGCATTCAGGCGAAGCAAGCCTGCTTCAACTGGTCGGGCAAGACTTGCAACTGGACGAAGAGCGTCAACGTGCTGGCCTGCGGCCCAGGCAACAGCTACGTGTACCAACTGCCTGCACCGCCAGGTTGCAGCATGCGCTACTGCGGCAACGGTGTGTTGCCGCCCCCCGCGAGCGCTGGCGGGGCCAACGTGATGGCAGGTCCGCGCGAGCGTTACGGCTACGCCTGGTACCTGGGTGCGGGTGGCAAGACTTGCGATCAGGTCTGTAGCTCGATACCCAATGGCAGCAACCTTGCGGCCGAGGTTGCGAACGCTGGACCCTTCGGTTGGGCGAACACCTCGTGCAGCGCGCTAGGCGGCCCAAACTCGACCGACATCACGCAGCTCTTCTTCGACACTGGAAACCCCGCCGCCTGGGACAACGGAGGCACGCTGCACACTGTCGGCTACACGCGTGAGCTCGGCTTGGGCTACAACACGAGCAGCCTCACTTGGTACACCGGCAAGTGCGTCTCGGGCGCCAGCGGCGGTGATGGCACCGGCGTCATGCCTGGTGACTCTTCGAACCAGGCAAACCGCGACGACGTCTGCCCGTGCCTGCGCGACGGCGGCATTCAGTTCGGTGCGGACTTCGTGATGGGGTCGGCTCCGACCACCGCACAAGCCAACGACTGGAAGTACTTCAAGTTGCAGGTCGCCCGCGCGCTCGCCGACGGCCGCACCATCACCCGCGTGACCCTGCGCGGTTCGAACGACCCGATCGGCAAGACCTGCATGGGCTCGTCGGCGGGGACCATCGCGCTCAACTTCGCCACCAACGTCACGGGGCCGGTCGCTTGCACCAGCGGCGACGGCGCATCCTGGTACGTCTACTCCGTGGCCGGGGGACCCTCCGAGCTGATCGCCGGCGCCTCCTCGAACTCGTGCACGAACCCTTATGCCATTCGCGGCGACCTCACCAGCACCAGCTGGGGCGGCATCAACAGCGCCACGAGCTGCAACGCGCCGTCACAGCACATGGAAGCGCTATTCGACTTTTGAGCGACGCGATGCCGCCCACCACCTCAGACCCCGCCCGGGCCGTGTTCGCGGCCCTGGGCGGCAACGTCTACCTCCCGCTGCCCGCCGCGCACGGCCCGTGGAACCCGAAGCACCTGCACGGCGGCCCCGTGCTCGGTCTGCTCACACACCTGGTGCAACAAGCCGTCGACGACCCGCACCTGCAGCTGACGCGCATCACCACCGACTTGCACTCGCCCGTGCCGACCGCCGCGCTCATCGGTAACGTGGAAACCGTGCGTCGCAGCAAGCGCCTGTGGCTCTTGTCCGCGAGCCTTTCGCACGCAGACACCGAGGTCGCGCGCATGAGCGCGCTGTGCCTGCGCACGAGTCCCGACCACCCGCAATCCACCGACACCACCAAACCGCTCGGCCCCGAAGGCTTGCCGACCACGTCGCTCTTCGGCGGTGCCACGCCAGCGCAGGTACCGCCCGGCTTCCACACCACCGTCGAGACACGCTGGGTCCCAAGGGAGTCTTCCGGCTCACGCGCCATCTGGTTTCGCATGCCGCTGCCGCTCATCGACGGTCAACCCGGCTCGCCGCTGACGGCGGCATGCGCGCTCTCCGACTTCGCGGCTGCTGCGGCCAGTATCGACGCCGCCGAACAGGGCAACGCGCGCGTCGCGTACATCAACACCGATTGCACCGTGTACCTGTCGCGGCCACCCGAGGGCGAGTGGTTCTGCGTGCAAGCCGGGCTACAGAGCGAGCACGCCGGTATCAACGTCATCGAGGTTTCGCACTTCGACGAGCGCGGGCGCTTCGGTCGCTCGCTGCAGGCGCGCATCGCCCAGCGTTTTCGGTGAGCTTTTCGGCTTCTTCGGCTGCGGGCCATGCCGTATCCTGCCCGCCGTGAATGCGTTTCACCTGTTCACGGTCGCCGGCATTCCCGTGTCGGTGAGCCCCTGGTACTTCCTGCTCCTGTGGTCGTTCTCGAGCAATCGAGACGCGCTGAGCGGCGTGCTGTGGGCGGTGTGCATCACCATCGGGCTGCTCGTGCACGAGCTGGGGCACGCGCTGACGGCGCGCTACCTGCGGCAAGGCCCGTCGATCATGCTGCACGGCTTCGGCGGGCTCACCTCGCGCCAGCGCACCGGGCGCGACGTGGAAGAGGCGCTGGTCATCGCCATGGGGCCGGCCTCGGGCCTGGGCCTGGGGCTCTTGGTGTTCGGGGCGTGGTACCTGCTCGGGCGAGTCGGGCTCATCGACTTCGCCGTGAGCCGCAGCTTCGTGGGCGTGGCGTACGTGGCGCTCGTGTCCCCGTGCGTCAGCTGGAACTTGCTCAACCTCATTCCCCTGTGGCCGCTCGATGGCGGGCAGTTGCTCCGTCTGGGCGTGATGCGCCTGTTCGGTGCCCGGCGTGCCGACCTCGTCACCCACTACCTCGCGCTCACCATCCTGGGCGTGTTCGGTTTGTTCTTGCTGCGTTCCGGGGCCTCGATGTTCTCGTGGTTGCTCGTGGCCATGCTCGCCTCGCAGAACTTGCAGGCGCTGCGCGGGCAGACCAGCTCGGGCATCGTGCACGTGCGCCATCGCCACGCGGGCGAGCTGGTGGCGCAGGCCCGCAAGGCGCTGGCCGAGGGGCAGTTGAAAGAAGCCTCGCGCCTCGCGCACCAGGCGCGCTCGTTCGACCATCTGCCGCGACCGCTGCTCGACGAGATCTGGGAGATCTTGGGCTGCAGCAACACGGCGCTGGGCGAACACGAAGAGGCCCTGTCGTACCTGCGTCGCGCCCCGCCCAACGTCCGCGTGCGCGAGGCGACGCAGACTTGCCTGCAGGCGCTCGACCGGCAAGACGAGCTGGCCGAGATCGCGTCGCGCTGGCAGCTTGCGGGGCGCGGCCGCAACCTGGGCCGTGCGCTCGGTGCGGCGCTCGCGTTCATCGCGTTCGCGTTGTTCATGGTGTTCACCACCTCGCTCCATCGGTTCTTTCTGTGACGGGGCTGCGACGTGTCGCTGTCTGAAGAGACCGCGCGCGCGCTCGCGCAGCTGACAGCGCTCTGGCAGCGCGAACGCGACACCACGCGCGCTCTGCGTCGGCAGGAACGCATGCAACTGAGTCTCGCCGAGCGCGTCGAGCGCGGCATCGCGTTGCGTGACGTGGTGGTGGACGACACCGACGCCGTGGCGGGAGGTCGCGTGCTCTTGTGGCTCAAGCCCCGCGGCGCGGAGAAGTTCGCGGACCTGCGCTTTGGCGTGGGCGCGCCGGTGCGCCTGTGGAGCGGCGAGTCCGACGGCGACCACGTCGAGCCCGGAATCGTGGCGCGCCTGGGTCGCGGCCGCCTAGGCGTTGCGGTGGCCGGTGAGTACGCCGAGTTTCTGGATCACGGCGCGTTCAATCTCGATCGTGAGGCGCCGGAAGTCACCTTCGAGCGCGGCGCCCGCGCGCTGTCGCGCCTGCGCGACGCACCGAGCAAGAGCGACGCGGCCCAGCTGCGCGAGCTGGTCTTCGGCGCGGCCGAGCCAGAGCACAGCCATCAGCTGCATGGTCCGCGCGACGAAGACTTCCTCGATCGCGGGCTGAACCAGAGTCAACGCGAGGCCGTGCGTTTCGCGCTGGAGGCACAAGATCTGGCGCTGATCCACGGCCCACCCGGCACCGGCAAGACGCGCACGCTCGTGGAGGTGGTGCGTCAGGCGCTGCGCCGCGGCGAGCGCGTGCTGGTCACGGCGGCCAGCAACACTGCAGTCGACAACCTCGCCGAGCGGTTGCTGGCGGTGGACGTGCCCGTACTGCGCCTGGGGCACCCGGCGCGCGTCGCACCGGCGGTAGAGGCCTCCACGCTGGATGCGAAGATCGACCACAGCGATGCGCGCAAGCTCGCCAAGCGCTGGATGGCCGAAGCCGTGGAGCTGCGCACCCGCGTGCAGCGGCGGCGAGCGCGCGGCAGCCTCGACCACGCCGAGGGTCGCGCGCTCTTGGCCGAAGCGCGGCGCCTGCAAGCCGAAGCTCGTGCGCAGCTCGAGCTCGCGCGTCAGTGGGAGTTTGCGCAAGCCAAGGTGATCTGTGCCACCGCCGCGGGCGCCGACTCCAGCATTCTCGGCGAGCTCGCGTTCGACCGCGTGGTGCTCGACGAGGCCACGCAAGCGGTCGACCCGATAGCGCTGTGCGCTCTCTTGCAGGGCAAACGCGCCGTATTGGCGGGCGATCCGTGTCAGCTGCCACCCACCGTCATCGACGAGAGCGCGGCGCGCCAAGGACTCGGCACCACCTTGTTCGAACGCTTGGCCGAGCGGCATGGCGACAAGGTGCTGCGCATGCTGGAGGTGCAGCACCGCATGCATGCCGACCTGATGCGCTTCCCTTCCGAGAGCATGTACGGCGGCAAGCTCGTGGCAGCGCCGGAGGTGGCGGCACGCACTCTGGCCGATCTGCCAGGCATCGCGCCCGATCCCTTGCGCCCCGGCCCGCTCGTGTTTCTCGATTGCTCAGGCAAGGGCTGGACCGAAGAGCGCAGCGAAGACGACCCCAGCACCAAGAACCCCGGGCAGGCCGAGCGCGTGGTGCTGGAAGCGCGCAGGCTGCTCGCGCGCGGGCTTTCCCCGGAGCAGCTCGCCGTCATCACGCCCTACGAGGCGCAAGCGCGCCTCTTGCGTGACGCCCTGCGCGACAGCGTCGAGGCCGGCCTCGAGATCGGCACGGTCGACGGCTTTCAGGGCCGCGAGAAAGAGGCGATCATCGTAGATCTGGTGCGCAGCAACGACAGCGGCGAAGTGGGCTTCCTGCGCGACGAGCGTCGCATGAACGTGGCATTGACGCGCGCCAAGCGCTTTCTCATGGTGGTGGGGGACAGTGGCACGCTGGGCGCGGTGGACTACTACCGGCGCTTCATGGACGCAGCCGAAGCCATGGGCAGCATCCGCAGCGCCTGGGAGGACGACGGAACATGAAGCGCGTATGCGTGTTCTGTGGCTCGGCCAGCGGCAACGCAGCGTTGTATCAAGACGCGGTGGTCGACTTCGCCGATGCTCTGGTGGAGCAGGGCCTCGGCCTCGTCTACGGTGGCGCACACCGCGGGCTGATGGGCGTGCTCGCCGACCGTGTGCTCGCGCGCGGCGGCGAGGTCATCGGCGTGATCCCGCAGCGGCTGGTGGAGCTGGAAGTGGCGCACGCCGGGCTGACCGAGCTCATCGTGGTGAGCGGCATGCACGAGCGCAAGGCCACCATGGCTGCGCGCGCCGATGCCTTCGTTGCGCTGCCAGGCGGCTTCGGCACGCTGGAGGAGCTGACCGAGGTGGTCACTTGGTCCCAGCTCGGCCTGCATCACAAACCCTGCGCGCTCTTCAACGTGGCCGGCTACTTCGACGCGTTCTTACAGTTCATCGAGCACATGCACGCCACTGGCTTCGTGCGCGAGCAGCACCGCGGTCTACTGCAGGTGGAAAGCGACCCGCATCGCCTGCTCGAGCGCCTGCAACAGC
>JADGRE010000277.1 GCA_017881185.1 Pseudomonadota bacterium | reverse complement strand
GTGCGCTCGCGCTGGCTTCGCACTCGGCCTTGGCCTTGGGTGGCTGGATCTCTCCGTCGCATTGCCCGTCGCACATCACCATGGCGCCGGCCTTTGCTTCGCACGAAGATCGCACGCTGCCGCTGCACGAGGCCGAGCCGCCGCTGACCGTGCATTCTCCATCGCAGGTGCCGCTGCACTTGGCGCTGACAGCCAGCTCTTCACGACACGAACCGGTGCACATGGCATCGCATTGGCCATTGCAGCTGAGCACGCCGTTGGCGTCTTTCACGTAGCTGGAGCAGGTACCACTGCAGGTACCTTCGCAGGTGCCCGCGCAGCTGGCGGCGGCGGTCAACTTCGCGGTACAGCTGCCCTGGCAATCGCCCATGCAGGTGACCGAGGGTGCCACTGCCGTACACTTCAAGGTCGAAGTGGACTCGCAACTCACGCTGGCGCTGGCGCTGGCGGTGCAGGTGCCCTTGCAAGCCACCATGATCTTGGCTGGCTTCACGGTAGCGTCACAGCTCGCCTCGGCTTTCACCACGGCTTGCACGTCGGCGACGCATTTCGCAGGCTCAGCTTTCACGCTAAGTCCGCCAACGAGGTTCGCTTTGATCTTCGCTGCGAGCTCGGTCTTTAGGTTTGCATTCGCTGCCAGGTCGAAGTCGGCTTTGATGCCATCGAGCTGGGTTTCGATGCCGCTGCTGACGCTGTCGCAAGCGGTCTGGTAGTTGACCACCGCGCCAAAGAAAGCATCCACCGAGGCGACACCCGAGATCGCGGCGTTGCCCTTCAGAATGCCGTCCGTGGGACACTGGAGACCGCACTGCTCGGCGAGGCCGCTCGCCACGTTGCCTAACACACCGCCGTCTCCCGCGTTGTCCGCTAGCTTGCTCAAGTCCGTGTTGCAGCCGATCTGCGCAGTGGACAGAGCGCCCACGACGATCAGACCAAGCCAGTGAGTATTGAAATGTTTCATCTGTCTATCTCCGGAATTCATGGATCGATTCAACTGGTCAGACCGAACGCCGCAGTGACGCTCGCGCATTGGCTGAAGCTGGCAGTGAGCTTGTCGCTCGTGCCCGAGACAGCGGTGTCGACGTCGTCCAGTTGGGTGACGGCACAAGCGAGACCAATCGCCTGCTTGGGCTTGAGATCGCCCTTGAGTGTGAGGTTGATCGACGCCTTGACGGCATCGTGCGCGGCCACGATCAGGCCCGCGCCTGCTTCGGACATGCTGTGCGCGCGCTTGAGCGACGCCAGCAAGGTCGGCAGCCGCACCTGCAAGCTACCCAACGCAACGACGAACTTGGCTTGCGCGGTCGCCTCGGCCGAGCCACTGACGACAGTCTTGAGCTCGTAGACGATCGCCAAGCGCGGTGGCGTGCACAGCACGTTCAGCTTCGCATCGGCCGTGGCGCTGGCTTCGCATTCGGCCTTCGCCTTGGGTGGCACGAACTCGCCCTCGCAGCGACCTTCGCACTTGACCATCGCGTTCGCCTTGGCTTTGCAGCTGGCGTGCAGCTGATTCTTGCAGCCCGCAGCCGGGTTTTGCGTGGTGCACTCACCCTCGCACTGCCCCTGACACTTCGCAGCCGCTGCCAGCTCAGTCTTGCACGAGCCCGTGCACATGCCGGAGCAATGACCGTGCGCCCGCACCTTGCCGGCCTTGTCCTTCGCATAGCCGTCGCAACCGCCGCCAGCACAGGTCCCGTCGCACAAGCCGTCGCACTTGGCGGCAGCAGCGAGATCGACCTGGCAACTGCCCTTGCATTGCTCGGCGCAGCTCACCTTCGGTGCGGCAACCGTGCACTCCAGATCCGCATCGGCATCGCACTTCGCTTGGGCGTTGGCGTGCAACTGACACTCGCCTTTACAGGCCAACACGGCCTTGCCCGGATCGACCGATGCATCGCAGCGCGCCGTGGCTTCCAGGGTGACCTGGGTGTCGACCGTGCACTTCGCCGGCTCGGCTTCCACACGCAGGTTTCCATTGAGGTTTGCAGCCACCTGCGCCTTGAGCGAGGTCGCGAAGTCGGCGGTCTCGGCGATGCCGAAGTCCGCGCGAATCGCGGCCAGCTGAGCGTTCAGGTCGTCTGCCGCGCCCGAACCGGCGGCTTGGAAGCTCACGACCGAAGCAAAGAACGCATCGACCGAGGCCACGCCAGAGATCTGGGCGTTGCCGTCGGCCACGCCTTTGGCGTCGCACTGCAGGCCGCACTGCTTGGCGAGATCATCGAACAGCGGCGCTTGTGTGGCAGTGACCTGCGGTACCTGGGGCGCTTGCGCGCAACCCGCCAAGCTGAGGGCTGCTACCGCGACGCTGGTCGCTAGCAGTTGATAGGGAAAGGCTTTCATGGGTCATGTCTCCTGCGCGTGCATTCGGTCGCCGTGCGTGAAGCACTCAGCTCGGGCACCGAAAGCGAATCGTTCTGCAATCGCGGCTCCGCACAGAGCAAGCATCGAGCCAGCCCAAAACAGGCCCCATCGGGGCAGCAAGCAGCGGCCGACCGCGCACAACCCACCGCTGCGCGATGACAAGAACGCCCCACCGCGCCTACAGACACGTCCCAAACCGCGCGCGCTCTCTGTTCTGGCCCAACCCTTGCGTGGTCCGGAGCTAACTTTCGAAAAGAGGACCAGACATGCAGACGATCATGTTCGCGTCGTGGGGGACGGCCGTGCTGGCAGTAGGTGCGTGCTTGGGCGTCGCACCGTTGCGCAGGCGACTCATCACACCGACGATCTTTCGTGTCATGTCGCGGCTGCTTCCACGCATGAGTGAGACCGAGCGCGTCGCGCTGCAGGCGGGCACCGTGTGGTGGGACGCCGAGCTCTTCTCAGGCTCGCCCAACTGGCAGAAGCTGCTCGACTTCGACGTCCGGGCGCTCTCCATCAAAGAGCGGGCGTTTCTCGATGGCCCCGTCGAGACCTTGTGCCGCATGGTCGACGACTGGCGCGTGCTGCAAGACGGGGATCTTTCACCGGAGGTCTGGGCCTTCATCAAGCAGCACCGTTTCTTTGCGATGGTGATCCCCGAGCAATACGGCGGGCTCGGGTTCTCGGCGGCGGCGCACTCAGCGGTGGTGACCAAGCTCGCCAGCCGCAGCGTCACCGCGGCGGTCACCGTGATGGTTCCCAATTCGCTCGGTCCGGCGGAGCTACTGCTGCACTACGGCACGCCCGAACAACAGCAGCACTACCTGCCGCGCTTGGCGCAGGGACTCGAGATTCCGTGCTTCGCGCTCACCGGTCCAGAAGCCGGCAGCGATGCGGCCGCGACCGAGAGCTTGGGCATCGTCTGCCGTGGCGAGTTCGAAGGACGCTCGGTGCTCGGCATGCGCCTCAACTGGCACAAGCGCTACACCACGCTCGCGCCCGTCGCGACTTTGATCGGGCTGGCGTTCCAGCTGCGCGACCCCGAGAAGCTGCTCGGTGACAAAGAAGAGCTGGGCATCACGGTTGCCCTGATTCCATCCCGACTGCCAGGCATCGAGATCGGTCAGCGGCATGATCCACTGGGCATTCCGTTTCAGAACGGTCCGAACAGCGGCAAGAACGTGTTCGTGCCACTGGACTTCATCGTCGGCGGACCACAGATGGCTGGGCAAGGCTGGCGGATGTTGATGGAAAGCTTGTCCGCGGGTCGCTCGATTTCTCTGCCTGCGCTCTCGGTCGGTGCCGCGGAGCTGGCGACTCGCGTCGTAGGTGCTTACGCGACCGTTCGCGAGCAGTTCAATCTGCCGATCGGGCGCTTCGAGGGCATCGAAGAACCGCTGGCTCGTATCGGCGGGCTCACCTACATGATGAACGCGGCGCGCGTGCTGACGGCCGGCGCCGTCGACGCTGGCGAGAAGCCCGCCGTGGTGTCGGCCATGGTGAAGTGCTACTCGACCGAGCTGATGCGCAAGGTCCTCGCCGACGCGATGGACATCTTGGGTGGCGCAGCCATCTCTCGTGGGCCGCGCAACATGCTCGAGCGAGCCTACGCCGCCGCACCGCTCGGCATCACCGTCGAGGGTGCGAACATCCTCACGCGCACACTCATCGTCTTCGGGCAGGGTGCGATCCGCTGCCATCCGTACGCGCAGCGCGAGATGGCCGCCGTGGCCGACAACGACTTGGTCGCCTTCGATGCCGCGTTCTTCGGACACCTCGGCTTCGTGCTCAAGAACATGCTGCGTGCCTTCGGCCTGGCTCTGACGGGCGGCCGCTTCGCACGGGTGCCCGGAGCAGGACCGCAACGAGAGTACTTGCAGCAACTCACGCGGCTGTCGGCAGCGTTTGCGCTGGTCGCTGACTTTGCGATGGCGACGCTGGGCGGCGAGCTCAAGCGACGCGAGAAGATCACCGGACGCATGGCCGACGCCTTGGGGCATCTGTACCTGGCTTCGGCCGCGCTCAAGCGCTGCCACGACGAGCATCAAGGCGTGGCCGACGAACCACTGTTGCGCTGGTCGTGCGAGTACGCGGTGCAGCGTGTTCACGAAGCGCTCGCCGGTGTGCTCGACAACCTGCCCAATCGCCCCGCGGCGTGGCTGCTGCACCTGCTGGTGTTTCCATTTGGCTCGCGACACCCAGGCCCCAGCGACGCCCTCGGCGCGCAGGTCGCGCAGTCGCTCCTCGACGACCGGCAAACGCGTGCGGACCTGACCCGGGACATCTTCATTCCCGCGGAACAAGAGGCCGGACTCGGACGCCTGGAAGCCGTGCTGCACAAGGTGGCGACGGCGCTGAGCATCAAATCGAAGGTACGCGAGGCGCGGCGCGCGCGCTCGCTGCAGACGCTGCAGCAAGGCGAGGCGCTGAGCTGGGCCGTCGATGCCGGAGTGATCAGCGACGGGGAGCACAAGCTCGTGCTCGAGGCCGAACGCTTGCGCGACGAGGTGATTGCCGTGGACGCGTTCGACCCAAGTCACTTCACGGGCGCACCGGTGGCCAGGCGAGCAGCTCAGCCGACGCTGCTGGACCTGCACTGAGAGCCGATCTCAATGCCCTGAGCGAGTGGATTTCGGAGCGCGACGGGCCCGAGCGCAAGGCGCGTGACCGAAGGAATACTCAATGTATTTCGAGGTCGCGCAACGCAGCGCTCGGGCCCGTCCCGCCCGAAAGCCGCCGCGAACGGGTATTGAGATCGGCTCTAAGCGCAGCACGCACGACCGCCCCATCGGGCGAGACACAAACGCCGCGCGGGCGCAGGGCGGCCCGAAGCAAGCCTGGTTTGGCGGCGCGACAGGCGTTGGCTCATTGCTTGCACTGGTCTCGTTGCTTGCAGTGGTAGAGCACACCACACATCACCCACGTTCCACGACGGAGATCATTGCATGACTCGTATTCGGACCATTCTCATCATCACCGCGCTTTGCGGTGGCTCGCTTGCTGCAGGCGCCTGCAACCGTACGCCGGAAGAGGCCCACACCGACGCGGTCCAAACGCAGAAGGAAGCCACGCACGACATCAACATCAACAACCAACAAGCGCAGAAGACCATCGACAACGCCCAGCAAGAAGCCGCAAAGACCGCCACGACGGCCACGCAGAAAGCCGACGAAGCCGTGGTCGGCGCGGACAAGAAGATCGCCGAGGCGCAGCAGGACGCCCGCCACGACAACGCAGCAGTGCAGGCCAATGCCAACGAGAAGATCCGCGAAGACAACGCCGACGTCGTGGCCGACAAGGCCGAGGTTCGCGTGTGGGGTCAGAAGAAGATCGACGGTCTGAACAACAAGATCGATGGTGCGCGCGTCAAGGCGCAGAAGGCCTCGCCCAAGGCCCAGGCCAGCTTCGAGACTGGCATCATGCAGGTGCAGGCCAAGCGCGATGAGCTCACCACGGAGCTCGCGGCCATCGACAACCAAGGCGCGACCAAGGCCACAGCCTTCAAGACACGCCTGGACACCGAGGTAGCGCGCCTGGAGACGCGCATCGACAAGCTCGAAACTTCGCTCTGACGCCGACTCCGGCTGGCGGGCACCGCCGGCCGGAGCGTTGGTGCGCACGGCGAACCGAGACAGTCGCGTGCTTA
>JADGRE010000276.1 GCA_017881185.1 Pseudomonadota bacterium | reverse complement strand
GTCTACAACAGCAACTACACGAAGAAGAAGTACATCACGAGCCTGCCCATCTTGCCGGTCGCAGGCGTGAGGTGGTCGTTCTGATGCAAACGCAGCGCACATGGTTCTGGGCGGTTGCAGTCGTGGGCGTGCTCGGATGCGTGCCGACGGTGGAAGAAACCGACACGCTGGTGTCCACGCCGCGCGTGCTGGCGATCGCCGCCGAGCCCGCCGAGGCGGCGCCACGGCAGAGTGTGAAGCTACGCGTGCTCTACGCCGACGGCTCGGGTTCCGCCGACGGCACGGCGCTCGACTGGGCGCTGTGCGTAGACCGCAAGTCGCTCGCCGAGCTCGGACCGATCAACCGCGCGTGCTTGCAAGCGCAAGGTGACGCCATCGTGCCGCTTGCACCCGCGCAGCCGGTGACGGCGACCATCCCCAACGACACCTGCCGCCTGTTCGGGCCCGAGCCCGGGTCGGCGAAAGAGGGCGAGCCAGCAGGGCGCCCGGCCGATCCCGATCCCACCGGTGGTTTCTACCAGCCCGTGCGGGTGCTCGACCACGACACGCAGCGCGCCTCGATCTTCGAGACGCGGATCAGCTGCACGCTCGCGGGGGTGACGCAGTCGCAATCCGCCGAGTTCACTCGCCGCTATCGGCCCAACCAGAATCCGGCGCTTGCGGCGCTGGCCGTGGTGCGTGGCACGAGCGAAGAACTCATCACGCCAGCGGATACCACGGGCATGCAGGCTCAGCCGCTCCAGGTCAAGCCAGGCGAGAAGCTCACGCTGCGTGCCAGCTGGAGCCAATGCACGGCAGGCAACGAGTGTGGTGATGGCGTGTGCGGCGATCAAGAGACGCGCATGAGCTGCAGGCCGGACTGCGCGGCCGCCAACGGCTGCAGCGGCGCCGAGCCCTACCTGTACTTCGACCGCGGCAGCCGGCGCCTGCTCATGCGGCGCGAGAGCATGCACGTGGCGTGGTTCTCCACCGCAGGCAGCTTCGGCGCCGCGCGCACTGGCCGCAGCGACGCCGAGGCCAGCGCGACTTCCAGCGACAACACGTGGACGGCGCCCACCCAGCGCGCTGGCGTCGACCTATGGGTGGTGCTGCGCGACGATCGCGGCGGCGTGGGCTGGCAACACTATCGGTTGCACGTAGCCGACTGAGCGCAAGCATCCGTGATCTTTGCTGGTCGTCGTGAGCGAGCCCGTGATGGATGACGGCACTCCCGGTAACGGCGACCGCGCACTTCGAGGCTCATTGCTGGGTGGTCTCGAATTGCGGGGAGATTTGGCTGCGCGGGCCTGTTCGCGACGCTGGCACGCTGCGTGCTTTGTTGGCCAGCACCGGTTCCACCACGCCGCGCCGGATGCGCGGAGCAACACCCGCGCACGCACGCGGCACGGTACTGAAGGAGAAGTCATGGTGTCTTATCGTAATGTCGCGCTCGGCTCGCTGTTGTTCCTGCTCGGCTTCGGCAGCAGCGCACGCGCGGACGTGGTGACGCAATGGAATCAGATCGCGATCCAGGCGACCAAGACGGCAAACCTCACACCGAACACGGCGAGCCGCGCACTGGCGATCACGCAGATCGCCGTGTACGAGGCGCTCAGTGCCATTGAAGGCAAGTACGAGCCCTACCACGCCAAGCTCATCGTGCCGAGCCCGGTGTCGCCAGAAGCGGCCGCGCTCGCGGCAGCCAACTACGCGCTCGTGGTGTTGTTCCCGGCGCAGCGCACGGCGCTCAACCAGCAGCTCGCCAAGGATCTGCAGAAGCTTCCTAGCGGCGCCGCGCGAGACAACGGCGTCGCGCTCGGGCAGGCGGCGGCTGGAGACATCTTGCAGCTGCGGGCTGCAGGCTCCGACGGCTCGTTGAATGCTCCGGCATACCCGGGTGATCCGAGCACGCTCGGCAAGTGGCGCCCGACGCCGCCGAAGAACGCGGCGGCTCAAGATCCAGGTTGGGGCGGCGTCGCCCCGTTTGCGATCCCAAGCGGCGACGCCTATCGCCCTGCCGCGCCGCCGGACATCACCACGGCTGCGTACGCCACTGCCTTCGAGGAAGTGCGCTCGCTCGGTGCGGCGACCGGTTCCACGCGCACAGCAGAGCAGAGCACGATCGCGCAGTTCTGGGTGTTTCCAACCTACATCCCGTACAACGCCATCGCGCGTCAGATCTCTGCCGCACGTGGCCTGTCACTGTTCGACAACGCGCGCTTGTTCGCGCTGCTCAACATTGCGATCGCAGACTCGCGCATCGCCGCCTGGGATGCGAAGTACACCTACGGCGCCTGGCGCCCGATCACCGCGATCACCAGTCCGACCGACGACGGCAACGCAGGCACCACCGAAGACGCCGCGTGGTTGCCGCTGCTCGAAACCCCTCCCCATCCCGAATACCCGAGCGGTCACAGCACCACGGGTGCTGCAGCCGCGATCGTGCTCGCGAACTGGTTCGGCGACGAGGTGGACTTCTCGGTCGCCTCCGACTCACTGCCCGACACGACGCGCGTGTTCGCGAGCTTGTGGCAGTCGGCGAAGGAGAATGGACGCAGTCGCATCTACGGTGGCATCCACTTTCAGCACGCGAATGCAGCGGGGCTGACGCTTGGACAGACCATTGGCCAATACGTATTCGACAACTTCTTGTTGCCGCTGCCGACGCCAATCGAGGAAGACGCCGGAGTCGTGCCGTCGGTCGACGCGGGCACGGATGCAGGTGTCAAGAACGTGGCCGACGCGGGTCATGTCAACCACGTCACCGATGCAGGTGTCGATGCCAGCGGCTCGACCTCGACGCGCGACGCAGCAGCGGCTGCTGACAAAGACGCTGCGAGCACGGACGTGACCACGGACGCAGGCACCTACCTGACTGATGGCGCGGTGCAGGTCGCACCTAAGAAGTCCAAGTCCGGCGGCTTGTGCTCGGTGACTCGACTCCACGCCGGCTCCGGCAGCGCGGCGCCGCTCGGCGGGTTGGCGACCATCTTCTTGCTCGGTCTACGCCGTCGCATTCGTCGCCGCCCGCAGACATACTAATTAGCGCAGACGACCCCGTGCCGTCAGGCCAGGATCTGTGTGATCGGGCCGGTGCAGTACTGTGCGTCGCCTACTTTCGACAGCTGCACACCCATGACTTGCGCCAGCGTGATCAGCAGATCGTTGTGGGTTCGATCGACGACGCCGCTGGTGCTGGGGTCCGCATCGAGCTTGAGCGGAAAACGCAGCAACTGCTGGGTCGCGAGCTTGCCGTTGGCGCCGCCGATCAAGACGAATGGTGTGTCGTCGTGATTGTGGGCTGCACCCATGTCGAGCTCGTTGCCCCAGCAGATCACGGACTTGTCGAGCAAGCTGCCGCCCGCGACACTCGTCAGGCTAGCGAGCTTCTGCGCGAGATAGGCGACTTGCTTGGCGTACCAGTTGTCGATGGCCAGCTGCTGCGCGAGGTTCGTGTACATCGCAGCGTTTGCGGGGTTGTAGAGATCGGCGCCGAGCGCATAGAGCGAGGTCGGCCCCTGGTGCGAGTAGTTGTGGTGCGTGTCGGTCTGTGCGGCGCCGAGCCAGCTGTGGGTGACTTGGCTGGTGGCCGTGGAGAATTGGAGGCTCGCGACCCTAGTGAGATCACACGCCAGCGCGAGCGCCAGGATGTCCATCTGCAGCCGAGCGCTGGTGGGGAAGTCGATGGAAGGCGAGAGATAGCCGCTCGGCGCGGCGTCGGGGGGCGAGCACGCTTGCGACGCGCTGGCGGCGGCCGCGAGCTGCGCTTGCAGAGCGTTCCACGAGTCCTGCAGAGCTTGCAGCTGCTGCCGGTCCTCGGTGCACAGCCGCGGCTGCAGCGCGCCGAGCTCCGCATTGAGTTGCGTGAAGAGCTTGCGACGCATGAGCTCGGTCTTGTCGGGAGCCGTGCTCATCCGCGTGCCGGTCAGCGTCGGGAAGAGCGTGTTGCGGGCCTCGACCGGATCGTCGTGCGGATCCACGTACGAGCCGCTGGCGTCGTAGATCATGCGCGTCTTCACCTCGCGGTCGGTGAAATCGATCGAGCTGCGCACCATCAGCTCGATCGACTTGAACGGGCGCCCTGCCCCCAGCTGGGCGGCGATCAGCTGATCGACGCTCGGCCCGGTCGCGGGATTGCCCGAGGTCGTTAGCCCGGTCCAGAGCGCGGCCATCCCGGCTTCGTGCGAGCCGTTCGCGGCCGCAACCTTCAGTCCGTCCAGCAGGATCACGCTCTTCTGCACGGGCGCTAGCGGGGCGAGCGAGTCGCGAAACGCGAACGAGCGCACCGACGCGGGCGCTTGGCCCGGCCCGGGAGCGGCGACGCTGTTGCCGCCCGCATCGGTCGCACCCCACTTGTGTCGAACCACGCCACAGGGCGTGAAGAGCAAGATCAGGTACGTCGGCACGCTGTCGCCAGCGGCGGCGTAGCTCGGCAACCCACGCAGGAACGGATAGCTGAGCGCGGTGGCGCCCACGGCCTGCAGAAAACGGCGACGTTTCAGCGCGGTCTGGTTCATTGGCAAGCGCTCCCGGGATGCAGCGCGCTTCGGTACCGAAACGCGTCGCTGCGGATCACAGCGATCAGCAGTCGCCGCAGCTTGAAGCCGCTGGCGGCGAAGTCGCTGTAGAGCTGCTTAGCAGCGCATGCGTCGGCGCCGGTCTCCACGCGACCGAGCGCGTAGCGCAGCTGCTGCAGCGCATAGCACTGGCTCGCGCGGGGACTGGCGGCGAGCTGCGAAATCAGGCCGGCCGCATCCGTGAACGTGCCGGAGAGATCACCAGCGCTCGACGGAACGAAGCGGCCGCTGGCGTCGATCGACGTGCTCGACCCGGGGTCGCTGGCCATGTACGCACCGGTTGCGTCGTAGTGATTGAAGCCGAAGCCGATGGGATCCATCAGCTGGTGGCAGCCGCTGCAGCGCGGGTCTCGCTCGTGCGCTTCGTACTTGCCACGCACGCTATCGCCCGGCATGAGCGCGCTGGGCGGCGGAGGGATGGGCACCCCGTCGATGGCTGCAGGCGGAGCTGGCACAGGCTCGCAGAGCAGTTGCTGGCGCACCAGCCGACCGCGCAAGACCGGCGATTGCAGCGACGTGTGCGCGTGGCTGGCCAGCACGGCCGCGCTCGTGAGCACGCCGCTGCGCGGATTGCTCGCGTCATCGACGCGAGTGCGCACGAAGTCCGCACCGGCTGCGCCTTTGGCGCCCGCGTAGATACCCGAATCGCCGATCTCGCGATCGATGTACGAGTACGGCGAGGTCAAGAGGTCCGTAAGTGAGCCGTCGCTGGCCGCGAGCACGGTCGAGCTGAAGGTCGTCAGCGTCTCGGTATGCAGCGCCTTGGCAAGCGCCGGCGTCCAGCGCGTGAGCATGGTGTCCTTGGTCACGGCGTCGACGTTCTCCACGTCGAGCCACTGGTTGGCGAAATCCTGCAGCGCGCCCGTCGCGCGTGGGTCGGCGAGCATGCGTGTAGCCTGCGCCTCCAGCTCGTCGGCGCTGCCGAGCTGGCCGGCCTTCGCCGCCGCCACGAGCGCGGGGTCCGGCAGCGAGCGCCACAGGTAGAGCGACAGGCGGGTCGCCAGCTCGAGCGGTGTCAGCTGGACCGCGCCATTCGCCTGGCTCGGACTCGCCCCGGGTGCACCGAGCTCGAGCACGAACAGAAAGCGCGGCGACGTCAGCACGGAGGTGATCACCGCCTCGATGCCGGTCGCGAAGTCGAAGGCTCCGCTCACGTCCTTGTACAGCTGCAAGAGCGCTGCCGCTTCGGGGTCGTCGAGCTGCCCGCGGAACGCACGCGCGGCGAAGTCGCCGATGAACTGTCGCGCGCAAGCCTCGTCCGCTGCGGGGGCACACGGCAAAAGCCGCTCGAGCCCCGTTGCCACCGCACCCGCCGCCAGCTTCTCGGCGGCTTGCAGGTACTGCTGCGCGATCAGCGTGCCCGAGATGGCCGCGTAGCTGTTGCTGTTGAAGTTGCCCGGGATCTTTTGCTCTGCCACGAACTGCTCGGCAGGCCGGGAGTCGCCGAGGCCTAGA